>PAKW01000013.1 GCA_002707215.1 Halomonas sp.
TAGCGGGCCAGAAGCTCTCGCAATTCATCATCGTCTTCGACCAGTAAAACCCTGCTCTGCATCTTTGCTCTCCACCTTGACTGCAAGAAGTCTAACACGCTCACGACAAGCCGCTGATTCGGCGTAATTTCCTTTGCAGAACCTTTACACAGACCTGACGCTCGTTGACGAAAGGTGGCGCTAACATAGCAACCGTTAACGCAACAGCTGCCAACGCAGCAACTATTGGAGAATAGCTTTATGAAAACACGCACCCGTTCAATCCTTGCCGCAGGCGCCCTTGCTTCCGCCCTGTTGATGAGCAGCCCGGTCCTTATGGCTGACGATCACGGTTACAAGCATCGTGGCGACAGGCATGACATGGCACAGATGTGTGAGAACCTCAAAGATGGCAAAGGTAAGTTCAACCGGGAAGAACGCCAGCAAGAGATGGCGGAGCGTCGTGAGGCTATGGCCGAGCGCCTCAAACTGAACGATGAGCAGCGTGAAATCTGGAACCAGATGCACGAAGAAAGGCGTGAAAAGCACGAAAAGCGCATGAAAAATTGGCAGGAGGAACTGGAAAAACGCTGTGCTGAATCCGACAGGTGATCAGAAGCCGGGTTCTGACGTATGGTATCGGGTAGATCAAGGAGTACTGCCCAACCATGCCAGAATCCGGACTTTCCGACCTCACCCTGGAAACCTGTGACAGCATCACTGTCATTCCTGCACAGGAATGGCAGCGACTGGCAGGGCACACCAACCCGTTTCTCCGCTACGAGTTCTTCCTGGCCCTGGAGGCGTCTGCCTGCACCTCTGCGGCTACCGGCTGGACGCCATGTCACCTGGTCTTCCGAATGGCGGGCCGGATTGTCGGTGTGGCACCCGGATTCCTGAAAAACCATTCCATGGGTGAATACGTTTTTGACTGGGCCTGGGCCAATGCCTACCAGCGTCATGGCCTCGACTACTACCCAAAGTTGCTGATCGCCGTTCCCTTTACACCCTCCGCAGGCCCCAGGTTATTGCTGGATCCGTGCCTGCGCCACCAACTGACGCCGGAACAGCTTCATGACTTACTGGACAGGCTGACCGGGAAGCTTGGTGCCCACTCCTGGCACCTGCTGTTCCCGGACAACGAAGACCAGGAGCTGCTCCATCACGACCGGGGTTTGCACCGCATCGGCTGCCAGTTCCACTGGCATAACCACGGTTACCAGAACTTCGAGGATTTTCTGGGAGCACTGAACTCCCGCAAGCGCAAATCCATCCGCAAGGAGCGTCGGCAGGTGGCTGAGCAAGGCATTTCTTTTGTCCGCTTTCAGGGTCGGGATACCCCGAACCATGTGCTCTCAGCCTTCTACCTGTTCTACCAGGCAACCTACCGGAAGCGTGGCCAGCGCCCCTACCTGAACAAACGGTTCTTTGAACTTCTGCTGGAGTATCTGCCCGGGCATGTGCACCTCATCATGGCGGTTCGAGAAGGCGAATTAATTGCCGGGGCACTGTTCCTGGCCGGTGAGGACACCCTTTACGGTCGCTACTGGGGGTGCCTGGACGAATACAATCACCTGCACTTCGAGACTTGCTATTATCAGGGCATCGAGCTGGCCATGGACCTGGGCCTGATGCACATCGACGCCGGCGCCCAGGGCGAACACAAACTGGTGCGGGGCTTTGAGCCCGTTATTACCCATTCCTGGCATGGCGTTCTGCACCCGGGTTTTCGCGAGGCCATCAAAAACTTTACCCGGGAAGAAGCAGGCGACGTGCTCGATTACGTTGAAGACGCCAGATCTGCCCTGCCTTTCCGACAGCAGGGGCAGGATTAGCTTCTATACTGAAAGTCCGGGACAGGAATTCGACGGGGTCAGATACCATGGACACGGACGCGCTTTGGCGCATGCTCTCATCAGTACATTTACCGCTGCTGGTCGCTGCGGGAGCCTTACTGCTGGCCCTGATTTCCCTTAGCCTTATTTCCGGCACCCGACACCAAAACCGGGACCAGTTGGCGAGCTTACGCGAGAAGTGCGACACACTCTGGCGTGAGTTAGATGACATTCGGGTAGCGCAATTCAACCGCCCAGGCGATGCCGGAAGCGCTGGGGCAGCCTCGTCATTTGAGGAAGCCCGCTACCATACCGAGATGGAGGCCTACAGTAAGATCTGGCCACAGGTGTGGCAACTTTACGAGCGCCTGGGCACCTTCCTGAGGGCGGTAGAAGCGGGTGAGGCCGCAGGGGAGTTGAGGCTGGAATCCCGGAACGCGGCTCTGGAAGCGCGTCACCTTCTGAACAGGAACCGCCCTTTCTGCAGTGAATCCGTGGATGAACTGGTTACACGGTTGATTGACGCAGAGATCAAGGCACACCTGGCTGCCTGCCAGTATCTGGATCTTCTTAAAGACGTCACCAGCGCCTCATCGAACCACGACCGGCGGGTATTGCAGGACAAGTGCCACAGTCTCCATGAGGGCGAGGCCCGGGAGCTTATGAATCAACTGGTGTCATCCATCCGGCACCGGACCATCCGAAATAGCTGAAGACCAGCGGGCCTTAGCTGTCAGTAATACGGAAACCCACTTTCATTACCACCTGATAGTGGCCTACCTTGCCTTCAACGATGTGGCCACGGGTTTCCGTCACCTCAAACCATTCCATGTTGCGGACACTCTTGCCACATTCTTCAAGCGCACTTTCGATGGCGTCTTCAATGCTTTTTTTGGACGAGCCAACAATCTCCACTTTCTTGTAAACATGATGGTCAGACATAATAGGCCTCGCTGAAAATTTGTTCGTGATACCCCTGAGCCTAGAAGACAAGCTTCGCTCCGGCAAACCACGGCACCACCCAGTGCTCATCCGCGAGGTAACCGTGATCGTACTCCTTCACTGCAATCCTTCTGCAGGCCCGGAACTTATCGGCGCTGACCAAGTCTCGAAGGTCTGACCACACTGGACAGATTCATGAAACGATTTTTCAAATACATCGGGTGGCTTCTTGGTGGTCTGCTACTCCTGCTTTCCGGACCAATCCTCCTGGCCACCAGCGGCAGCCTGCAGGGCGCGGAAAGCTGGCAGACCGCCACCCGGGAGAGCGCGGGCATCGCACCGGCACCGGAGACAACCGAGGAAGCGATCGTGCAGGTTTATGGCGCACGGGCCTGGAGCTGGCGCGGTTATTTTTCGGTGCACACCTGGATTGCCACCAAGGAGAAAGGTGCCAGCTATTACCGTGTTCATGAGGTCACCGGCTGGCGCCACTATGTGGTCAACTCCCTACCGGGTGAACCGGACCGACACTGGTACGGCGCGAAGCCGGAGCTGTATGCGGACATACGGGGCAAAGAATCAGAGAAACTGATCCCCGATATCTACCAGGCCGTGAAATCCTACCCCTACCCGACCGAGTACGAAGCCTGGCCCGGACCCAACAGCAATACCTTCGTTGCCTGGGTGATCCGGGAGGTGCCGGGGCTCGAAGTTGCACTGCCAAGCCATGCGATTGGCAAGGATTACCTGGGTGAGCAGTTCGTCGCGGAGGTGCCGGGCGGGGCCGGTTACCAGATTTCACTGGGAGGCTATTTCGGTCTGCTGGCAGGAATCAGGGAAGGTCTGGAGCTGAATGTGCTGGGACTGTCGTTCGGAGTTAATCCGCTGGCGCTGGGCATCAAACTTCCCGGTGTTGGAGAACTCGCGTTGCGAAACACGAACCCAATGCCCGATACCACTCCTTAGCCAGGGGGAACAGGCGGGCAGAGCCTTCCAAAAATGTGCGGAGCCATGGATGGCGGAGCCAAGCGTACATGGACGTATTCACAGCGGTTTTTGGGAGGCTCTGCCCGCCTGTTCCTTGCTCCGATGCAGGGTTTCAGAGGCTAGAGAATTCCAATCAGCCTGGAATCGGCAGCTTACGCCAGATAACGCACGATCCCGGCCGCCGCGATGCCGGCAGCGATGGCTGGCAGCGGTTTACGCAATGCAAGCATGGTTATTGCGGTTACCAGCAAGGCTGCGAGAGCCCCCGCGTCACCGCTGACCGCCATGGGCACGATAATGGCGATCAGTACCGAGCTGGCCATGGTATTGATGAAACTCTCAATCCGCGGACTGATCTTTACAAAGGACATGATGAATACCCCGCCGAAGCGGGTCACCAGGGTAACTGCGGTCATGATCGCAATCAGAAACAGGATGCCAGCTGTGGTAGTCTCAATGGCCATGGGCGCCCTCTTCCACATCTGCGGCAGGTTTGCGCTCAAGCCAGAAGAACCCGATCACGCCACCGGCCAAAGCGCCCACCACGACGTGGGAGTTCGGCGGCAGCCATTTCCAGGCCGCCAGCGAAGCCAGCGCTGCAACAGTCCAGGCCACCAGAACTCTCGGTGATTTCTTACCGCCCAGTGCCATAGCCAGCAGAAAGCTCCCCAGAACCATATCCAGCCCGAGGGATTTCGGATTCTGCAACAACCCACCGAAGTAAACACCCAGCCAGGTACCGACAATCCAGGCCAGCCAGAGCACCAGTCCGCCACCGAGAATCACCTCAAGGTTACGCCGGCCACTCTGGTATTCCTGGGCAGATACCGCCCAGTTGGCATCCGTCAGCAGCAACAACAGGCCATACCGCTTGCCGGGTGACAGGTCCCTGAGCATCGGGTACAGCGAAGCGCCCATCAACAGATGACGGGAGTTGATGGCAAATACCACGACCATCAGGGGCAGGACCGAAACTTCGCTGCCCCACATATCGATGGCGGCAAACTGGGCAGCACCGGCAAAAACAGTGGTACTCATCAGAATTGCCTCCAGCGGCTGAAGCCCCTTCTGGGTCGCGGCCAGGCCGAAGGCCGCCCCGAACGCCACCACAAACAGCGAGATGGGTAAGAGGCGGAAGAATTCCGCACGCACTTTATGCGGCTGAATTTGATAAGAATAGGTCGTGGCAGACATCTTGGGAAGCTAGGCGGTAACTCGCGAAAAACGAATAAGCAAAAACCACCATATGTCAGGAAATTTTGCCCGAAGCTCAAACCGTTAGTTGAATAACTCATGAAAATGGCCAGTCATTCACCAATTTGAAATTGACGTATACGTCAATCGTCGCTAATTTGTTCCTGTCCAGCCCCAAAAGGGCATTTCCCAATGGGAATCCGGGACCGATGAAATCAAACCGCCGGCCACAAGCCGGACGACAAAAACAAGATACCCGCTCATGCCGAGATCCGGCCAGGTGGGAGAGGATTTCAAAATGCTCGATAGTACCCCCTCCATGAACGTATTCAGCCATCCTGAATTCGACAACCACGAACACCTGTCCTTTTTCTGCGATTCTGAAACCGGACTGAAAGCCATTGTTGCCATCCACAATACCTCCCGCGGCCCCGCCATGGGCGGATGCCGGATGTTCCCCTATACGACGGACGAGCAAGCCCTGCGCGACGTGCTGCGCCTGTCGCGCGGTATGACCTATAAATCCGCCCTGGCCAATCTGGATCTGGGTGGCGGCAAGTCCGTGATTATCGGCGACCCTCGCAAACAGAAAACCGAGGCCCTGATGGAAGCCATGGGGCACCATCTTGAGGGTCTTGGCGGCCAATACATCGCGGCGGAAGACTCAGGCACCAGCGTGCCCGACCTCAAGGTGATGGGCCGGCACACGCGCCACGTTGCCGGAATTGCCTCGCGTACCGGTTTCGACGGCAACCCCAGCAACGGCGACCCGTCACCCGCGACAGCCTACGGCACCTTTATTGGCCTGAAAGCGGCAGTGAAACACAAGCTGGGACGGGATAACCTGAACGGGCTGAAAGTGGCTATCCAGGGCATTGGCAATGTCGGTTTCCGGCTGGCGAAACACCTGAAGGACGCCGGCGCCGAGCTGTGGGTGTATGACATCCACGACGATAATATGCAGCGGGCCGTGGATCAACTGGGCGCCAAACCGGCCACCGCCGAGGACATCCTGTTCCTGCCGGTGGACGTGGTCGCCCCCTGCGCCATGGGCGCGGTGCTGAACGATGACAGCATTCTGCAATTGCAAGCCACCATTGTGGCCGGCGCCGCCAACAACCTGCTGGAGCACCCGGAGCACGACGCCATGCTGCGGGACCGGGGCATCCTCTATGCGCCCGACTTCGCCATCAACGCCGGTGGCATCATTGACGTGTTCTACGAGCGCACCGGTGCCACGCCGGAAAAGGTTCGCGCCCATGTGGACACCATCGGCGACACCCTGACCGAAATCTTTAACCGTTCTGACCGCTCGGGCCGCCCGACCGGTGAGATCGCCAACGAACTGGCGGAAGAACGGTTCAAAAAGCACACCGCCTGCGCCGGGCCGGCGCCTGAGCGGTTGGCCTGCACCGGGTAACCTGACGCCTGTGCATCCCCTGGAAGCTGCAGACCACCGCAGCTTCCAGCCTTCCAATCCCTGACAAAAACAAGTACTCCAGGAGAAAGATATGTCTGCCAATTCATCAGGTTCCGCCACCTATTCGGGGACACTTGACGGTTCCAATGCGAAACGGGGCCTCTGGTCATCGCGCCTCGCCTTTATCCTCGCCGCCACCGGTTCCGCCGTCGGCCTCGGCAATATCTGGAAATTCCCCTACGTTACCGGTGAGAACGGCGGTGGCGCCTTTGTCCTGATATACCTGGTCTGCATTGCCGTGGTCGGTATTCCCATCATGATGGCTGAAGTCATGATTGGCCGCCGGGGTGGCCACAGCCCCGTGAACAGCCTGCGCCTGATTGCAGTACGCGAGGGTCTGAAACCGGTCTGGCGGATGATCGGTGCTGTCGGCGTGCTGGCCGGTTTCCTGATTCTGTCGTTCTATTCGGTGATTGGCGGCTGGGCCGTGTCCTACGTTGGAACCGCCGCCAGTGGCCAGTTTGCGGGCCAGTCCGCAGAGGCCATTGGCGCGATATTCTCCGGGCTGCTCAGCGATCCGGCAGCCCTGCTCCTGTGGCACAGCGTGTTCCTGGCGCTGGTGATGGTGGTGGTCGCCCGTGGTGTCCGTTCCGGGCTTGAGCGAGCTGTCAGCATTCTGATGCCGGCGCTGTTTGTGCTGCTGCTGATCGTAGTCGGCTACGCCATGACCAGCGGCAGCTTTGGTCGTGCTGCGGCCTTCCTGTTCCAGCCCGACTTCTCCAAGCTCACTACCTCAGGGATACTGGTGGCACTGGGACATGCATTCTTCACCCTGAGCCTGGGTATGGCGGTGATGATGGCTTACGGTTCCTACCTGCCCAAGAACATCTCCATCGCCAAGACGTCCATTACCGTCTCCGTCATCGACACGGGTGTAGCGCTGCTCGCGGGCCTGGCGATTTTCCTGATCGTATTCGCCAATGGCCTGGAACCCGGCGCCGGCCCCGGGCTGATCTTCCAGACCCTGCCACTGGCCTTCGGTCAGATGCCCATGGGCTCGCTGTTTGGCACCCTGTTCTTTGTGCTGCTGATCTTTGCCGCCTGGACATCGGGGATTTCGCTGCTGGAGCCGATTGTGGAATGGCTTGAGGAGCAGAAAGGCATGAACCGCACAGTCAGCACACTGGGCGCGGGCGTTGTTTGCTGGGCGCTGGGCATTGCCTCCATCCTGTCCCTGAACCTGTGGGCTGACTTTGCGCCCCTGGGCTTTGTGCCAATGCTGGAGGGCAAGACCATCTTCGACCTGCTGGACTTCTTCACCGCCAACATCCTGCTGCCACTGGGTGGTTTTCTGGTGGCAGTCTTCGCCGGCTGGGTGATGTCCCGCCAGGCACTGGAGAATGAATTGTCGCTGTCCGCGCCAATATTCCGTTTGTGGTACGTGACGATACGCTTCATCACGCCGGTCGCCGTTGCAGCGGTGTTTCTCTACAACCTGGCCTGAAGCCGCCCCTGCAGAGCTGTGAAAAAGGGGTCAGATGAACGCTTTCCAACCTGGCCTGAAGCCGCCCCTGCAGAGCTGTGAAAAAGGGGTCAGATGAAAGCGTTCATCTGACCCCGCCTTCACTTCAGTTGATCCCGGATCAAAATCCGGGGTCAGATGAACGCTTTCATCTGACCCCGACTTAACGCCAGCTTCCCGTCACAGTTGCTTCAGTGCGGCTTCAAGCGTTTCGCCGATGCGGGCATTGAGCTTGAGGTCCACCAGTTCCTCCGCCCGGGTACGGCCGAGGTTAAGCGTTGCCATGGGCTTGCCCCATTCTCTCGCATAGCGGCAGAAACGAAACCCGGAATAGACCATCAGCGACGAACCAATCACCAGCAGACCATCGCTGGCCCTGAGCACATCCAGTGCCGAAAAAACGCGGTCTTTGGGTACAAAATCCCCGAAAAACACCACATCCGGCTTCAGAATACCCTCGCACCTCGGGCAGTCCGCCAGCTGGAAATCCGAGAAATCCACCTCCAGATCGGCGTCGCCATCGGGCGCGCGCTCCGCGGTATACTTGCGGAATCCGGGATTAAGATCCGTACAACGGTCGTGCACCTGGTCCCGCGGGCAGCGATAGCCGCAGCTCATGCACACCACCTCATCCGCCCGGCCGTGAAGATCGGTTACCGCCCGGGTACCGGCTTTCTGATGCAGCCGGTCGACATTCTGAGTCACCACCAGGCTGCTGTGATTCAGCAGCTCGAGGTCGGAGATGTACTGGTGTGAAGGGTTAGGCGCAGCGTTGCGCATCACTGGCCAGCCAATCAGGCTACGGCCCCAGTATCGCTGACGGGTATGAAAATCCTCCATGAAGGCCTTGTGCTGAACCGGCTGCCTGCGCTTCCAGGCGCCGTCGCCATCGCGATAATCCGGAATGCCGGAATCGGTACTGACCCCGGCCCCGGTGAGAATCAGCAGCCTTGGGTGGCGATGGATAAACTCCGCCAGCAACGCCCCCGCCTCTACCGGCTCATGTAACACCGGCGGCTGATCCGTTTCGGGCAGGCGCTGGCTGGAACTGAAGGGACGGCTTCGATGGGTCGTTACAGGCATACGCACTCCGGTTTCTCAGCCCGGCTTTCGGGCCACATACACGGTGTTGAACGATTCCCTGTTCTGGAACGGATTAAAGAAGGATACGACGTGGCAGGCGACATCGGTGAATACTTCATTCAACACGGCCATGAATTTTTCATCCTCGCCCTCGTTCGACCACATGGCGAACACGCCCCGGGGCCGGAGTTGCCGGGCCATCAGGCGAAGGTTGTTGGCGGTGTAGAAGCTGGCACTGGAGTCATGCAGCAAGGCCCGGGGCGAGTGGTCGATATCGAGGAGGATGGCATCGAATGGCTTGCCGGGGTTATCGGGATCAAAGCCGCCGGTTTCGGGGTCGGCGATAGCCAGGTCAAAAAAGCTGGCATGAACGTAGCGATTCCGTGGGTCGGCATTAAGGTCTTTGCCCAGGGGCACGAGCTCTTTCTGATGCCAGCCAATCACAGGCGCGAGGTATTCGACCACGAGCAGTTCGTCGACCCGCTGGTGTTTGAGAGCCGCCACGGCGGTGTAACCGAGGCCGAGTCCGCCGACAACCACACGGAGGTTTTCACCTTCGGTTTCGCCCAGTCCGATGTCGGAGAGGGCAACTTCGGCGTCCACGAACATGCTGGACATGAGGAATTCCTCGCCCAGCTTCACCTCGTAGATATCCCGGTCGCCAATCGCCGGAATCCGACGCCGGCGCAGGGTGATCTCACCGATCACCGAGGGTTGGCTGTCAATTTGCTCGAAAAGCAGTCCCATGTGTTCTGGCTCTTATGGTATCCGGTGGAAACGATAAATCTGAGTTTGCCGTCCCCAGCCTGAAAATCTGTGCAAGGAACGGTTACTCCCCATTCCGCCCAGGGGCGGACTCACCGAAACATGCTGCAAGAGTCTTTCGCATCTTCTCTGCGCCCAGTTGTTCCATCAACTCAATGTTTCTCTGCGGAATCCCATCCACATCCGGATAACTGTCAATCGCCGCTTCCAGGCTGGCTTCGCGCAACAGGTGCAGCATCGGGAACGGTGAACGGTTGGTGTAATTCTCCGCAGCACCCGACTCGGTGCCCTCAAACTGGTAATCCGGGTGGAAACTGGCGATCTGGTAAACACCTTCCATATCCAGATACGCCAACAAACCATCCGCAGCATCCAGAAATTCATTGTAGGAAGCAAAGTCCTGCAATACACCCGGGTGAATCAACAGGGTGGTTTCTATCTCCGGTTCGTCCTCCAGACGCTGAAGCTCCGAGTGAAGAGCGTGAAGAAGCTCATCTTCGGTCCCTGCATCCGACACCACAAACCGAACCCGGTTCCGGACCAGTTCCCGTTTGGCGAACGGGCACAGATTGTAGCCGACGACGACATCTTCGACCCATTTGCGGGTTGTGTTAACTATTTCAATCTCGCCCATGTTCTTTTCCTTAAAATGACCGAAGGCTACTCACAAGATTGAAGCGGGCGTGTGGGCCTGGCTTTCCAAAACTGTGCGGAGCCATGGATGGCGGAGCCCAAGCGTCACATGGACGTGCCGCAAGGAGCGTGTTTTGGAAAGCCAGGCCCACATGTCCGCCCGCACCCAGAGCCTAAGTCTTAGAGGTACCCCTGGCTACGAAGATAGTCGTCATAAGACCCACTAAAGTCAGTAACACCGTCGGCCTTAAGCTCAATGATGCGCGTAGCCAGCGAAGAAACAAACTCCCGATCATGGCTGACGAAAATCAGTGTACCCGGATAGTTCTCCAGCGCCAGGTTCAGCGCCTCAATGGACTCCATATCCAGGTGATTGGTAGGCTCATCCATCAGCATCACATTGGGCTTTTGCAGGATCAGCTTGCCGAACAGCATCCGCCCCTGCTCGCCGCCCGAGATCACACGGACAGATTTGGCGATGTCGTCGCCGGAAAACAGCATGCGCCCCAGGGTACCCCGAACCAGTTGTTCACCCCCGGTGGTCCACTGGGCCATCCAGTCCGTCAGGCTGTCATCATCGGCAAAATCTGCGGTATGGTCCTGGGCGAAGTAGCCAACTTCAGCGCTGTCGGTCCACTTTACCTCGCCGCTGTCGGGCGTGTAAGCGCCGGACAGGCACTGCAGCAGGGTGGTTTTGCCGATGCCGTTGGGGCCGATGATCGCTACCCGCTCGCCAGCCTCAACCTGTAGGTTCAGGTTCTTGAACAAGGGCTTTTCATCGAAGCCCTTGGTTATGTTCCTGAGGGTCACGGCCTGGCGATGCAGTTTCCTGCCCTGCTCGAAACGGATAAACGGGCTCACCCGGCTTGAGGGTTTCACCTCTTCCAGCTGGATCTTGTCAATCTGGCGGGCGCGGGAGGTGGCCTGCCTGGCTTTCGAGGCATTGGCAGAGAAGCGGCTGACGAACTGCTGCAGCTCGGCAATCTGGGCCTTTTTCCTGGCGTTGTCGGACAACATGCGCTCGCGAGCCTGGGTAGCGGCGGTCATGTATTCGTCGTAGTTACCCGGGAACAGACGCAGTTCGCCATAATCCAGATCCGCCATGTGCGTGCACACGCTGTTCAGGAAGTGGCGGTCGTGGGAAATGATGATCATGGTGCTGTTGCGGGCCACCAGGACGTTTTCCAGCCAGCGGATGGTGTTGATGTCCAGGTGGTTGGTGGGCTCGTCCAGCAGCAGTACGTCCGGATCGGAGAACAGCGCTTGAGCCAACAGAACACGCAGTTTCCAGCCCGGCGCCAGGGCGCTCATGGGGCCATTGTGCCGCTCCAGCGGGATGTCGAGGCCAAGCAGCAGCTCGCCAGCGCGGGCGTCGGCGGTGTAGCCATCCATTTCCGCGAACAGCACTTCCAGATCCGCCACGGCCATGCCGTCTTGCTCGCTCATTTCCGGCAGGGAGTAGATGCGGTCCCGCTCTTTTTTAACGCTCCACAGTTCCTCATGGCCCATGATGACGGTGTCCAGCACCGAGCAGTCTTCATAGGCGAACTGGTCCTGGCGCAGTTTACCGAGCCGGACACTGGGCTCCAGCATGACCTGGCCCGCGGAGGGCTCGAGGTCACCACCGAGTATCTTCATCAGCGTGGATTTGCCGCAGCCGTTAGCCCCGATCAAACCATAGCGGTTGCCGTTGCCGAATTTCGCAGAAACATTCTCAAACAGGGGCCTGGCCCCGAATTGCATGGTGATATTGGCGGTGGAAATCAAGAAGCAAACCTGTCGATGTGGGGCCGGCAGGCGCCGGCTGTAAGAAAGCCGGCATTGTACAGGTTTGCAGGCAGGACTGTGAGGCCGCAGAAACACGGATAAAAAGCACTTGCCTCTGGCGTGCGGTCCGGGCAGCATTCCCGTTCTGACGAACCCATTCATCCGACAACAGGATATTGAACATGGCACAAGCAACCGCACGCCACATTCTGGTAGACAGCGAAGCAAAATGTGAAGAACTGAAAAAAGCCATCGAAGGCGGCCAGGATTTCGCCGAAGTGGCAAAGCAGCACTCTTCATGCCCCTCCGGCCGAAACGGCGGTGACCTGGGCTCTTTCGGCCCGGGCCAGATGGTTCCCGAGTTCGACAAGGCCGTGTTCAACAGCGAGCTGAACACCGTGATCGGTCCGGTCAAGACCCAGTTCGGCTACCACCTGCTGGAAGTGACCAGCCGCAACTGATCTGATTCTCAGGAGCCGAGCGTCCAGGGGTTGGACGTAATCGGCTCCGCGCCGGCATCCGTCACCAGAATCGTCTCACTGCACCCGATCCCCCATTTCCCGGGCACACGCAGGCAAATCGGGAGATGGAACACCATTCCGGGACTGAATTCCGTGTTACCACCGCGTGCGATAAAGCCCGAACCCTCCACCCAGGAGGGCGGAAACTGGGCACCAACGGTATAGCCGAATACGCCGGAGAAAAACACGGTGCCGGCAAGGGGGGCCAGGACTTTTTCCGCTGCCTGGGCGGCGGAATCAAAGGTCACTCCCGGTTTCACTGCCGCCAGAAGGACATCCACAATGCGCCGACAACCGTCGAACACCTGTCGCATTTCCCGCGATGGCGTTCCGGCCACCACCGTTTGCATCATGGGTGCAGTATAGCGCTGCCAGGCGGAACCGAACTCCAGAAATACCGGCTCGTCCTGCTCTATCCTGAAGCGTTTGTGGTTGGTGTGAATCACGCTGCTGCGCCGACCTGTGGTTATGATCGGTTGCATGCTCATGAATTCACTGCCTGCTTCCAGGAGGGCCCGGGCACCAACAGCAGCAATGTCGTTATCCGTTACCCCTGGCCGAACTTCCGCCGCTGCCGCTTTCAGCCCTTCTCCGGTGATACGCGCACTCTCTCGCAAGTACTCGATTTCACCTGAGGATTTGACAATGCGAATCTTCTTTACGAGGCCGCCACTATCAATAAACCGAACGCTGGAAAGCCTTGCTTTCAGGCCTTCAAGCACCCCCTGCCGGAGCGAGCCGTGCCAGGCATCAATGCCGACAATATCCGCAGAACCGTTCAGGGCATCAATCAAAGGCGACAGTACTTCGCCAATGCCTTCCCAGCGGTAACCGGTAACCTTGGTAACCCGGGTTGTCACCATGGCTGGCCCCATTTCGATGGACGGCACCTGCAGAAGCAGGGATGAGCTTGTGACCAGCAGGGCGACGTGAACGGACACCTCAAAGGTACTGTAACCGGTCAGATAGAAAATATCGGAAGGGTCTGTTAGCAGCAACGCGTCCACATCGTCAGCGGCCATCCTATCCCGCACCCGGGCAAGCCGATGGTCAAATTCTTCCGCCCCGAAGGGGCACTCAGAGCCCCTTAATTCTGCCGGAAGCGCTTTCTGATAGGCATTAAAATCCATGGTCGCACCTCCTCGGTCACTCTTACCAAGGAGAGTGGACCCGAATTTGCCTTTTCACAAATTTCAGAGCGCTTTCAGCAGCATTTACTGGCTGTTTGCGGACGCCGGCGAGAGAAATTGCGCCAATTGCCTGCCAACGGATTCGATCGGGTCGGTGATCGCCTGCTGGATGCTATTGGTAACAACCCTCGAGAACGCCGCACCGGCGGGGCTTTCCAGAAACCCCAGATACAGGTTCATTTCCTGGGCACCGATAGTCTCGTAGGTATAGAGATAGCTGTCGTACACCTGCTGGCCGACAACACCGGTCAGCATACTGCGCTGGCTTTCAATGCGCTGCCGGAGCTGATCGTAATTGACCGAATCACTGCTGAACGCCGCCATGGCCGTTGCCAGCCCGAGCTGCACCGCGATGCTTGTATCCACCGCGCTTTCAGTAGCGCGGGAGGCGCGGTCAAAGCGGTCGAACATTTGCGCTTTGCGGGTGCCCTTGTATTTGGCGTTCAGTTCTGGAGCACGGGCCTGGATCTGTTGCCAGGCAGACGGCTCGGAAGCGGCAATCTCGGCAGCGGAAATCTTCTTTGCAACCGGTGTTTCATACCAGTCCTGCACCGCGTCAAGCTGTGCGTCCGTCAGCTGGTTTTGCAAATCGGTAATAATCTGCTGCTCAATGTCGGCGGCACTGAAACTCTTACTCACCAGATTACCGATGGTATCCGCCACCATGGGCGGCAACTGGCCGCTTCGCTTCAGACCGTCCCGAATGCCCTGGCTCATCATGGCAGGATATCTGGCGACAATATCGTCAACAGGCGACGCCGCCAGGACCTGGCGGGCATCCGTTGCCGCCTGGACCGCTCCGGTAAAGAGCAGGGCTGTGACTAAAAGAGGTTTAATTAGGGCAAATCGCTTCATTTACCTATCATCCCGAACGTATTGTTGATTCCCTTATGCCATGGGTGTGATGCATGCAGCAAGCAATCCCGCGGTCCCGGAGATGACAGTTTGGTAGGAATGCGGAAGAAGCCTCGCCAGAACAGCAGACGTCGCCGAACGGCCATCGAGATCTGGAGAAGCCGGGCCCGGTGGTACGGGTTGCCGGCGCTGGGTTTGCTGATGGCCACCTGGGCCACTTTGCGGTTCAGCCTGCTGGCACCGGCCCCTCCGGCGAACCCGGAAGACCTGTGCGAAATCTTCCGGGAACATCCGGCCTGGTATGACTACGCCCGCGAATCCGAGCAACGGTGGGGCACACCAATCGCGACGCAAATGGCCTTTGTCTACTACGAATCGTCCTTCCGCAGCCATGCCCGCCCACCGCGCTCCGTGCTCTGGGGCTTTATTCCCTGGACCAGGCCGACAACCGCCTACGGCTATGCCCAGGCCCTGGACCCGGCGTGGCAGGAATACCTGCAGGCCAACGGTGAGGGCTGGTTTACCGTTCGCACCGATATGGAGTACGCCCTGGACTTTGTCGGCTGGTACAATCACCTGACCCACCGGCAGCTGGATATTCCGTTTTCAGCCCCGCGGCAACTGTATCTCGCTTACCACGAAGGCCGGGGCGGTTATGCCCGTAAGACTTTCGTGCAGAAACCGGCCGTGACGACCCTCGCCTCCCGGGTGCAGGCCCGGGCCTTTCGATATGATCATCAGCTCAACACCTGTGAACAGGAGTTCCAGTGCTGGCACTGGTACCAGTTCTGGCCGTTCTGCGGCTGAATCCGGTTACAGCGCCGTTCTGATCGCCAGTTGGGGTTCAAGCGCCTGCAGTCGCTCCACCAGATACTCCATGACAATCCGGACACGAGCCATCTGCTGGGTATCCTGGTTCACGTGCAGCCACAGATCGACACTCTCGCCTTCCAGCGGGTCTGACAGGCGACGAAGCTCACGGGTACCTTCACCGAGATAGCACGGCAATACCGCCAGACCGGCGCCGGCCCTGGCAAGGGCATGCATGGACTGCAGGCTGTTGCAGCGAATGACAGATGCCACGTTCTTCAGATGCTTGCGGTACCAACGACCCGTGGCCAGATGGCTGAAGGTTTCATCGGGAATAACCCACAGGCAGGCCTCCGGATGATTCTCAATGTCCATGTTGCGGTTTCGCCGGCAATACCGCGCGGAGCCGTAAACCGCCGATTCGATGGCGGCAATCCGCTCTCCCTCGAGGGTTGCCTGCGGCTTGTTTTCCGGCCGGAGCGTCAGGTCCGCTTCCCGATGGCTGAGATTGGCCACATCGTTGTCCGTCAGAATTTCCAGCTCAATATCCGGGAACTCCCGCACCAGCTCCGCCAGTATCGGGCTGAGCAACTCATTCATCATGGCGTCTTCGGCGGCCAGGCGCACCTTGCCAACCGGCGCGGAGTCCTGCCCCACCAATGTGCGTTCGAGATTTTCCATCTCCACTGCCAGCCGCTCGGCTTCCCGAAAAGCCGTTTCACCCACTGGTGTAAGCTGCAGTCCGTCTCTGCTTCGTTCAAAAAACTGCACACCCAGCGACTCCTCCATCTGGTCAAGTCGCCGTAAAACAGTGGTTTGGTGTACGCCCAGTAATTCACCGGCCTTGGCGAGTGTTCCACCTGTTGCCAGGGCCCTGATATATCGAAGATAATCCCAGTCCATAGTTACTGCATATTTGCAACGTGAGTACGGATTTTAACTTATTTAAGCTGCAAATAAGAACCCTTAGAATACCGTGTAAATTAAAGGTAGATAACTAACTAACCCGATCAGATTAAAGGAGGAAGGCGCTATGACTCAGAACCATATCGCAACCGTTCACCCGCTGCCGTCCAGTATCCTCCACAATTGTGCTGAGGTCAGGCGCCAGTATACCCGTGCTGCGGCAAAGCAGGCGGGCCAGTTTTTCAGTCGCAAGATGCGGAGCTTCAATCGGAAAGCCGCAAACGTTGCTCCGGACATGACCCGGATGCAGGGCGGCCACTGAGCCAACACTGAAATCTGGCATGAATGCGAGACCGCGCGCAGACTGGAAACAAAACACAGGGATTTGAAAACGCCGGCGGCGCCCGAGGGAGCCACCGGCGTTTTGCGTTCGGGAGTCAGAACTCCCAGACTACCTTTTTCTTCTGGCTGAACCAGTCGTCCATTTTTTGGTTATAGAAGTCTTCGATCACATTCCGCTTGATCTTCATGGTCGGCGTCAACATGCCGTTCTCCATGGTCCAGGGTTCCCTGACCACCACCACGAATGCCACTTTCTCGTGAGATTCACATTCAGCGTTCACGGCTTCCAGTTCAGCGGCCAGCTCCTGCTCAAGTTCGCTGCGATCAGCACCGGTTTCCAGTTCACCCCGCGCTTCCTCGGAAAGCAGGATCATCAGGCACGGCTGCGGCTGGTTGGCACCGGCAACACAGACCACTTCAGCTTTGGGATGGTTAAAACGGTTTTCAATGGGAACCGGAACAACATACTTGCCCTTCGAGGTCTTGAATAAATCTTTCACCCGGCCGGTTATCCGGAGGCTGCCGTCCCGGTCGATTTCCCCCATGTCTCCGGTTTTCAGGAAGCCGTCCTCGGTGAGGTCCTCCTTGGTTTTTTCATCATTCTTGTAATAACCCAGCATCTGCCCGGGACTCTTTACCTGGACCTCACCCCCCTCGCCAATGCGATGTTCCACACCCGGATTGGCCATACCGACAGAGCCAGCCCTCGCCTGACCCGGCCGGTTGGCGTGGGAGTAGCCGAAGTTTTCTGACATGCCATAGACCTCCAGCAACTCCAGCCCGAGATTCCGGTACCAGTTGACGATGTCAGCGGACAGCGGCGCGGCGCCGGTGAGCGCCGCCCGGCAATGGTCCAGCCCCAACTGCCGGAGTACTTTCTTCTTGACCAGGCCACTGACGATGGGAAGGTTGAACAGCAGCTTCTGTTTTTTGGGCGGCAATTTCGCGTTTACACCCAGGTAGAACTTCATCCACAGGCGGGGAACGGAGAAAAACAGCGTCGGCCGCGCCCGCTGAAGATCTTCCTGGAAGGTATCCAGGGAATTGGCGAAGTAAAGACGAAAGCCGTAATACAGAGACTGGGTTTCCACCGCCGCCCGCTCTGCCACATGGGCCAGCGGCAAGTAGGAAAGCATCCGTTCACCGGAAGAGACCGGGAACAGTTGCTGCAACCCGTCTGCCACTGAAATCATGGTCCGGAAACTGTGCATCACCCCTTTGGGACGGCCGGTACTGCCGGACGTGTAAACAATGGTCGCCAGGTTATCCGGGTCTGGCAGCCTCGGGTCCGCAGGCCCCTGACTGGCGATAATCTCCAGCCACTTTGGCGTGTCGTCCCTTGGTGACATGGGCAGGGAAATAAGCGGCAAATCGTCCGGAATGTGGTTTTTGATGTCGTTCCAGCCGTCTGCGGTACCATCGAGTTTACCGAGGAACAACAGTTTTGCCTCGCAGTGCTCAAGCACATAGGCCGCGGTATCACCATTGAGGGTAGGGTACAATGGCACCGACACGTGGCCGGCGGCCCAGATTGCCAGATCGGCCAGGATCCAGTGCGCGCTGTTCCTGCCCAGGATACCGATATTGCTCGGCTCCGGAAGATCCAGTCTGTTCAGGTAAGCGGCCATCCGGGACACCTGGTCTGCGGCCTGCTTCCAGGTGATATCCTCGACACGGCCATCCGGGAATGGCTGGGTCAGGTAGACATGATCGGGGGTCTCCTCTGCCCAGTAATACAGGCAATGGAGTGAGGTCTGCTTCCGGGGATCTACCGCCATAAACGGCTCCTTTGTTGTTATTGTACTGTCTGTTTCAGATACTGACTCGCTGTTCATACTAACGCCATTTCACCCGCGCTCAACAGCATTTAATGCCCGGCCGCCGAAGAAGGACAGGCCATCGTCAATGACCACATTGCACTGCGCACCTTCAACCTCGATCCGGTGCGGCTCGGAGCCCTGGCTGAACACTTTCTGAGCCTTGGTTATGAGCAAGACGGCGAATACCGTTTTGAGGCCAAAAAACTGTACGCCCGACACTATGAACACCCCTCCGGGGAACTCCCCAAGGTGTTCATATCGGAGCTGCTTGTTGATCAGTGCTCACCGGCATTACAGGCAGTGGTGAAAAACCTGGTGGCCCAGGTACAACCGGATGCCGTTAAGGCTGAGGAACTTCGCGCCCGCTCACTGTGTTCAGAACCATCTCGTCAGGACCACCCCTGCTCACCGAGCAGGGGTACAAAACGAACAGCTCCGAAGTTCTCGGTTCTGAATTCGCTCCCCGAAACCCGGGTAATCCGCAGTAACGACTGCACGGAATGCCTGGAGCCAACCGGAATCACCAGGCAGCCGCCAACAGCCAGCTGATGTTTTAACGCCTCAGGCACCGCAGGCGCACCGGCGGCCACGACGATGCCATCGAAGGGCTGGTGTTCTGGCCAGCCCAGGGTGCCATCACCGCAGCGGACCACCACGCTATCAAACCCTTCCGATACCAGGGTTCTGGCTGCCCGTTCCGCCAACTCCGGCACTCTTTCCATGCTGAAAACCTTGCTGGCGATACAGGCAATAACGGCAGCGGCGTAACCCGACCCGGTTCCGATATCCAGCACTTTTTCGCCACCCCGAAGATCCAGAGCGTCTGCCATCAAGGCCACGATGTACGGCTGCGAAATCGTTTGCCCAGCGCCAATAGGCAGCGGCCCGTCATCGTAGGCACGGTCCTGCATACCCTTGGGCACGAATTTCTCCCGTGCCACCCGTCCCATGGCCTCAAGAACCAGTGGCGACTGGATTCCCCGGGCGACGAGCTGACACGCTACCATCGATGCTCTCCGGGACTCGAATTCACTGCCCTTTTTCATTCCGCTCACCTCTCTGGCCAAGGCCTGCGACCGCCGACGCCCACTGAATCACGTAAGCTTCGGCAACCACTTACCGGCGGTTACAAAGCAGTAACTTTTTTACAACGGCGGCCACCACGGTATCTGACTACTTTTTACTCACCGGTAGTAACAGAAAATGCCGCTGAACGCCAAAACAATAAAACGAACAACGGGCTGAGAACCTGAAAACCAGGGGGTCCCGTTGTTGAGGAGGAACAATGTCAACATCGGTTAACCACCTCGACGAGCGGACGCGGGATTCCGCCGAGCTGCTTGAAGAAATCATGCCCTCCGCCATTACCCTGGCCATGATGCTTCGACACCGGAAAATGGCGGCGTGGCTGCGTACCGAATTTGATGGCTATCAGGACCCGGAGGCCGCCCCACCCTATCGGCGGCGATTGCATGGACATATCGTTGCCAAGTCTCCCCAGTATGGCTGGATTCCCGCCCCAATGGAGGATCAGCAGAAAGAAGAATTCGGCTACATGGACTTGCTTGAGGGCGTGAAAGCCCTTGAGAAAGTCTGTGTTAATTGCAAGAAAGGCAGTGGCAATCGGGTACTGCTGGCCAAAGAAGACATGGCCCTCCTGCAGAAACAGATCAATCTTACTGCCGAGCTGGCCATCAATCTCAGCCGGAACGTCTACTGCCGCCTGCTGAGGACTATCCGGGGAGCGATCTACCTCTGGACCCAGGAGCTCATGGCCAAGGGTATAGCCGGTGAACACAACCACTACAGCCCCGATGAACGGGCGAACGTAGCGCAACTGGATGACCCCGAGAGGTTCTGGCGCCGGGCCCTGGAAGAAGTGGACAACCTGCCGATACCAGACGTTCGTGAGGCCGGATTCTTTGAGCGGGTATTCGGGCGCGCAGGCTAAAGGACGCTGACAACCCCGACGCTGCTCAGGGCTTCAACCTCCCAAACAAGCTGCCCCGGCAATGGGTCGTCCGGTTTTCTTGGCGGGTCTGTCAGCATTGAGTTATAGATCACTAAAGTAACGCAGCTATTTATCAACCCATTCGTACAGCGGCTTTCCTTTGTCGACTATATGTACTGTGAAAATTTTTAACGGCATGTCGCCAACCACTTTAAACCCAGCATGGGGTACGCCACGCTCGTTCATGATGGGTGCGCCGGTAGGAATCTTAATTGGATCTTTACCGGGAGGCTGGATCATTCCACCCTGAACGAAATAACCTGATTCGACTCCGTGATGGAAATGGCGCCCAACAACCTCGCCGGGTTTGTATTCACTGATTGACGATATCACCTCCATCTCGGGCGAACCAGAAAGGTCAATCCGCTTAAGCTCCTTTCTATTTTCCGAATCTTCGGCCAGGGCAGGCCCTACAACAAAAAGGGCGCCGAGAAAAATCGCAGTAGTACTGAGCAGCCTGATCGCTTTCATCCCGGTTTCCTCCACTATTCGTTCTTAATTCCAAATCGGCAAGACCATTATCTAGAGCCATGCCCCGAGCGGCAACGGAAAAAGAATGAAGGTTGCCAGGTTTGTACTAATCTTATAGGACTTATCATCCCCCATAGGAGAAGATAAGTTTAGTAGCCCATCGATCCCGGCTTGCCTGTATGTCAGGAGGGTTTTCCCATGCCAACTTATACTGTCACGACCGCGAATCTTTCTCTCTCGCGACAGCAGAAATCCCAGATCGCGGATGCCATAACAACGGCCCATAACAGCCAAACCGGCGCACCCCGTTTTTTTGCCCAGGTTTTGTTCACTTCGCTTGATGAGGGTGAGCACTTTGTTGGTGGCGGCGTGAACAACGCGCCCCACGTTTATGTGTCAGGTCTTGTCCGGGAAGGCCGCAGTGCAGAAATCAAGCAGGCGCTGATGACTCATGTGCTGGAGGCGATAGCCAGGATTGCCGGCATAACTTCCGAGGAGGTCTGGATTTACCTGCAGGACATTCCGGCCTCGCAGATGATCGAGTTTGGCCGGTTTCTGCCAGCACTGGGAGATGAAGCTGAGTGGGAACGGGGAATGTCTCCAGAGAAACGAGCCAAGCTATCCAATTAACCGGAGCCCTTCCCGATGCACCTCCCTTTCTGGCTGACTACTGCCCTGCTCTTTCCGGTACTGCTCTGCCAGGGTAAGCAGGCCCGGCAAAAAACGCCCAGGTTGCCGGAGGCAGGTGTGGTTCTGCTGAGCATGGGTGTGAACGACGCCACAGGATTCACAACCCGCTATCGTTTTCGACAGCAATTGATTAAGTTGCGCCAATTACTCGCACCTCGCTACCCGGGGCCCCTGTTCTACTCAGCGTTCCGCCAATGCACCTGCTCACAGCGTTGCCTTCACCGCTCCGACAGGTCATGGGCTGGCGGGCGAGACAACTGGACAACATCTATGCTCATCTCGCCAGTGATACTTCGCACGACTTCCGTTATTTGGCTTATCCGACCTCAACTGGGGCTTCGGCCTGGTTGTCGGCGCACTGTTCGCCAAAGCCCTGGCACGCCAGATTCGCGTTCACTATCCGTTGCTGATCGCCAGCGCCTACTCAGGGTTCATTGTTTGGCACGGTGGGCTTGCCGGGTCCATTCCACTGACCATCGCTACCGAGGGCCACTTCACGGCAGACGTGATCGGCATTATCGGCACCAGTGAAACGATCTTCGCTTTCTTCAACCTGGCCATCGTGGTGGCACTGTTCATTATCGTGCCATTGGTTAACCGCCTCATGCTGCCCGAAGAAAGGGACAGCGTGTACGCAGACCCCAAAATCCTGGACGACGAACCCGACACATCCGTGGTTATCAGCCGCCCGGCGGATTACCTGGAAAACAGCAGGATTCTCGCCTGGCTGATCGGTTTCAGTGGTATTGCATTCGTCTTCCAGTACTTTATTGCTGGCGGCGGGCTGAACCTGAACATCGTGAACTTTATGTTCCTGTTCATTGCGATCATTCTGCACCAGACCCCCAAACGCCTTCTTGCCAGTCTGAACGAGGCCGTTAAGGGCGGCGCCGGCATTGTCATCCAGTTCCCATTTTACGCGGGTATCATGAGTGTCATGACGGCATCCGGACTGGCAGCCAGCATTTCGGCAGGTTTCGTCTCCATTGCGACCGCAGAAAGCCTGCCGTTCTGGAGTTTTCTAAGCGCTGGGCTGGTGAATATCTTCGTGCCGTCAGGCGGTGGCCAGTGGGCGGTTCAGGCGCCGGTCATGTTGCCCGCCGCGCAGGAACTAGGAGCGGACATACCCAGGGTGGCCATGGCCGTTGCCTGGGGCGATGCCTGGACCAACCTGTTACAACCCTTCTGGGCCCTGCCGGTGCTGGCGATTGCCGGGCTGAAAGCCAAGGACATTATGGGCTATTGCCTGATGCTGCTCATCATTACCGGCATCATCATCAGCGTTGGCCTGACCTGGCTTTAATTTCCTATCCTGCAATAGCCCCGGAGAGTCCCAGGACTCTCCGGCTTTCCTGAACCTGCCTCACGGCGCCAGCTTGCGCTTCAACGCTTTGGAAACCGACAGCGGAAGGCTCGGCAACGAGCGCAGCATCCACGGCAGTATCCGGCGCTTCACGCCACTCAGGGATTCCGGTATCACGGCTTCAATCAGGTGTGGCCCCGGCATTCTCTGGGCGTACTCAAGGGCCTTTGCCATCTCCTCGGCCGTATGCACCCGCACGCCATGAACCCCCATGCCGTTGGCCATTTCCGCAAAGTTGATCACCGGGCCGCGCAGGTCCAGTTGGGATTTGGCTTTTTCACCGGCTTCTTCCGCACCAACCCGTTCCAGTTCAATGTTGAGCACAGAGTAGGACGCGTTGTTGAAGATGATGGAGGTAACATTCAGTTGTTCACGGGCCATGGTCCACAGGGCCTGGAGGGTGTACATGGCGGTACCGTCACCGATCAGGGCCAGTACCGGCCTGTCGGGGCAGGCCACAGCGGCGCCTACGGCGTTGGGCAGGCCCTGACCAATGGCGCCGCCAGTGAGGGTGATCAAATCATGGCGGGGCGCGCCGGCGGTCATTACCGAGAGCATCAGGCTGGAGGTGATGCCTTCATCCACGATGATGGCGTTCTCGGGCATCAGGTGGCCGACGGCCTTGCAGACTTTCTCTGCCGTCAGTTTACCCCGTGGCCGGCCTGGGCGTTTCGTGGGCTGCAGCGTCGGTTCGGACTGGCTGGCGCCGACGGCATCGTTGAGTTTGTTCAGGCTGGCCAGGATGTCCTGGTCGGGNGCCACCAGGGTATGTACCTGGCAGGTATCCGGNACCAGNTAGCTCTTCTTGCCGGGATAGGCGAAGAAAGAGACNGGTGCTTTGGCATCCACCAGAATCAGTTGCTCCNCATCGGTCAGCTGCANCGTCGCCAGCTCAGCCAGGTAGGCAAGGCGCTNAATNTAGGGCAGGCCGCCCCCCCGTTCCATCCGGGTCGGAAACGTCTCTGCCAGCAAGGTAACACCACTATGTGCGGCCAGCTTTGCTGCTGCCAGCATGCCTGGTTCCCGCAAGGCGTGGCCGCCCAGCAACAGGGCCGTCTTCTTGCTGGATCGGATGGCAGCGGCAATGGCCTCTACCGTGGCATCGTCAGCCGGCTCCGGTGTGGGCTGCGCCAGGGGGGCACTTGGCACACCGCCCTCCCCCCAGGAAACATCGGCCGGCAGGATCAGTGTGGCCACCTGCCCCGGCGCAGTCCGGGCGGCGGCAATGGCTTCGGCGGCATCCTGGCAGAGCGTTTCTGTACTCTTGGCAGTGCGGACGAAACCGGGGGAAACATTACGGGCGACGGTTTCGATATCGGATTGCAGCTGGGCATCGTATTTCACGTGGTAGGTGGCGTGGTCGCCAACTATGTTCACCACCGGAACCTTGCCCTTGCGGGCGTTGTGCAGGTTGGCCAGCCCGTTGCCCAACCCGCAACCCAGGTGCAATAGAGTGGCGGCGGGCTTATCAGCCATGCGGGCATAGCCGTCGGCCGCACCGGTGGCGACACCTTCAAACAGGGCAAGGACGGCCCGCATTCTGGGCTCATCATCGAGCGCGGCCACAAAATGCATTTCGCTGGTGCCTGGGTTGCTGAAGCAGACCTCAACACCGGCATCCACCAGGGTTTTCATCAGGGCTTGTGCGCCGTTTGTCATTATTTTTCTCCACGCTTTCCGGGTTCAGGGTATCTATCCAATTGGTCTTTGCCGATGTCCACAATTCGGGTAACACCGGTCAGGGTCATGGCCAGCCGAAGTTCCTGCTGAAGACTTGCCAGAAAGTTATTCAGACCGGCCTCTCCGGCGCCAGCCAGCGCCCAGGCCCAGGGACGGCCGATCATGACGCCTCGGGCACCCAGTGCCAAAGCACGAAATATATCCACGCCGCTGCGAACGCCGCCATCCACCAGGATTTCGGTCTCTGAGCCGACAGCCGCCACAATGTCGGGCAGCTTGCCGGCCCCCGACGCGACGCCGTCCAGTTGTCGGCCCCCGTGGTTGGACACCACGATGCCATCGGCTCCCACATTCACGGCCTGGCGGGCATCGTCTCCATCCAGAATGCCTTTCAGCAACAGGGTGCCTTTCCAGTGGCGGCGCAACCATTCAATGTCAGCCCAGGTCACGGTAGGATCAAACTGGGCATCAATCCAGGCCTTGAAGGCGTCCAGATCCCCTGCATCCGGCACAACGTCGCTGAGGTTGCCGAAGTTCAGCGGGCCTCCACGCAAGGCCACATCCCACAACCAGCCTGGGCGGGACAGCAGTTGCACGACCTTCAGAGCTTTGGCGCGGGGGCCAGTGACGGATAAACCATTACGGAAGTCGCGATGGCGCATCCCCGGCTGCGGTAAGTCGACGGTAAACACGAGAGTCTGACAGCCCGCTTCCCAGGCTTTGGTGAGCAGCGCTTTGATGCGGGCCCGGTCTCGTATCATGTAGAGCTGGAACCATGCGGCTCTGGTCACTGCGGCCTGTACTTCTTCCACCGGGCAGATACCAACGGTGGAGAGTGTGAAGGGTATACCGGCGGATTCTGCGCTTCGCGCCGCCTGAACCTCCCCTCGCCGCGCCATCATGCCAGCAAGGCCCAGTGGTGCCAGTACCGCAGGCATGGCACAGGACTCACCGGCCAGGGTGGTTGAGGTATCCACCTGGTCGACGTCAATCAGTACCCGCTGGCGCAATTTTATGCTGCCCCATTCGGTTTCGTTGGCGCGGAGGGTCTGTTCGTCGGTTGCTCCCCCGTCCAGATAATCGAACAGGAACCGGGGCAATCGGGCGCGGGCCCTTTCACGGTAGTCTTCAGCGGTGGCCGGGTAAGTCAGCCTCAAAGTCATGCGATCAGCCTCCGGCTGCAATGGAACGCACCGCTGCCCGGGCGGTCATGATGCACCCGGGCAGGAAGGTGCCTTCGAGGGAACGTTTGCCGTTTGCACCACCGCCACCAAAACCTGCAGCTTCTCCCACACAGTAAAGGCCCTCAATTGGTTTTCCCTGACCGTTAAGGATGCGGCTTTGCAGATCGGTTTGCAGGCCGCCCAGGCTCTTGCGGGTGATCAGTTGCATCCGGATGGCAATGTAGGGCCCGGCACCGGGCTTTTGCAGCGGTGCAGGTTTGCAGGTGCGCAACCGGTCCGGCTTCCATTCACGGGCGTGCTGGATCATCCGGATCTGGGGGTCGTTATGGAGACTGGTGCCGCTGGCGAAGTTGGCATCAAAGGCATCTGCGGTGGCCTGAAGTGTAGCGGGATTGATGTCGTGGGAGCAGGTCAGCGCGTTCATCTTGCCGGCCAGATCGGCGAGGCTATCCGCCACCAGGAAGTCCCGGCTTTCATGCTGCATTTGTCGTACAAGCGAATGGTTGCCAAGCAGCAACTCTTTGACAAATTGCGGGAATTGTTTGTCCCGGATTCGGGCATTGTGCTCGGCGCCGGAAATGGCGAACTCCTTGGCAGCAATGCGCCAGTTGAGCAGGTGCCAGGTCCAGGGCTTTTCCTGTTCCGCCACGCGCTGGCATAGCCAGTGGGTATCAAACCCGGTCACCAGGGGTTCCGGGCCAATCCGTTCACCCCGGTGGTTAAGCCACAGGGCAGATTTGCAGGGAATAGTGGAAAGGCCGTGGCCGGGGAAATGGGGGTAAGGGTGCGCAAAGCCAGCGGCGTAATTCCACATTTCCCCGGCGTGGGTGATCTGGCCACCGAGGGTGTCGGCCACCCAATGGTGCATGCGGCCATCCGCATAGGGATGGGCACCGTTCAGCATCTGGGCCGGTTGTGGCCGGTCACTGGGCCAGTTGGCGCGGCATTCGGTATGGCTGCCATTAATACCACCGGTAGCCAGAACGACGGCAGGCGCCGCCAGGCGGACGTCTTCACCGGTCGCTTCATTGATGGCCAGGGCGCCGCTCACTTTGCCGGCTTCGTGGTCGAGCGCAGTGACTCGGTGCTGGTGCAGCAGGGTGAGCTTGCCGGCGATGTTTTCCCGGTACAGCGCCGCCATCAGGCAACGCACCAGCTCCCGGGCGGTGCCCCAAACCACATGGTAACGGGGTAGACGGTTGCCATCACCGAAGCGGCCACGCTCCACCCAGTTCACAGCCGGCAGGAATTTGATGCCCTCGTTGCTGAGAAAGTCGTACACCTCAGATCGGGAATGCTCCACATAGTAACGCGCCCACTTCTGGGGCAACTCATCCCAGGCGGCCAGATCACCAAAGCGGTGCCAGTCAGCCAGGGCAATCTCCGGCGTGTCGGCAATCCTCATGCGTTTCTGCAGGGGCGTGCCCACCAGCATCATACCGCCAAAGGCCCACAGCGCCAGGCCTCCCATTCGTTCGGCCGTATCCCGATCCGCCAGCGTGACTGTTTTCCCTGCTCGCAGAGCTTCGAGGGTCGTGACAAGTCCGGCCAGGCCTCCGCCGACCACCAGAATGTCTGAAGAAATTACCTTGGCCATAGTATGCATCCGACTCGGTAGCAATGAGTTGTCAGCTTTAAAGATATACCGGTACCATGGCTTTAAAATTGACCTCAGAGGCCAGTTAAATTGACATTAGAGGCCACGGTTTCCATTGGCTGGGTGAATACCGTGATTGCGGCGGCGCGAAGGCTCTCCGTGGACGAGAGCACACTGCTGGCGGCGGCCGGCATTCCGGAGGCTGCCGACTCCCACGAACGCTGGCCCATTGATGACATCACGCGGCTGTGGCATGCGGCGGAGCGTTGCACCGGCGACCCTGGTTTCGGGCTGAAGGTGGGCGCCAGGTTCACCCCGATGAGCATCAGCGGTGTGGGGTTTGCTCTTCAGTCCGCGGCCACCCTGCGTGAGGCCATTGTGATGGTGCAGCGGTTCCAGCGCCTGATCTCCGATGGCGGGCGATTCCAGGTCCTCACAGGCCATACCGCCACCTGGCTGGTCTACCATCCCCGGCAAGGAAAACTGGCCTTCAGCTCCCACCAGATCGAAGCGGTTCTGGCGGCCGTGGTCGGTTTTGCCAGTTGGGTGACGGGAACCCGGATGCAACCTGCACGAGTGCAGTTCAGCCAGCCCCGGCTCGGGCCGATGCCTGGATACCAGGCAGTCTTCAATTGCCCGGTGGAGTTCGAACAAGCGTTCAATGGTGTACTGGTAGGCAATGCCGTTCTGGACCAACCCCTGCCCCAGGCGGATCCTCAGCTTGCGCGGGTGCACGAGCGCTACTCCACCGCCCGACTGGCGGCCCTCTCCATGAACAGTGCTTCGATTCCGGAAGTACGGCGGTGGCTGACGGCGCGGCTGGGCCCGGTTCTGCCCCGCCGTGCCGAGGCGGCGGAGGCGCTGGGTATCAGCGAGCGGACCCTGGCGCGGCGGCTTCGGGGGCAGGGGCAAACATTCGATGGTCTGTTGGATGACATACGTCGGGAAAAGGCGCTGCAGGCGGTGGCAGACCCGAGTGCCTCCCTGCCCGAAATTGCCGAGGCACTGGGCTTTGCCGAGGTAAGCACTTTTTACCGCGCCTTCCGGCGCTGGACGGGTTCGCCGCCGGTACGCTGGCGCAAGCAAAGAGGCGTGGCGCAACACACCGCGGCTCCCGGAAGCCGGGTCCCTGGCTGCACCACGCCCCTGAACAGATAAACAGGTGTCTGAAATCCAGACAGAACGCGACGACTTCAAGCTCAATGAAACGGCTCGATGTGAGAAAGCTCAGACGCCCATTTTATCCCGCAACAGGTAGTACCAGGCTCCGAGTGCGGTAAACGGCACCCGAAACAGGCGCCCGCCCGGGAAGGGATAATGCGGCAGGCTGGCAAAGGCGTCAAAACGCTCCGCCTGGCCCTGAATCGCCAGCGCGAGGGCCTTGCCTGCCACATGGGTGAAGGTAACGCCGTGGCCGGAGCAGCCCTGGGAATAGAATACGTTGTCCTGCAGGCGACCCAATTGCGGGAGGCGTGACAGGGTAAGCAGAAAGTTGCCGGTCCAGGCGTAGTCGATGTTGACTCCTGCCAGTTCCGGAAACGTCTTCAGCATGCGGGGGCGAATCAGCCGTTCGATGTTGGCCGGGTCGCGGGCCCCATAAGTCACACCGCCGCCATAGATCAGGCGCTTGTCGCCTGTGAGTCGGAAGTAGTCCAGCAGGTAGTTGCAGTCTTCCACGCAGTTATCTTCTGGCAACAGTTGATTTGCAGTGGCGTCGTCAAGCGGCTCGGTGGCGGTGATCTGCGAACCGCAGGGCATGGATTTGGCGCCCAGCTCCGGCACCAGCCCGCCCAGGTAGGCATTGCCGGCGAGAACCACGAACTCTGCCCTCACCTCTCCTTCCCTGGTTTTCACCGTTGCCGGCAGGCCAGGAAGAATCCGGGTGACTTCCGAATGCTCGTGAATCACGCCGCCCCGGGATTCCAGCGCGGCCGCTTCGCCCAGGGCCAGGTTCAGGGGATGGATATGCCCGCCGGTATGGTCGATAGCCCCACCCACATAGCGATCTGTGCCAACGCGGGCACGGATGGTTTCCTCGTCCAGCAGCTCCAGCTTATCGTAGCCAAATCGGTGCCACAGGGCCTGTTGTGCTTCCAGATGCCGGAATTGCCGCGTGTTCAGGGCGGCGAAAATGCCACCCTCTTTCAGATCGCACTGTATGCGGTAATCCCGCACCCGCTGCCGGATAATCTGGCTGCCTTCAAACGCCATGGCCGCCAACAGGCGCAGGCGGTCCGGTGTGGTCTGGCGCTCAATGCTGTCCAGATCCCGGCTGAAGCTGTTAACGATCTGGCCGCCGTTACGGCCGGAGGCACCCCAGCCCACGCTCGCCGCTTCCAGCACCACCACACGGAAACCCGCCTCCGCCAGGAAAAGCGCGGTGGACAAACCGGTATAACCGGCACCCACCACGCACACATCCGCTTCACACTGCCCTCGCAGCGCGGGGCGCATGGGCGCGGGATTGGCAGAGGCGGCATAATAGGAAGGAACCGGAGGATACTGGGTCATAAGTTGGCGCCAAACAGGGTGACGGGCTGATCAGGGGTTGATCAGGGGTTAACCGGAAAGAGCTGTATGGCGGCGGCCAAATACGGCCGCCGCAGACGCAAGTCTATGCCAGGACCCGACGTTCGGGAAGACAGGTTCTTCTACCTATATCTGAAGCCGCGATCACCGGGGGAAGTGCTGTTATGATTGGCCAATCCCCCTGCCTGCGAGACGGCCATGAATCCTCCCGAACGTTCCACCACACCCACCGACCAGGCCGGATGGCAGGCCCTGGCAGCCCAGCTCACTCTGGAGGGCCGGGGCTACGTAGATGGCGCCTATCAGTGGGCCAGCAGCAACGAGACCTTTGCCTGCATCAGCCCGGTGAACGGCCGGGAGCTGGCTCAAATCGCCAGTTGCGACCAGGCCGATGCCGAGCTTGCCGTTGCTGCTGCCAGAAAGGCGTTTGAAAGCGGCATCTGGAGTCAACTGGCACCCGCCAAACGCAAGGACTTTCTGCTGCGTTTCGCCGATCTGATCGCCGCCCACGCGGATGAACTGGCCCTGCTGGAAACCCTGGACATGGGCAAACCCATTGGCCACGCCCGCACAGTGGACGTGCCGGCTACCGTACGCGCGATCCGCTGGACCGCCGAGGCCATCGACAAGGTCTACGGCGAACTGGCCGCCACGCCCCACAACCAGATCGGCATGATTTCCCGGGAACCCATGGGGGTGGTGGCCGCCATCGTGCCCTGGAACTTTCCGATGATCATGGCCTCCTGGAAGATTGCCCCGGCCCTGGCCACCGGTAACTCGGTTATCCTCAAGCCCTCCGAGAAATCCCCGCTCACTGCTATTCGTCTGGCGGCCCTGGCAGAGCAGGCGGGTATTCCCGCCGGCGTGTTCAACGTGCTGCCCGGCTATGGCCACACCGTGGGCCAGGCCCTGGCCCTGCATATGGACGTAGATTGCCTGGTGTTCACTGGCTCCACCAACGTGGCCAAGCAGCTGATGATCTACGCCGGCCAGTCCAACATGAAACGGGTGTGGCTGGAGGCCGGCGGCAAAAGCCCGAACATCGTCTTTGCAGACGCGCCGGACCTGAAGAAAGCCGCCGCCGAAGCCGCCAGCGCCATCGCCTTCAACCAGGGCGAAGTGTGCACCGCCGGCAGCAGGCTGCTGGTTGAAGAAAGCATCCGTGCCGAGTTCATCGGCCTGATCCGGGAGGCCCTGAAAACCTGGCGCCCCGGGCATCCCCTGGATCCGGAGACAACCTGCGGTGCTATCGTTGACCAGGCCCAGTTGGATCGCATCATTGAATACATCGGTATCGGCCAGTCCGAAGGGGCAACCCTGGTGGAAGGTGGTAAACGGGTGATGGAGGATACCGGCGGCCTGTTCGTTCAGCCTACGGTATTTGATGGGGTGAAAAACGGCATGCGCATCGCCTCGGAGGAAATCTTCGGGCCGGTGCTGTCGGTGATCGGGTTCAGGACCACCGAAGAAGCCATCAACATCGCCAACGACTCCATCTACGGCCTGGCGGCTGCGGTGTGGACGTCCAACATCAACACCGCGTACAGGGTCGCCAAGGCGCTTCGGGCCGGCAGTGTCTGGATCAACCATTACGACGGCGGCGACATGACCGCGCCCTTTGGCGGCTTCAGACAATCCGGCAACGGCCGCGACAAGTCCCTGCACGCCTTCGACAAATACACTGAAATCAAGGCCACCTGGCTGGTGATTGAGTAGCCGGAACTTACACGGTGTGCAAATACCACAGGTACTCGAGATCCGAGATGGTCATCTCGAATTCGTTCAGTTCATGCTCTTTGCAGGCCACGAAGACATCCAGGAACCGGCTGCCGAGATAGTCGGCCATCACCGCCGACTGTCCCAGCTCCCGCAAGGCATCCCGCAGGTTGTTCACCAGCGTCGCTTCGTGCTGCCCGTGGGCGTTACCCACCGTGACCGGCGGCGGCTCGATCTGGTTAGAGATACCATAGTGGATTCCTGCCAACACGGCTGCCATCAACAGGTAGGGATTGGCATCGGCACCGGCGACGCGGTGTTCAATACGCAGGGCTCCGGGATCACCGCCCGGCAGTCTCAGTGACGCGGTGCGGTTGTCCACACCCCAGGTAGCCGCACTGGGCACGTAATACTCCGGACTGAACCGGCGGTAGGAATTGATGTTGGGGCAGAACAGCGCCATGGCATCGTTCATGGTGGCCACCAGACCGCCGACCGCCCAGCGAAGCAGGTCGTTGGGTTGCTCGGCGTCACCTGCGAACACGTTCCGCCCTTCTGCGTCTACCAGGCTTACATGCAGGTGCATGCCGCTGCCCGCCTGATTGTGATAAGGCTTGGCCATGAAGGTGGTGTCCATCTCATGGTCGTACGCCATGTTCTTGATCAGACGCTTGAGCAGAGTGGCGTGGTCGCAGGCACGCACGGCGTCGTCCACGTAATGCAGGTTTACCTCAAACTGGCCGGGGGCGGATTCCGCCACCAGGGCATCGGCAGGCAATTCCTGCTCATGGGCCGCATCCAGCACATCTGCCAGGAATTCTGCGTATTCATCGAGATCATCAATGGAATAGGCCTGGGTACCCGCCGGGCGTTTGCCGGAGATGGGCGATTTCGGCGGCTGGGGACGGCCCGCCAGGTTCTCCTGATCAATCAGGTAGAACTCCAGCTCAAAGGCGGCAACCGGTGTCAGCCCCAGTTCCTCGAAGCGTTCGGCGATATTCTTCAGCACTACCCGCGGGTCCGCAAAAAACGGCGTTTCCCGATCCAGCTCGAACATGGTCAGCAAAAGCTGGGCTGTGGGCCGTTTCTGCCAGGGCTCCATGGTGAGAGTGCCCCCAATGGGCAGGCACACGCGGTCCGCTTCGCCGATATCCAGGCCCAGGCCGGTTTCTTCCACGGTGGTGCCCTGGATGTTCAGTGCAAAGATGGAGGCTGGCATGGCAACGCCCCGCTCAAACACCTTCGCCAGCGCAGACGGATCCACCCGCTTGCCACGAACAATGCCATTCATGTCCGGAATCAGCAGGTCAACAAACTGCAGCTCGGGATGCGCCTGAAGGAACGCCTCAGCGCTCGCAAAACCAGAACCCATAGGAAAAACCTTCCACAAACTCTAACAGGCCTGTGGCGAGGGGCCGGCACAGGGAGATTTACGCTCCTTTATCCGGTTTTCCGGAGCGCTTTGCAAGATAGGCATATACCGTATCAGGCGGTGATATTCACTGTCGTTCCAGGTAGCCGCCGTGAAAACCGCGGCCAGGAGTCTGCCTTTTGCTCAAATACACAGTCGCTCCGGGATGACGTCCAGGAGGGTTTGGAGAGGGTCTGAACCATTCATTGCGTGCTCGGCATGGATATGGACTGGTCAATAGTAGCAGTCTGGCTGTGGCGACCCCAGCGGGCCACCACAGCATTTCATGCCGGATCAGATCTGTTTGTAAACAACCTCGGACAGCCGGCTGCGGTTGCCATCTGTGTCCAGGGTACGGATGGCGAAGTACCAGGTGCCTTCAGTGAGTTCGTCCACCAGCAGCTCATCAGTGGAAGCATCACCAATCGCAAGGCTCTGGTCCAGGCTTTCGGCGCTGGTGCCATAGACGACTTCAAAGCCGGCAATTTCACCCATGGCCAGGCTGTCACCGTTTTCGCGGGTCAGCGGCGCAGTCCAGCTCAGCAGGGCTGCTTTAGCTGGAATGGTTTCTTCCGGCGTCGTTTCCGTGGCCGGCGGCTCGCTGGCTCCGGTGGTGGTTCCGGTATCGACAACCGTATCACCGGTGCTGTCGTCTACAGTTGCATCCGGTTCGGTTGTGCCGGCGACCTGCACCCCAGTATTGTCCGTGGTGTTGTCCGTGGTGTTATCCGTACTGGTATCAGCGGTCGTATCCCCGCTGTCTTCAAGCGCCTGGTCCGTGCTTGCAGAACTGTCGTTTGTTGTGTCGGTGGTCGTATCACCACTGTCGGCAACACTGGTATCGCTGCCGTCATACACTTCGGCAATGGTTTTGAAACGCTGGAGATTGCGATACTCAACCACCACCAGTTTCTGGCTGATGACGCCTGAATCCACGGTTGCCTGAAGCCCGGAGGCCTGTAATGCCGCGGCAGAAACAAGGTCAACGAGCGCGACATTGGTACCATCCCCCATCACACTGATCTGGCCGGTGGCACTGATCTGAGAGGTGAGATTGCTCAGCACATCAGAAATCGAGTTCCACCGGGTATTGTCGCCTACCAAAGCCAGGAAGGCGGCGTTAGCGATAGCTACCTGAAGCGCATCAGCGGTAACACTGGTCATTTCGTCGAGCTGGGTCACATCCGGTGGGGTGAGACGGAGGGCGCCGGCCGGGAGACCAAACCAGTTTTCCACCGTTGTGTAGGCACTTGAAAGCGCATTCGGCGAAAGTCCGTTGGCACTGCGTTCCGCCAGGGTTACGGCCAGGTGCGTTAATGGAGTCAGGTTGACGGTTTCCATCCTCAGGTCACCGGCGCCGTGCAGGCTGAAGCTGCTGTCCAGTGCCATTGGCTGGCCAAAAGCAATGGGCGCCGAACCGGCCTGATCACATTGGGGAACAACGTCGCAGATCATTCGGGTACTGCCATCGGCCTGGAGCTCTACCAGGGCCCAGCCTTCCGCGTCGCCACCAAGCTGCCACTTGTAACTGCCGTCCTCAGCCGTCCGCACGGGCGTGGCCGCCTGACGTTGCGGAGCATAATTGCCCTCTTTATCCGCCACCAAACGATTTGCAACCACAAGGCCTTGCTGGATAACCCCCTTCATGGCCGCGCCGGCGATCTGGACGCCCGGCTCACTTGCGTTCGGGGTTTGTGTCGCTGAGCTGCTGTCGTCGGTAGAAGCGCCCAGACCGCAGCCCGAAAGCAAAGCCACCGCAGGTAAGATCAGCAGTCCGTGCTTCGAAATTTTTTTGCCGCGATATGACATCTTTTGCACCAATTTATTGACGATTCCAGGGAATCATACAGCGACACTTTTCGACTGGATGAGGCCTGGTTCGGGTTTATCCGGCGAAATTCGTCAGAAAATTGGCGTTTACGGAGGGATACACGCTGTGATCGAACGTTACACCTTCAGAGACGGCACGTCTCGCTTTATCATTTTGTTTTATATCATTTTTTACGGGAACAAAATGATGGCAGCCAGGAACGTTGCCGGCCGCTGCGCTGGTGGCTGCTTACAATTTTAAACAGAGATCTTCCGGCCCTTATTGGAAACATAGGCCTTAGGCCTCACAGAGCCTCCGGAAAGGCCGATGCCAGGTAATCAACCAGCGCACGGACTTTGGGCGTCACGAACTTTCGGGTGGGATAAACGGCGTACACTCCGAGCCTGGCGGAGCGATATCCCGGCATCAGCTCCACCAGTCGTCCGGCTTCAAGGTCTTTGCGTACAAGAAAGCCGGGCTGCAGCGCCACGCCCTGACCGGCCACTGCCGCTGCGCAGCAGGTTTCGCCATTGTTGGCATACATCCAGGGCCGCACACGCACGCCTGCTGGGCCTTGCAGTCCTTCGAAAGGCCAGTCGTTGCCGGTGGTGAAGTTGCTGTAGCCAATGATCCTGTGACTGGCCAGATCAAAGCCCTCCTCAACAATATCCGGCAGCCTGACCCATAACCTGTACGAAGTTCGCTGGGGGGATCGGAACGCGTCAGACTACGCCCGGGAATTTACGGGCTGGGTGCGGGCAAATATCCGGGAGGGCAATCACGAACAGCTGATTGGAGCCTTGGAACTGGCTCCCCACGCCCGGCGTGCCCATCCCACAGAAGAGCATTTCCTGCCTCTGCTGATGGCGGCCGGTGCAGCAGGCACCGGAAGCCCTGGCACCCTGATTGATGGCGGCATCGAACATGGCGTTCTGGCCATGGATGCCTTCGTTTTTATCAGGGAGGCCACCTGGATCGGTGGCCTCCCCGGGTTCCCGAACTGGGGTTCGCTTACCCCAGATTCTTCTTCACGAACTTCTGGACCTCACCAACGATACCGCTGCGGAATGCCAGAACCGTGAGCACAAAGATACCACCCAGAATCGGATCTACCCAGTCCCGAAGCGGGCCCTGGGAGAGCTGGTACTCGATATTAACCACAAAGGTTGCGCCCACAACAGGCCCAAGCAGGGTGCCCATGCCCCCCACAAGGGTCATCAGGATGACTTCGCCGGACATATGCCAGTGCGCGTCGTTCAGGGAAGCCAGCTGGAAAACCACCGACTTCAGGGAACCGGCAAGTCCTGCCAGGGCCGCCGAGATGACAAAGGCAAGCACCTTGTAGCGGTTAACGTTGTAGCCCAGTGATATGGCCCGGGGTTCATTCTGCTTGATCGCCTTTAACACCTGGCCGTAAGGGCTGCTTACAATCCGCTGGACCAGGAGATAACAACCGAGGAAAACCGCCAACACGAAATAATACATGTTGTAGTTGTCCGAGAGGTCAACGAGACCAAACAGATTGCCCCTGGGAATGCCATGCATCCCGTCTTCACCGCCGGTGAATTCCGACTGGACGAGGAAAAAGAACACCAACTGCGACAGCGCCAGGGTAACCATCGCAAAGTAGATGCCCTGCCGTCGGATTGACAGCAGTGCGAACGCCAACCCCAACGATGTGGCAGCAGCGGTGCCTGCAATAATGCCCATTTCAGTGGTCAGGCCGGAAAAGTTGCTCAACAGATAACCGGTTGTGTAACCGCCTGTCGCAAGGAAAGCCGCGTGGCCAAAGGACAGCAGGCCGGTAAAACCGAACAGCAGGTTAAACGCCACCGCAAACAGGGAAAAACACAGGATCTTCATCAGGAACACCGGATACATGGCAAACGGTGCTGCGAGCAGAAGCAGCAGCAGGACACCGTTCAGTATCATTTTTTTCCGGTTGTCCGCGCTTTGCTGTTCCAGAATGGCTTTTTGGATCTCGGTCTGACTGACAGGCTGAGTCATGGTTACGCCTCCTTACCAAACAAGCCACTGGGGCGGAACATCAGAACGACCACCATGACCAGAAAGATCACCGCGGAGGAAGCTGGCGGATAAAAGGTTTTGGTAAGGCCTTCAATCACCCCCATGAGAATGCCGGTGATAATCGCGCCACCGATGGAACCCATGCCGCCGATAACCACCACGGCAAAGACGGTTATCAGGATGTGAGACCCCATCACCGGCGTAACGGAATAGATTGGCGCCGCCAGGACACCCGCAAATGCCGCAAGCATAACGCCAAACCCGTAGGTAAGACTGATCAGTAACGGAACGTTGATGCCGAACCCCTGCATCAGCTGTGAGTCTTCCGTTCCGGCACGCAGATAGGCGCCAAGCTTGGTTTTTTCGATCATAAACCAGGTGCCAAAGCAGACCAGCAACGCGATCAGGATAACCCAGAGCCGGTAATAGGGAAGGAACATGAATCCGAGCTTCATTCCTCCCTGGAATATCTCAGGCATGGAATACCGGAGACCGGACACCCCATAGATGTTCGTAAGCACACCCTGCAACAGCAAAGCCACGCCAAAGGTGAGCAAAAGGCTGTAGATATGGTCCTGGCCGGCGATCCTCCGGAGCAGAAAATATTCGATCAGTACGCCGACCGCTCCGACCAAAAGTGGCGCGACAAAAAGCGCGACCCAGTAATTGACGCCGAGAGCGTCAAAGAGGATGACGGTGGACATGGCGCCCAGCATGTACATGGCACCATGGGCAAAGTTAATTATCTTGAGCAGGCCAAAGATAACTGCCAACCCGAGGCTCAAGAGCGCATAAAACGCGCCATTAATGACCCCGATCAGAAGCTGACCAGCCAGCACGGCAAGGGGGACACCGAAAATCATGGACATGTTGCTCACTCCAAAAGCAGCGCAAACGCGATACCGGGAATCATCGTTGCGAGTTCCCGGGGCTGCCCCACCGAAGGGAAGGGAGCCCCGAAGATGACGCTCTTCTCTTTATTTGTTATTTGCCGGTTACCAGCGGGCACTTGCTCTCAGAGAGCGGGCGATAGGCTTCGTCAGCCGGGATAGTGCGGAGAATCTTGTACAGATCCCACTCTCCTTTGGACTCAGCCGGTGTCTTGACTTCCGCCAGATACATATCGTGCACCATACGGCCATCGACACGAATCCTGCCGTTCTTGGCAAACATGTCGTTGATCGGTGTATCCATCATTTTCTGGCGTACAGTCTGGGCATCATCGGAGCCGGTGGCTTCAACGGCTTTCAGGTACTGCATGGTGCTGGAGTAGATACCAGCGTGAACCATGGTCGGACGCACCCCGGTTTCTTTCTCGAAACGATCAGACCAGGCGCGGGTCTCATCGTTCATATCCCAGTACCAGCCCGTGGTCAGCTGAATGCCCTGGGCCGCATCCACGCCCAGTGCGTGCACATCCGTCAGGAACAGCAGCAGAGCTGCAAGGGTCTGTCCTGACTGGGTTACACCAAACTCACTGGCGGTGTTGATGGCATTGGTGGTATCCGCACCCGCATTCGCCAGCGCCACGACATCAGCACCTGAAGCCTGGGCCTGAAGGATGAAAGAGGAGAAATCAGGCGTAGGGAACGGGTGCCGCAGGGTACCGATGACTTCGCCACCGTTGGCCTTGACAACACGGGTTACGTCAGCTTCAAGGGCATGACCAAACGCGTAATCCGCGGTCAGGATGTACCAGGTTTTACCGCCTTCTTTTACCACCGCACTGGCAGTGCCGTTCGCCAGCGGATAAGTGTCGTACACATAGTGGATATGGTTTGGCGTGCAATGCTCGTTGGTGATGCTGGAGGCCGCAGAGCCGGAAATGATACCCAGCTTGTCATTCTCTTCAAGAATGTCACTTACCGCGATGGAAACAGAAGAAGCCACAAGACCGGCAACCAGATCGACTTTGTCATTTTCGACCCAACGGCGGACGGTGCTGGAGGCCACATCCGCGCTGTTGCGGTCATCCGCGCTCACAACTTCGATAGTGGCGCCGTTCACTTTTCCGCCAAAATCGGCGATGGCCATTTCCAGGGCCTTCATGCCGTTGGGACCAGCGAGATCCCGGTAGGTACCGGACATGTCCGCCAGGTAGCCGATTTTAACGACGTTGTCAGAAATGGCCGCCTGGGCGCCACCCACCATCATGGCGGTTGCAACGGCTGATGTCAGAAGCTTTTTCATCATTGTCATTGTTGTATCTCCGCGACTGTCGTGCGTTGGTTGTTCGGGTTGTTGTTGCTTTTTTTTGGTTGTTGCTCTCTTCTATCCGGTGTTACACACCCAAATAGTCGTTCAGCAGCGACTGCTTGGCTTCAAGCTCGCCGGCACTTATCTCTTCCACGATCTGGCCGTGCTCCACAACGTAGTGGCGATCAGCCAGCGGCGCGGCAAAATGGAAATTCTGCTCCACCAGCACAATGGTCAGGCCTTTGTTCTTGAGCTTGATCAGCACTTCGCCAAGCTTTTCAACAATGACCGGCGCCAGCCCCTCGGTGATTTCGTCGAGCAGCAGCATATTGGCGCCGGTCCGCAGGATGCGGGCCATGGCCAGCATTTGCTGCTCACCGCCAGACAGTTTCGTGCCCTGACTGAAGCGACGCTCATAAAGGTTGGGAAACATGCTGTAAATTTCTTCCAGGCTCATGCCGCCGCTGCGCACCACCGGCGGCAGGGTCAGGTTCTCCTGGAC
>PAKW01000014.1 GCA_002707215.1 Halomonas sp.
GCCGCGTCGTCCTCGCTGTCATCCACAGAATTACGGATCAGGAAGTCAAAGGCGCTCAACGCTGCCTTGGAACCCTCGCCCATGGAGATCACGATCTGTTTGTAGGGCACGGTGGTGACATCGCCGGCCGCAAAGATCCCCGGAATGGAGGTCTCGTTGCGATCATTGACAATAATCTCGCCATGCTGGCTCAGTTCGATGTCGCCCTTCAGCCACTCAGTGTTCGGCACCAGGCCGATCTGCACGAACACACCTTCCAGGGAGAGATGATGCTGGTCACCGGAAGTGCGGTCGGTGTAGTTCAGGCCGTTGACCTTGCCGTTTTCGCCGGTAATTTCGGTGGTCTGCCCGGACGTTATAATTTCCACGTTCTTCAGGCTCCGCAGCTTCCTCTGCAACACCTCATCCGCACGCATCTCGGCACCGAACTCGATCAGGGTCACGTGGCCGACGATTCCAGCCAGGTCGATGGCCGCTTCCACGCCGGAGTTACCGCCACCGACCACCGCCACACGCTTGCCCTTGAACAGGGGGCCGTCACAGTGGGGGCAGTAGGCCACGCCCTTGTTGCGGTACTCTTCCTCACCGGGCACGCCGATCTGGCGCCAGCGGGCACCGGTAGAGAGCACCAGGCTGCGGGCTTTCAGCGTCGCGCCATTTTCCAGCCGGACTTCGTGGGGCATGCCCGGGCGCGAGGCCGGGATCAGCTTCTCGGCACGCTGCATGTTCATGATATCGACGTCGTACTCTTTTACGTGCTGCTCCATGGCCGCCACCAGTTTCGGGCCTTCTGTGTAGGGCACGGAGATCAGGTTCTCGATGCCCATGGTGTCGGCCACCTGGCCACCGAAACGCTCGGCGGCAATACCGGTAGAGATACCTTTCCGGGCAGCGTAAATGGCGGCAGAGGCACCGGCAGGGCCACCACCAATCACCAGGACCTCAAAGGTGTCTTTCTGGTTGATCTTTTCGGCCTCTTTTTCGCTGGAGCCGGTGTCCAGCCTGGCGACGATCTCTTCCAGGGTCATCCGGCCCTGACCCCAGGGCTCACCATTCAGGTAAACGCTGGGCACCGCCATCACTTCCCTCTGCTCCACTTCCTCCTGGAACAGGGCGCCGTCAATCGACGTGTGCTTGATATTAGGGTTCAACACACTCATCAGGTTCAAAGCCTGAACCACGTCTGGGCAGTTCTGACAGGACAGGGAAAAGTAGGTTTCAAACCCGAACTTGCCTTCCAGTGACTGAATCTGCTTAATCACCTCCTGGGAAGCCCTGGACGGGTGACCGCCCACCTGCAACAGCGCCAGAACCAGTGAGGTGAACTCGTGGCCCATGGGAATGCCGGCAAAGCGAACGCCAATATCGGTGCCAACACGGTTGATGGCGAAGGAAGGACGACGCACTTCGTCAGACCCTTCGGTGCGCAGGCTGATCCTGGATGACATCGGCTCGAGTTCTTCCAGCAGCTCCCGAAGTTCCTGGGACTTCTTGCTGTCGTCGTAAGCTGCCACCAGCTCAATCGGCTGCTGCAGCTTGTCCATGTAGGCCCTCAGTTGTTCCTTGATATTGGCATCCAACATATTCGTACTTCTCCTTAAAAAACCCAAACTAAGTATCTGAAGTCAAATACAGTGACTCATTGACGTTGGTGCAAAGATACGGGCCGACAACTTAATGCTCAAATTAATTGCCCCAAACCGATTGATAGAACTTTGCTATCCTTCGAAGCTCATTACTCGAAGAGCTTGACCAATAGCGCATATCCTCTAGTGGCCTGCCGCAGTATGATGTTGTAACACTGTCGCAACATCATTCTCTGGCACCAGAATAGGCAACGCATGTTTCTAGACCGTTTCCACTCCGTCCAGGACGGACAGGTAATCATATCGGCCCTGCAGGCCAGTCAGTTCGCCAAGGAAATCGCGGGCGATTTCAACCCCATCCACGATCCGGATGCCCGCCGCTTCTGCGTCCCCGGGGACCTGCTCTTCGCCATTGTTCTGGCGCGCTTCGGGCTTTCGGAAAACATGAGCTTCCGGTTCCGTAGCCTGCTCGGCGAGGGTGTGCCGCTCAGGTTCGTGGAGACTGAGAACGCCATCGAGGTCTGCGATGATGCGGAAAAAGTCTATATTGAAGTGGCCCGCAGTGGCGCCCGGACCCAGGACAAACAACTGATCGAGGACATCACCCGCGCCTACGTGGCGGCCTCCGGCAAGAACTTCCCCCATACCCTGAAGCCCTTGATGGAGTCGAACGGGGTGATGTTCAATCCCGACCGCCCGATGGTCATGTACGAGAGCATGAGCCTGGCCCTGGACAGCCTGGACCTGCCGTCGCCGGGCCTCAAGCTGCACCAAGCGACTCTGGATGCAGCCGGGAAACGGGGCAACGTTCTCCTTGAATACCAACTGACCGCAGACGGCAAAACCGTGGGCGAAGTCACCAAACGCCTGGTTCTCAGCGGCCTGCGGCCTTATTGCGCGGATGCCATGGCCGGCGTCATTGAGGAGTTCTATCGCCTCAAGGCCCGTGGTGCGAACTACTTCAACAATGACAACAACGGAGGTGTGAGCCATGCCAATCCAGCCCGGTGATACCCTGCCAGACATCGAACTTCAGGTAATGGGCGACAACGGCCCGGAAAAGGTCCGCACCGGCGACCTCTTTGCCGGCAAAAAAGTCGTGCTGTTTGCCGTACCAGGAGCCTTCACGCCCACCTGTTCAGCGGCCCATCTGCCCGGCTTCGTAGTAAACGCCGACAAGCTTCGCGCCAAAGGCGTCGACAGCATCATATGCACCTCCGTCAACGACACCTTCGTGATGGATGCCTGGGGCAAGGCCCACAATGCTGAAGACCTCATTATGCTGGCCGATGGTCTGGCCGAGTTTGCCAAAGCCCTCGATCTGGCCCAGGACCGGACCACCAGCCAGATGGGCATCCGCAGCCAGCGTTATGCGATGATCGTCAACGACGGCAAAGTGGAACTGCTGAACATCGATGCCCAGGGCCTGGACCAGACCAGCGCCGAATCCATCCTCGACGCGCTCTGAGCAAACCTTTTCCAGAAACAAAAAACCCCGGAAAATCGGGGTTTTTTGCTCTTAAGTTTCTCGCGCGGAGAAACTCAGATCTTGCCAACCAGGTCCAGGGACGGCGCCAGTGTTGCCTCGCCTTCCTTCCACTTGGCCGGGCAAACTTCGCCAGGATGGTTACGAACGTACTGGGCAGCCTTGACCTTGCGCATCAGGTCGTCAGCGTCACGGCCAATACCTTCAGCGGTGATCTCCATCGCCTGGATAACGCCATCCGGGTCGATCAGGAAGGTGGCGCGGTCTGCCAGGCCCTGGCCTTCACGCATCACACCGAAGTTGTTGGTGATGGTGCCGGTCTGGTCGCCTACCATGTAGTAGCTGATCTTGCCGATGGTCTCGGAGCTGTCGTGCCACGCCTTGTGGGTGAAGTGGGTGTCGGTGGACACAGAAAACACTTCAACGCCCAGCTTCTGCAGCTCTTCGTATTTGTCCGCAACGTCGCCCAGCTCGGTCGGGCAAACGAACGTGAAGTCGGCCGGGTAGAAGAAAAATACCGCCCACTTGCCTTTTACGTCGGCTTCGCTGATTTCAACGAACTCACCGTTCTTGAAAGCAGTAGCGCTGAACGGCTTAATCTCGCTGTTAATAATGCCCATTAANGATAACTCCTTGTTGATGGATTCATAAGTTAATGAATTGACGACGCATACCATAACGGGTGNNGGACGNCCGGATAAAATTGATAATTTCCAAACCAAAGATAGNCANTGCCTATACATGGGNTCTTAACCCGCAAGTTCAATCTTCCGGAAGTCCAGCTGGAACCGCATGGTCAGCCCCACCATCGCCAGGCAGGGGTTCTGCAGGTCCGGCCATTCGACGCCGGCCCTGGACCGGATAAAGCCGCAGGACTCATCCGGAACCCTCGGATAGCGGCTCTGGCGCGACTGGATAAGGAAGGGCAGCAGAAACTTGGTGATGTAGCGCAAATCACTACGTTAAATAGTGAATTCAGGCTTTCTTGCCGGGAAAAGGCGAGTAAGCTGAATGATGCGATAGCAAGAAAAGTCTGACGGCCACCAAACGGGGTTGCTGTTCGTGATCCTTAACAAAGCTCTGCGTATCTTCATTCCGGTCCTGGCTTCCTGTGTCCTGCAACTTGCCAGCGCAGACTCAGGCACGATCACTATTACCCCGGATGCGCCCATCGACAGCCATTTTCAGTATTGGGAAGACCCAGGCGCCGATGCCGGGATAGACAAAGTCCTGACAATTCCCGAGTCAGAATGGCAGCTCAAACCCTCGGGCAAGGCTACATTCGGTATTACCGGCTCCGCCTACTGGCTTCGGCTATCGGTGCAGAACCAGACCCGCCAGGACCAGCTCCTGATCGCCGAGCTTGCCTACCCCCAGCTCGATGACGTCGTGTTCCACGAGTTCTCCGGAAACACCCTGCTTCGCGAATTCAGAACCGGAGATACCCGCCCGTTTTATCCGAGGGATGTCGACCATCCCAATATGCTGCTGCGATTTCAGCTCGCACAGGACACCACCAAAACCCTCTATATCCGCCTAGCCACCGCGGGCTCCATGGTAGTGCCCCTGCGACTCTGGCGCCAAAAGGACTTCTATGAAGCCGTTGCCAATGAAGACAAACTGCATTTCTTCTACTACGGCAGCCTGACGGTCATTATCCTGATCAATCTGGCCGTGTTCCTCACTCTGCGGGAAAAGCTGTATCTGTTCTACGCCCTGGCCATCTTCGGCTATCTCGTGTTCTTTGCCTCCTTCCGGGGTTTCACCCTTCAGCATCTCTACCCGAACGCCCCGCTTCTTCATGCCCATGTGCTGTTGCTGTCCATGCCCTTCCTGGCCATATTCTCGATTCTCTTCTGTGTGGAGTTCCTGAAAATACGCTCCCACAGCCCACGTTTGCAACGGGCGTTGCTGGGACTGCTGGTCTTCGAAATTGCGTTCTTCCTGAGCGCGCCATTGCTCGACTACGAGACTGGAGTCCGAATCGCAGCGGTCTCCGCTTTTATCTTTTCCTCACTGTTGTTGGTGGCCGGGCCCATCGCCTGGGCGGCCGGTGTTCGGGCAGGTGTCTTTTTCACCATCGCCTGGTCGCCACTTGCCTTGGGCGTTTCAGCAACCGCCGGCCTGGCGCTTGGCCTGTTGCCGGAGAGTTTCTTCACCGAATACGCCATGCAGATTGGCTCGGGGCTTGAGGCGTTCATACTGACCCTCGCACTTGCGGATCGGCTTTACCGTGAGCGGGAACAGAAAATACAGGCCCAGGCCGATAACCTTCAGAAAGAAAAAGCCCGCAGCGAGGTCCAGGACCGACTGAATGAGGCACTCACCCATGATCCGGTTACCGGCCTGCCCAATCGGAACCGATTCGAACGGATGGTCGACGAGCAACTGGAACGTAACCCCAATGGGCGCTATATGGTCGGCGTGGCCCGGGTGTCACGGCTGAAGGAGATCAACCGTACGCTCGGCCTGGAGCGAAGTGAGCGCATGCTAAAGCGCAAGGCTGAGCAAATGAGCGAACTGGCTGGAAGCCTGCCGATGGTCCACGCAACCCTCGACAATCAGGGCCGGCAAGAACGGGTGTACCAGCTCTCCGGAGACAGTTTCGGCCTGTTCGTCAATGTCAGCAAAGCCGGTGGCGACTTCCAGCCCCTGAACCAGGCGCTCAAACGACTGGCTGAACCGGTGTTACTGGATCATCTTGCCATCGAACCCAACCTGAGATTCGGGGCCGCCAGCTATCCCGAGCACGGCACAAAGGCCGCAATGCTGATTCGGAATGCCCATGTCGGCATGGAAATGACACCCCACGGCTCCTTCGAAACCGGCGTTTACTCCAGCAAGAACGACATCTACAGTGAGAGCCGGCTGACGCTGATGTCGGATCTTCGGCGCGCCCTTCACCAGAACCAGACCCAGTTGCATTATCAGCCCAAACTGGATCTCAAAACCGGACAGGTCGTGGGTGTGGAAGCCCTGATCCGCTGGCATCATCCTGAAAGGGGCTGGGTGCCTCCCGTCGAGTTTATTCCACTGGCCGAAAAAACCGGCGTTATCAAACATCTGACCCGATGGGTTGTGGACCAGGCCCTGAACGATCTCAAAACCCTCCACCAGGTTGATCCGGCACTGACCGTGTCAGTGAATGTATCCGCCCGGGATCTGATCTCGTCGGAGCTGAAAGGCCTGTTCGAGACCCGGATGAAGCGTTACCAGCTAAAGCCCGATCAGATTACCGTGGAACTCACCGAAACCGCAGCCATGGATGACCCCGAGAAAGGGCTCGCGACACTGGAAGGGCTGGCCAAAACCGGACTGAAAATCTCGATAGATGACTTCGGTGCCGGCTACTCTTCCCTGTCTTACCTTAAACGGCTACCGGCCACGGAAATCAAACTGGACTGTGCACTGGTGCAGGATATCGATTCCAGTGAAAGCTCCCGAATGATTGTGGAAACGGCGATCAACATGGGCCACGGTCTGGGCTTTCAGGTAGTGGCAGAAGGCGTGGAAACAGAGCAGACGGCCCGTCTGCTACAAGGCATGGGTGCTGGCCTGTTACAAGGCTACTGGCTCTGCCGCCCCATAGCCCTCAGCGAATTAAGCAACTGGCTGGTGGTTCAAAAACAGTCTCCCCGCGCTCGCCACCCGTGCGGTGCTCTCCGGTATGGAGAACACCATCGGTGAACTGATGACACCGGTGACAGCGACGTTACCGCACCGCCATACCGTCGCCGAAGCGCTGGCAATTACCCTGCGGTTTCGTGGTAGCAAACCGAGCGCCGTTGGCTATACTGAAACACAGCGCATTTCACTTTATTTAACAATATGGCCAGTACCGTTGCGCTGCGGATTATGTTGTGAACATGGGAGTTCCTGTATGAAACCGCACCTTTCACTGACCCGCACTCTGACCACTCTCACGTTGGCGACCCTTTTAGCCGCCTGTGCCGGGCCGGGGCCAAAGCCCAACAGCGAGCTGCAGTCTGCAGAATCCGCCATCAAACAGGCCGAGGCCGCGGACGCCCGAAGATTCGAGCCTGTGTTGCTGAATGAAGCGAAAAACAAAGTGGCCGATGCTCGCGGTCTCATGGACAAAGAACGGTATAAGGAAGCCAGGCGCTTGCTGGAGCAGGCCGAGGTCGATGCGCAGCTCGCTGGCGCGCGCTCTGAGACCGAAAAGGCTCAGCAAGCGGTTGCCGAGATCAACAGCAACATCGAAAACCTCCGCAAGCAGATCAATTCAAATCAGCAGTAAGCCCGGCGACAGGAGACACGAAAATGAACCTTACACTATCTATCGGTTTTGCGGTCGGGCTGTTGGCACTTGTGACTGGATGCGCAAGCACACCCAGGCAGAATGCCGGCATTGACGAAGCGAGGGCGGCATACACGGAAATAGAGCGGGACCCGAACGTCGCGCGCAGTGGTGCGGCACAACTGCGCCAGGCCAAGATCGAACTGGATCGTGCCCAGGCGCTGTTAAATGAGGGCGCTGACGTAAACCGCGTCGAACACGCAGCCTACCTGGCAAAGCGTCACGCCGAGATCGCCATGCAGCAGGGCAAGCGTGCCGATCTGGAAGAAGAGGTCAGCTCTGCGGAAGAGCGCCGCAAACAGCTGATGTTGCAAATGAAGTCCAAAGAGGCGAATGAGGCACGCATGGAGGCAGAAGCGCTGAGGGCTGAAATGGCCGCTCTCAAAGCGGAGAAAACCGAGCGTGGCATGGTGCTTACGTTGGGTGATGTGCTCTTTGACCTCAATAAAGCCGATCTGAAAGCCTCCGGCAAGCGCACCGTGGAGCGACTGGCTGATTTTATGAAGCAGTACCAGGAGCGCCGGGTACGTATTGAAGGCTACACGGACAGCACAGGCTCTGCCGAATACAACCAGGGGTTGTCGGAGCGACGCGCCAAGTCGGTTCAGAGCGAGCTGTTGGATCAGGGAATATCCGGTAACCGTATTGAGGTGGAAGGCTATGGCGAGGCCTATCCCGCTGCCACCAACGATACCAGTGCAGGGAGACAGCAGAATCGCCGAGTGGAGATCGTGATTTCGGATGAATCCGGCATAATCAATGCACGTTAACTTTCTCAATGAGACTGCCATCCCCATCGCCGGCGACAAAAACACCGCTAATCCAGGTTCCACGCATCAGGAAGGCGTGGAACCATTCGAAGGCATTGCGGCTGGGATTTGCCGGGGTTGACTTGGTTTGTGTGGCTTACGACGGTCTGTTTTTTTGCCCGGTTGTGCCACACTTCCCGAACCAACAACGACAACACCCAAAACCGAGCCTGTCGATATGAGCGAGAACGAGACCCAGACCCACTATCGCACCTGCAACATCTGTGAAGCCATGTGTGGCCTCGAAATCAGGCATCGGGGCAACGAGATCCTGTCGATCAGGGGCGACAACGACGACCCGTTCAGCCGAGGCCATATCTGCCCAAAAGCGGTTGCCCTCCAGGACTTCTACAACGACAAGGACCGCCTGAAAACACCGCTCCGGCGTACCGCCGACGGCTGGCAGGAAATCCGCTGGGACGAAGCGTTTGAAGAGATCGCCGCTCGTTTTCGTGGCGTCCAGGAGGAGCATGGCAAGGATGCGGTCGGTGTTTATCTTGGCAACCCCAACGCCCATAACTTCGGCAATGCCATTATGTTGCCGCGGTTCTTCAAGGCCCTGGGCACCAACAATCGCTACAGCTCCGCCTCCGCCGATCAGTTGCCCCACCACGTGGCGTCCAACTACATGCTCGGCGCCGGCATGCTCATTCCGATTCCAGACATCGACCACACCGATTTCATGCTGATCATCGGGGCTAACCCGATTGTCTCCAACGGCAGCCTGATGACAGCTCCGGGTGTGGGCAAACGGCTCAAGGCGATCCAGCAGCGAGGTGGCAAGGTGGTGGTGGTTGATCCCCGCCGCACCGAGACCGCCAGGAAGGCCGACCAGCACCTGTTTATCCGCCCCGAGACCGACGCCCTATTCATGCTCGCGCTGGTGCACACCCTGTTTGATGAACAGCTGGTGACTCTTGGCCACCTGGCATCCCGGATTGACGGCCTGGACCAACTGGCCAATGCGGTTCAATCCTACTCGCCGGAGTCCGTGGCGGAGGCCTGCGGCATGCCCGCCACCGCCATTCGCGATCTGGCGCGGGCGATGGCCGCCGCCAAGAGCGCCGTTTGCTACAGTCGCATGGGGGCCTCCACCCAGTCGTTCGGTGGCCTCTGCCAGTGGCTGAACAACGTACTGAACATACTCACCGGCAATTTTGATCGCCGGGGTGGCGCCATGTTCCCGCAACCGGCGTTCGATCTGGTGCGGGATAAAAAGGGCAAACCCAGCGCCTATGGCCGCCATGAATCCCGGGTGAGGAAACTGCCCTATTTCAACAACGAGTTCCCGGTCGCCACCCTGGCCGATGAAATCCTGGCAACCGGCGACGGCCAGATCCGGGCCATGATCACCATCGCCGGCAACCCGGTGCTCTCCGCTCCCGGCGGGGCGCGGCTGGAGGCGGCTTTCAAGGCGCTGGATTTCATGGTATCCGTGGATATCTACCTGAACGAAACCACCCGCCATGCGGACATCATCCTGCCGGCCACCACCGGCCTGGAAGTGCCCCATTTCGATGTCTTCTTCAATTCGTTTGCCGTGCGCAATACCGCCAAATTCTCCGGGCCGATGTTCGAGAAAACCCCCGATCAGAAACACGACTGGGAGATTCTCCGGGATCTGGCCCTGCACCTGACCGGGCTGGAAGACGATGGCGTCACCCCCGAGGCGATGCTGGATCTTGGCCTCAGGCACGGCGCCTATGGCAAGCAGGGCATGAGTCTCGAGAAACTGAAAGCCAGCCCCCACGGTGTGGATCTGGGGCCACTGCAGCCCTGCCTGGCACAGCGCATCCAGACCGGGGACGGGATGATCCGGATCGCGCCGCAGCTGTACCTGGAGGATCTGAAACGCCTGGATGGCTCGGGCCTGCTGCAAGCTGACCGGAACAGCGACCATCCCTTCGCCATGATCGGCCGCCGGCTGCCACGCAGCCACAACACCTGGACCCAGAATTCCCACCGGCTGGTAAAAGGCAAAAACCCGTGCACCGTACAGATCCATTCCGCCGATGCGCAAAAACTGGGCCTTGAGGACGGGCAGACTGCGGAAGTCAGATCAGCCACCGGCGCCATCCAGTTGCCGGTGGAGGTTAACGACGATATGTTCGAAGGGGTGATCAGCATCCCCCAGGGCTGGGGCCATAACCGGCCCGACACCGCTATGTCGGTCGCGGAGAGACAGCCGGGGGTGAGCATGAACGACGTGACGGATTGCCAACGCATCGATGCGCTGACAGGAAATGCGGCGTTTAACGGAACGCGGGTGGCGGTACGCGGCCTGACCGACGATCCCGGTTCTGCTCAGGCGCCTCCGAACCGGCCGCCACTGGCGTCAGCTTGAGACTGGGCGCCAGAGCGGCGGCAAGCTTTGGTGCTGAGGCAAGAGAATCCCCTGAGTCAGTCGCCTAACGCTGAGGTAACGGGCGCCGAGCCGCATGAGGCAGCCATTGCCGCAGTAATCGCCGGTTTCGTCCGTTGCTTTTTCAGCATGTTTCGTCTCCTGGATGTTGGGTCGTTAAATCTGGAACTGCACGCCAAATGTGACGGTGTCGGTATCCTTACCCTTGGCGCCGCTGGCATTCGCGTCGCCACTGGTTGCGTTGAGGTTCAACTTGAGGTTGTGTCCGGAAATAATGTAGTTGACACCCAGTTCCGTGAGTGAACTGCTTTCGCCGGACGAGGGGTCGTTGCTGGTGTAGCGAACATAGGGCTGGTAACGGCCCGGACCAACATTGCCAGGCATCAGGAAAGCGGCAGAAGCAAAATAGGCATCGCCGTCGAACATCGAGAACACGGGAACCGCTGCATTGGTATCCACCTCAAAGGATTTATATTCACCTTCGAGAGTAACCACGCCACCCCCCTCCAAAGGTTTCTCAAACAGACCGTCTATTGCGTACCCGGAGAACGAACCGCTTTGTGCCGCGGTGCCATACCCATCGTCCTGATACTGACCGGAAATGGCCAGCGTCAGGATATCTCCGCCTTTCCCAAAGTAGGTGCTGCTGGTGTAATAGCCCGGGTTGGCTTCTTTGTTGAGGAAGTTAAAAGCCAGACGAGCGGCGTACAGAGGGGCATCACTCTGGTTCTCGGCAGCACTGTAACCGTCAAATACGCCGATTGCGTACTGGAACTTGTTTAGCGAACCCCAGATGGTCGCGCCCTCGTCGCGCGCAAAGGTACCTGCTACGCCGTCAGCGCCGTTGCTGACATCATTGTCGGAGGGGTACAACGGCACGGTGTACTGTCCCCAGGTCAGGCCGTAAAACGGCCCGTTCATTTCAATGCGGTCGGCGGGTGTCAGCATGCGGCCGACCCATACATTGAATACTTCGCCTGGCTCATACTGGACAATGGCGTCCAGCACACCGTATTCGCCCCACATTTTTTCGGTACCGAAATAAAACTTGAAGTCGTCAGTAACCTGGCCTGATATATACAGGCGCATGTTTTCCAGAGTGAAATCACTGCTTCTGCCACCGTCCGGTGCCCCGTTATCTGCCGAGGCGATGGAGGTCCGAATACCGGCTCCAACGCTGATCCAGCGAGTATCGTCGATCACGATTTTTCCGGCGGCGAGAACCGGCGCTCCGGTTGCGGCCAATAGACTTCCGACAATCAGAGATTTCCCAATTACATTTTTCTTCTGCATTTCGAGGTTCCTGTTGTTGTGGCCAGGGCCGTTAAAAATCAATACCAATGTCAGGGCAAGCGCGTGAACATGGGACAACCAGCGCTTTCATGACTGTCGAGTCTAAAGGCGTGCCAAGCGGAGTAGAATGGGGTATTTGGCGCAGGTCCATACGTCAAATGACGCATACCGTTCGTGGGATAACAGCTACGACCCATTCTTTTCACCCGGAAGCAAAGGCCAAGCTCCTGGAGTCAGTCAGTGACGTGCTCACCACTCCAGTTGCGCTCCGGTCTGGTACTCAATCACCCGGGTCTCGAAGAAGTTCTTTTCCTTGCGCAGGGTGGCCTGTTCATCCAGCCAGGGTGAGACGTTCTTTGCCCCCGGAAACGGCTCTTCCAGGCCCACCGTTCTTGCCCGGCGGTTGGCCACGAAGCGGAACTGCTCGCTGTGGTACTCGGCGGAGTAACCCAGGATGGGGTCGCGCAGGATGTAGTTGGCGTAGTCGATTTCCGCCGCTTCGGATTCGTCCCACATCTCGCGCACGGCTTTGGGGTCGAAGGTAATGTTCTCCTCTTCCAGGATCTGATTCACCACGTTCAGGCCGAAGGAAAAGTGCATGGCTTCGTCCCGGAGGATGTACTGCAACTGCTCACCGGTGCCGCGCATCAGGCCCCGGCGCTGCAGCGCAAAGATGGGGCTGAAGCCATTGTAAAACCAGCTGCCTTCGAACACCGCCGCAAAGAACAGGTAGGACATGATGAATGCCTGCAAGTCGTCGCGGTTGCGCAGGTTCATGTCCGGGCGCATGGCGGCATCCAGCCGGTGATTGGCGATCTGGATCTTGCCGTTGATGGCGGGCACCACCCGGTAGCGGTTGTAGATCTCGCTCTGGTCCAGGTTCAGGGTTTCGATGCAGTGCTGGTAGGCCCATGTGTGCATGGCTTCTTCATACACCTGCCGGGCCTGGTAGATCTGCAATTCCGGCGCGCTCATCTTTTCCATCACGGCCAGGCCAATGTTGCGCATGGCGAGGATGTCGGAGGTGGTTAGGTAAGCCAGCACGTTTTCGTAGACGTGTTTTTCCGGCGCGGTGAGCCGATGGTGGTAGTCATGAACATCCTGGGCCATGTTCACGTCCAGGGGGGTCCAGTGGTTTTTGTTGGCGTTGATGAAGTATTCCCAGGCCCAGGGGTACTTGAACGGCGCCAGCTGGTTGATGTCGGTATTGCCGTTGACGACACGTTTGTCGTCGACATTTACGGGGGCCGGGGCGCCCGGGTTGGTGCCTTTGGATGCGGTTTTAGGTTCGTCGTCCCAATCGAGCATTTGTCTTACCTCTGAGGTCTTTGTCCGCCTGGCCTGCTTGCCGTGGGGGCGGAACCGGTCTGGCATCCCCTCCCGAAAACCGCCCGAGAATACGTCCATGTAGGGCTTGGCTGTGGCCATCCTTGGCCACAGACATTTTTGGGAGGGGATGCCAGACCGGTTCTTCGGGCTTGGCAGTTATAATCTTTGGCGTATGTCAGCGGTTACTGACACGCCTCGCAGTCCGGGTTGTCGATGCTGCACACCAGGGGCTGTGGCGCCGACACCGGGGCGTTTTTCTCGGCGCCGGTGGCGCCCAGGGAACGCAGGTAGTAGGTGGTTTTCAGGCCCCGCTCCCAGGCGAGCTGGTAGAGCGCGTCGAGCTTCTTGCCGCTGGGTTCGGCCATGTACAGGTTGAGGCTCTGGGCCTGGTCGAGCCATTTCTGCCGGCGGGCGGCGGCTTCCACCAGCCATCTCGGGTCAATCTCGAACGCGGTGGCGTAGCGGGCTTTCAGTGCCGCCGGAATACGGTCAATCTGCTGCACGGAGCCGTCGAAGTATTTCAGGTCGTTGACCATCACGTTGTCCCAAAGGCCTTCAGCCTTGAGATCCCGAACGAGGGAAGGATTCACCACCGTGAACTCGCCGGAGAGGTTCGATTTCACAAACAGGTTCTGGTACGCCGGCTCAATGGACTGGGACACGCCGACGATGTTGGAAATGGTCGCCGTGGGGGCAATGGCCATGACGTTGCTGTTGCGCATACCGTGTTGGGCAATCAGTTCCCGAACCGGGGTCCAGTCCAGCCGGGCGTTGGTGTTTACGGACAGGTCCCCTTCCCTGCGTGCGTTTTTGAGCAGGCTGATGGAGTCGATGGGCAGGATGCCTCGCTGCCAGAGGGAGCCGTCATAGCTGTCGTAGGCTCCACGCTCGCCCGCCAGCCTGGCCGAGGCGCGGATCGCGAAATAGCTGAGCTGTTCCATGGCCACGTCCGCAAACTCCACCGCTTCCGGGCTGGAGTACGGCAGACCCAGTTGGTAAAGCGCATCCTGGAAGCCCATCAGGCCGAGCCCCACTGGGCGGTGCTTCAGGTTGGAGCTGCGGGCTTGGGGCACCGCGTAGTAGTTGATGTCGATGACGTTATCGAGCATCCGCACCGCGGTGTTCACGGTGCACTCCAGCCGCTGCACATCCAGCTCGCCGTGGGTGATGTGGGCGGCCAGGTTCACCGAGCCCAGATTGCACACGGCAATTTCATCAGCGCTGGTGTTAAGGGTGATTTCCGTGCACAGATTGGAGCTGTGCACCACGCCCTGGTGCTGCTGGGGTGAACGCAGGTTGCAGGGGTCCTTGAAGGTGATCCAGGGATGGCCAGTCTCAAACAGCACGGTGAGCATCCTGCGCCACAGTTGTTTGGCCGGGATTTTCCTGAACAGCTTGATCTTGCCCTGCTCCGCCAGTGCCTCGTAATGCTCATAGCGTTCACGGAAGGCGTTACCGAACAGATCATGCAGATCCGGTACATCGCTGGGGGAGAACAGTGTCCAGTCGCGGTCTTCGCGCATGCGTTCGATCAGCAGGTCCGGTACCCAGTTGGCGGTGTTCATATCGTGGGTGCGACGGCGCTCGTCTCCGGTGTTCTTGCGCAGTTCCAGGAATTCCTCAAGGTCCAGGTGCCAGCTTTCCAGATAAGCACACACCGCGCCCTTGCGCTTGCCGCCCTGGTTCACTGCCACGGCGGTGTCATTCACCACTTTCAGGAAGGGCACCACGCCCTGGCTCTGGCCGTTGGTGCCCTTGATGTGAGCGCCCAGCGCCCGCACCGGTGTCCAGTCGTTGCCCAGTCCGCCGGCCCATTTTGAGAGCAGGGCGTTGTCGCGGATGGCGCCATAGATGTCTTCAAGATCGTCGCCGACGGTCGTCAGGTAGCAGGAAGACAGCTGGGAATGGCGGGTGCCGCTGTTGAACAGGGTCGGCGTGGAAGCCATGTAGTCGAACGAGGACAGCAGATTGTAGAACTCGATGGCACGCTCATTCGGGTTGTCCTCCCGCAGGGACAGGCCCATGGCCACCCGCATGAAAAAGACCTGGGGCAACTCAAGGCGGGCCTTGTTCCAGTGCAGGAAGTAGCGGTCGAAAAGGGTTTGCAGACCCAGGAAGCCAAACTGCAGGTCCCGCTCCGGTTTCAGGGCAGCGCCCAGACGCGCCAGATCGAAGGTAGCCAGGGTTTTATCCAGCAATTCGTAGCGGATACCCGCTTCGATACAGGCTGACAAGGCCTGCGGATAGATCTCCGCCAGCGGCTGGCTGGTGGAGAGGTTCAGGGCGGAAGCCGTCTCCAGCCTCAACTGCTCCAGCAGAAGACGAGCCGTCACGGCGTTGTAATTTGGCTCCCGCTCGATCCGGCTGCGGGCGGTCATGACCAGCGCGGAAAGTACGTCTTCCTCGGCGATGCCGTCATAAAGGTTGGTCAGCGCATCTTCCACCAGGGAGTCACCATCAATGCCTTCCAGCCCGGTGGCCGCCTGTTCCACCTGCAACTTCATAAGGCCCAGGTCCAGCGGAGCAATCTCGCCACCGGTCTTTTTAACGGTCAGGTGTGGGTGGGCTTCCACCGGGGCATGGCGGGCTCTCTCCCGGGCATGCTCTTCCCGGTACAGTACATAGGCGCGAGCCACTTTCTGCTCCTCGGCCCGCATCAGGGACAGTTCCACCTGGTCCTGAATGTCTTCGATGTGCACCTTGCCGCCGGCTTTCAATCGCCGGCCAATGGCGTGGACAACCTGCTCGGTGACCCGATGTACAGCGTCGTTAATGCGGGCCGAACCGGCGGCCTGGTCACCTTCCACGGCGAGAAACGCCTTGGTAACGGCAACACTGATCTTGGATGGATTAAAGCCCACGAGGGCACCGTTGCGTTTGATGACCTGGAGGGATTCGGTGTCGGTGTGCGGGGTTGGCCGGGGTTCGGCCAGCGCTGAGGCAGGCATGCGGTGTTCTCCTGAATACGCGTTGAATTCCATAACCTTCGCGTAGGCAGGACGAACCGGAAACACAGCGCCAATGGCTGGCAGACGTGCGTGCCGTGTGCGTTTGCTGCTCACCTTAATCCGGCCGAATGCAGGCGCCTGAATCGCGAAGGTGCAGTTGCGCTGTTTTCTGGTGTGGCAGGAAACAGCACCTCCCTGGCAGGTCTTCGGACTCAGGAGCATGAATCGTTGGATTCGGCCTTGCGTGGCGACTTCCCGGTTTGGAGCCCCTGGTACCCCCTGAGTCGTCTCTGCCTGCTCTGAAAGCCAGAGGCGACTCAGGGGGTACCAGAGGCTCCTTGCCAGTGTCTTGATGCCACGCTCGTTCTCCAATACCGCTGCGCGTCAGTTCCGGATTCTCACCGGATTCCCGATACCCGGATGCTCAGAAAAACAACATCTGGTATGTAGCCAAGGATTAAACCACTATATACGCGGTATTCGGGAAGAACAAGGCGGGAAAACAAAAAAGGCCCCGAGAGGGCCAAATACATGCAGACTCAGTATCAGATCATCAATGGCTGATCATCCAGGGCCGCATGGAGGGAAACATTTTCTTCCCATCGGCAGTGTAGAAAAGCCTGTGCTTACCGTCCGACTTTTTCTTGCAGCCACAAGCTTTGCGGTGTTCGGCGTCCCGAGCCCGCTGGTCGGCGGTAGAGATAATCGGCTCATGCCGTGCCTTTTCGTTTCGATCTTCAGCCAGGTGCCTGGCCGGATCTATCCCAACCAGCTCAGGGGACAGCACAATTACCCTTGGCGACAGCGCCTTACAGCTGGGGCACTCGGAGGGACTTCCGGCCTCTGCCATCATACCCAGCGCCTGGAACAGGCCGTGCTCGCCGCACTTGTAGTCATACAGAGGCATGGCTTACTCCTTGTCCCGTGACAGGGGTACGTCAGTGCCGGGTGTGACTTTCTTGGTCGGTCCCTCCGCCGTCGGGTTGATGTCGAAGTCGAAAATCTCAGTCGGCAACCAGAGTGTGGCGCAGGCGTTGGGAACATCAACCACCCCACTGATGTGGCCTTCCACAGGCGCACAACCCAGTAGCGCATAGCCCTGAGCCGGTGTGTAATCGAATTTAGTCAGATACTCGATGGCGTTGAGGCAAGCCTGGCGATAGGCCACCTGCACATCCAGATAATGCTGTTTGCCTTCCTCATCCACCGAAATGCCTTCAAAGATGACGTAGTCTTCGTAGCGGGGCTTGATGGTACTGGGCTTGAACACTGGGTTCCTGATGCCGTATTCAGACATGCCATCCTTGATCAGGTTGACCCGCAAGTGAATCCAGCCGGCCATTTCAATCGCACCACAGAAGGTGATCTCACCGTCACCCTGGCTGAAGTGAAGGTCGCCCACCGACAAACCGGCACCCTTCACATACACCGGGAAATAGGCCTTGGAACCCCGGGACAGATCTTTTATATCGCAGTTGCCACCGTGCTCACGGGGCGGCACGGTACGAGCCGCTTCTGTCGCTGCTACCTTGGCGGCATCACCGGCGAGCTTGCCCAGATGCGCAGTACCGGCGAAGGGCATGTTGGCGAGCCCGGGCACCCGGTTTGGCTCGGTATCGTAGAGTTCTTTCTCCCGGCGGTTCCACTCCGTCAACATCTCTTTGGATGGCAGGCAGCCAATCAGGCCGGGGTGTATCATTCCGGCGAATTCCACATTGGGTATGTGGCGGGACTTGGTGAACATGCCATTGAAATCCCAGATGGATTTCTGGGCCTCAGGGAAATGCTCCGTCAGGAAGCCGCCACCGTTTTTCTTGGCGAAAAAACCGTTAAACCCCCACTGGCTGTCCTGGAACGCACCAATATCCAGAATATCCACTTCCAGCAAGTCACCGGGCTCAGCCCCTTCAACGGCAACAGGGCCTGACAGGAAGTGCACCTGAGTCAGGTCCACATCCCGGATATCGTCAGCGCAGTCGTCATTTTTGATCTGCCCACCGGTCCAGTCGTAGCACTCCAGAACAAAATCATCCCCCGGCTTCACCGTCGCCGCCATAGGGATGTCCGGGTGCCACCGGTTGTGAATCTGTTCGTTCTCGTAAGCGGATTTGCTTCTGTCGATCTTGATAATGGTTTCGGCCATAACGGTCGCTCCTCGGTTCTTGGCGTCAGGGTTCAAAGCTGCGGCGCGCAGAGCCCGATGGTGTCTGCGCTGACGTGATTCACTATCGGTGATCCCCGCCGGGGAAGGTATTCGCGAAATACCCCCGGCGCCTACGTTATTCGACGTATTGGTGCTCAGAGACAGCCCTGCTCTGCACACCGGACTCAAACCGGTGGCGTTGGCCACCGCCACACCGGCGGTATCGTTACTGCTGGAAATATCACCGTGTCCCATTTCGCCTGCTGCTCATTGCGCAGCAGATATCACGAAGGTTCGGGAGATGCGGCGGTGAGGTCCTTTCGGGACCGAAAAGGCCTCCACCAACCTAAACAGCCAGATAACTGGCAATCTTGTCCTGATCGGCCTCTTCCCGGTTCTCTTCGTGCACGATGACCCCCTTCTCGATTACCAGAATCCGGTCTGCCGCATCCATCACAAAGCTCAGCACCTGCTCCGACACCAGAATCGACAGGCCCCGCTCATCACGGATGCGCCGCAGAGTCCGGGCAATATCCTTGATGATGTTGGGCTGGATGCCTTCGGTGGGTTCGTCCAGCAGAAGCACCTTGGGCCGGGTGGCCAGGGCCCGGGCGATGGCCAGCTGTTGCTGCTGGCCTCCGGACAGGTTGCCGCCCCGACGGTTCTGCATTTCCTTGAGCACGGGAAACAACTTGTACAGATCCTCAGGCACCTTCTTCTCGCCCACAGCGGCGAGGCCAGTCTCAATGTTTTCCCGTACCGTCAGGGTGGGAAAAATCATCCGCCCCTGAGGCACAAACCCGACGCCGGCGCGCACTCGCTGGAAGCTCTTCAGGTTGGAAAGGTCGATGCCATCAAGGCTGACTTCACCGCTTTTGCTGGGAGTCATGCCCACCAGGGATTTCATCAGCGTGGTCTTGCCCATGCCGTTACGGCCTACCACGGCGACAATCTCGTTTTTTCCCACATCAAGGTTCAGGTCCTCGATGATGGTGCTTTGGCCATAGGCCACCGAATGGTGTTTTACACTCAGCATGATCAGTGCCCCAGGTAGACTTCGATGACTTTCGGGTCCGATTTCACGTGCTCGATGGACCCTTCCGAGAGAACCTTGCCCTGATGCATGACCGTGACCCGGTCGGCAATGTCACCGACAAACTGCATGTCATGCTCGATCACCAGTACCGTATGATCCTTAGTGATCACCTTGAGCAGTTCCGCGGTTTTCTTGCGTTCCGCCACCGACATTCCGGCCACGGGCTCGTCCAGCATCAGCAGGTCAGGCTTCTGGATCAGCAGCATGCCAATCTCCAGCCACTGCTTCTGACCGTGGCTGAGCGAGGCCGCCGCTTCATTCAGGGCGCATGTCAGGAAGATGGTTTCTGCCACCTCTTCCACGGCCTCAATCACCGCCTTGTCCCGCTTGAAGGCCAGTGCCCCCATCACGCTGTGGCCCTGTGGGTAGGACACCTCGAGGTTTTCGAACACAGTCAGGTCCTCGAACACCGACGGTGTCTGGAACTTCCGGCCCACGCCCGAATGAACAATCTGGTGTTCCTTGAGTCGTGTCAGTTCCTTGCCTGCAAACCTGATGGACCCGGCTGTGGCCTTGGTTTTGCCGCAGATCAGATCCAGCACGGTGGTTTTACCGGCGCCATTGGGGCCGATAATGACCCGAATTTCCTTTGGATCAAGGTAGAAGGACAGGTCATCCACGGCCTTGAAACCATCGAATGACACCGTCAGGCCCTCGACCGCCAGCAGGAAATCCGTATCTTTGCCTTTGGCCACACTCATCACGATTTCTCCGGGCTGCAGGTATTGGTCATCGGATCATAATTGTCGGCTTTTTCAGCACTCGGCCTGGTCGCCACAGGCTCAGCTGCGGTTTTGAGCTCAGGTTTGCTGCGCTTGAAGAGGCGGTCTTCCAGAGGCATGACGTAGTTCTGGTATAGCCCGGCCAGACCGTTCGGGAAGGCCAGCACCACACCAATAAACAACGCACCCATGGCAAAGGGCCAGAGTTCCGGGAAGGTTTCGGAAAAACCGCTCTTGGCGGCGTTGACCAGCAAGGCACCGTAGACCGCACCGAGGATAGACAGCCGGCCACCAAGGGCGCAGAAGATCACCATCTCGATGGAGGCAACAATGCCGATGAACGACGGTGACATGAAACCGACAATCAGGGTGAACATCGCTCCCCCGATACCGGCAAAAGCAGCGGCCAGGCAGAACACGAAGATCTTGAAAGCCGCAACATCATAGCCCGAAAAGCGCACACGGGTTTCCTGGGCATTCATTGCAACGAGAATGCGCCCCAGCTTGCGATTCTGAACCATCCGTGCCACGAACAGGCATAGGAAAAGCAATCCAACCGTCACGAAGTAGAGGGTGTTTTTCGACGCATCGCTGCGGATATCCCAGCCCATCAGGGTCTGAAGGTCGGTAATGCCGTTGACGCCGCCGGTGTAGCCCTGCTGACCAATGATGAGAATGGTCAGAATCGCAGCGATGGCCTGGGTGATGATGGCGAAGTACACGCCACCCACACGGCGGGTAAACATGGCAAAACCGATGATGAACGCCAATAACACAGGCACGCCGACAATGGCGATAACCGTGAACGAGAAACTGTTGAACGGTTCCCAGAACCAGGGCAGTTCGGTGCGCTGGTTCCAGTCCATGAAATCCGGAATGCCGGGGGTAGACTGGATAGCGGTAGCTTCCGGCGAGGAGGCCTCCAGCTTCAGAAACATCGCCATGGAGTAGCCGCCCAGGCCAAAGAACACACCCTGACCCAGGCTGAGAATGCCGGCCTTACCCCAGCACATCACCAGACCGATAGCAACGAAGGCGTAGGTCAGGTACTTGCCTACCATGTTCAGCCGGAACGGGCCCAGAACCAGCGGCAGGACGGCAACCAGCAAAAGCACCAGTGCCAGGTAATACAGCCCCTCGCGGGAGGCAAACCATTTCAGGGGAGATAGACTCTTCATGATATTTTCCTAGCGACGGACCTTGAGGGCCATGAGTCCTTCCGGACGCAGCATCAGAATGCCGACGACCACCAGCAAGGTGAGCACCTTGGCCATGGAACCACTGAGGAAAAACTCCATGGTGGACTGGGCCTGGGATATGCCGAAGGCAGACACAATGGTACCGATCAGGCTCTGGGCACCGCCAAAGACCACCACGAGGAAGGTATCAACAATGTAAGCCTGGCCAGATGAAGGCCCGGTGGAGCCGATCATGGTAAACGCCGCACCGGCGATACCGGCGATGCCAGAGCCGAGCGCGAAGGTCGCGCGGTCGATGCCGGCACTGTTTACCCCCACCGCTTCGGCCATGGGGCGGTTCTGGACCACCGCCCGGACTTTCTTGCCATAGCCGGACCGGTACATCAGCAGGTAAACAGCCACCGCCGTGGAGAGCGCAATGATCATAACGAACAGCCCGTTGATCGGCAGTTCCACCAGGTCGGTCACACTGAATGCGCCCATCATCCACTCCGGCAGATCGACACCCACTTCCCGGGCGCCGAAGATGGAACGGTAGGCCTGCTGCATGATCAGGCTCAGGCCCCAGGTGGCCAACAAGGTGTCGAGTGGTCGGTGGTAGAGATGCCGTATCATGAGCCACTCAACGAGTGCCCCCAATGCGCTGCAAATCAGAAAGGCCAGAATCATGGCGACAAAGAAATAGCCGCCAAACAGTCCGGGCAGGTAGAGCTGGAAAAAGCCCGATGTCAGATAGGTTGTGTAGGCACCGAGGATCATAAACTCCCCATGGGCCATATTGATCACTCCCATCTGACCAAAGATGATGGCCAGGCCCAAAGCCATCAATACGAACACTGAAAACAGGGACAGCCCGGCGAACCCCTGCATGGCAAATATCGACATCAATTCACTGCTGGTGTAGCCATCGAACATGACCCTTCTCCTTCAAACCAACATGATTCGTGTTGGGGAGACCTTGGATGCCGGCACCCGGAGGTGCCGGCCAATCAGCCTTACTGGTAACCCTCCGGGAAGGGGTCCGGCTCCATAAGCTCTTCGGTCTCGTAGACAACCTTGTACTGGCCATCGGACTGAGCCTGACCAATCCGGGTCTTGGACCACAGGTGGTGGTTCTCGTGGATGCGCACATAGCCTTCCGGCGCCCTGGTGAACTCAATGCCTGCAAAGACTTCGCGTATCTTGTCGATATCGAAAGAGCCGGCTTTTTCAACGGCCGCTTTCCAAAGCCAAGGGCCGAGGTAGGCCGCCTGGGTGACGTCGCCGATAACCATGTCATCGCCGTATGCTTCCTTGAAGGCCGCGACGAACTCCTTGTTGTTGGGGTTGTCGAGGCTCTGGAAATACTTCATTGAGGCGTAGATGCCTTCCACGTTCTCACCACCGATACCGCGAATTTCATCCTCGGTCACGGAGATGGTCAGCAGCAGAGGCTTCTCATCGGTGAAATCAACTCCGGCCGCTTTCATCTGCTTGTAGAACGCCACGTTGGACCCTCCAACAACCGAGGCGAAGATCACATCCGGCTTTTTCAGCTTGATCTTGTTGATCACCGAGTTGAACTGGGTGTGACCCAGAGGATAGTACTCTTCACCCACAACGTTCAGGCCCAGCTTGTTGATATGCTTGCGAGCAATCTTGTTGGAGGTACGCGGCCAGATGTAATCGGAGCCAAGCAGATAGAAGGTTTTAGCAGCCTTTGTTTCAACGGCCCAGTCGATGCCCGCAAGAATCTGCTGGGTGGCTTCCTGGCCGGTATATACTACGTTGGGCGACTGCTCCAGCCCCTCATAGAAAGTGGGGTAATACAGCATGCCGTTGTATTGTTCGATGACCGGCAGGATGGCCTTGCGTGAAGCGGAGGTCCAGGCTCCGAAGATCGCGGCGACATTATCCTGACGCAAAAGCTTGCGGGACTTTTCCGCGAAGGTAGGCCAGTCGCTGGCACCATCTTCCTGAACAAATTCAATCTGGCGGCCCAGAACTCCGCCGGAGGCGTTGATCTGTTTAATGGCGAGTTTTTCCGCCTGAACGGAACCAATCTCACTGATTGCCATAGTGCCGGTGATGGAGTGCAGGATACCCACTGTGACGGTATCGTCTGTGACCGCCAGTCCGGTGGTGTTGACCTCAGCCGTGCCAGGCGTAGCCGCTTGCGCAGATGTGGCCAGCATGACGGACGCCGCCAGTGTCATCAGACTCTTTCGAAACCCCAGTCCCTTGCCAAATGATCGCCCGCTGGCGGTTGTATCTGTCGTACCCATGGTGAATCCTCGCAGTGTTTGAAAGCCGGTACCGCGCTTCCTTCCGAAGGCACGGCCCTACCACCATCATTCTGCTCGGCCCCCTCATGGGTGCCCATTCGGCATTCACCCCAGCGCACTAAGTCATTTGACGCATTCCGGTCGCCGACCACACAGTCTAAAACGCAGGCACAGGAAATAAATGTGACTGCTTCTTCTGGCGCACCAGGCTATGGCACGGAACTTGATGCTGCATTCAGGTCCGGTGCGCGGAACCACAAAACCGCACTAAAACCGGGCACCTCCCAGGTTGCACAGGCAAGGCAGCAATGGCCGCACGACAGAACATTTTCCGGGTTCGGCGCAGTTACAACCAATGGGTCGCCAACCAGACGCTGGAAGACTACGCCCTGCGCTTTACCGCCAAGAGCGCGCGGCGCTGGTCTGCCGCCCGGGTCAGTAACACCGCTCTGGGAGCTATCTCGTTTCTGGCCATGGAAGCCATTGGCGGCTCTATCACCCTGCACTACGGCTTTGACAACGCGGTGGCGGCTATCCTGGCCGTCAGTCTGGTGATTTTCCTGACGGCAATTCCAATCAGCTACTACGCCGCCCGCTATGGTGTGGATATCGATCTGCTCACCCGGGGCGCAGGCTTTGGCTACATTGGCTCCACCATTACCTCGCTGATCTACGCCTCGTTCACCTTCATCTTCTTCGCCATCGAAGCGGCAATCATGGCCATGGCCCTGGAGATGCTGTTCGATATTCCACTGGTGCTCGGTTACCTGATCTCCGCCGTGGTGATCATTCCTCTGGTTACCCACGGCATTACCACCATCAGCCGCTTCCAGGTCTGGACCCAGCCGGTTTGGATCCTGCTGCAACTGGCACCGTTTGTGTTCATCATCTACGCGGACGCCTCCTCCATCAGTGACTGGACCCAGTTTGAAGGGCTGGGGCTCAGCGCCGGCCAGGGCCTCAATGTGGTAACGTTCGGTGCCGCTGCTGCGGTGGTGTTCTCGCTTATTGCCCAGATTGGCGAGCAGGTTGATTTTCTGCGCTTTATTCCGGAACCCCGGAACCGGGCAGAAAAACGCCGGTGGTGGCTGGCGGTCATGTCCGGTGGCCCGGGGTGGATCGTGATCGGCATACTGAAGATTCTCGCAGGCTCCTTTCTGGTGGTCCTCGCCCTGAATCAGGGCGTGTCGCCCACGGAGGCGGCAGACCCGACCCAGATGTACCTGGTGGCGTTCGGCTACATCACCCACTCCCCGGAAGTATCCCTGGCGATGGCCGGTATTTTTGTCATCCTTTGCCAGCTCAAGATCAACGTCACCAATGCCTACGCGGGCTCTATCGCCTGGTCCAACTTCTTCTCGAGGCTGACCCACAGCCACCCCGGGCGCTTGGTCTGGCTGTTCTTTAACGTAGCAATTGCCTTACTGGTGATGGAGCTGGGGGTCTACCGGGCGCTGGAGGAAACCCTCGGCTTTTACGGCATTATCGCCGTCGCGTGGGTAGGAGCTTTGGTGGCTGATCTGGTGATCAACAAGCCCCTTGGGCTGAGCCCCAGGTACATAGAGTTCAAGCGGGCCCATCTTTATGACATCAACCCGGTGGGTGTCGGTGCCATGCTCGCCGCCTCCGTGGTTGGCATCGTATGCCATACCGGAGCGCTGGGAGTGTATGCCCAGGCGCTGTCCCACTTCATTGCCCTGGGGGTAGCATTGCTGGCAGCTCCACTGATTGCCTGGCGAACCGGCGGGCGGTTTTATACTGCCCGCCCCTTCGTTCCTCTGGCGACGGACCATCAACTGGTGCAATGCACTATTTGTGAGCACAAATTCGAGCCGGAAGACGTCACCTCCTGCCCGGTCTATGACGGCACCATCTGTTCCCTGTGCTGTTCACTGGATGCCCGGTGTGGCGATGCCTGCAAGCCCGGAGCCGGTTACCAGAAGCAACTCCAGCAGTTTCTCGGCAAGCTCATGCCCCAGTCGGTGCTTAGCCGCCTGCACTCCCGGCTTGGCCACTTCCTGGCCCTCCTGTTTCTGATCAATGGCTTGTCAGGCCTCCTGCTGTGGTTAATCCATTCCAAGACGCCGGTGGCTTCTGCACCCGAGGCTCTGCTGCTGTCGGCCACCCTCTGGAAAGTCTTTTTTATCCTTTTGATTATTACCGGGGTGGTCTGCTGGCTGTTTGTGCTGGCTCATGAAAGCCGGGGGGTGGCCGAGGAAGAATCCGGGCGGCAGACGCGGTTGTTGATGGCAGAGATCGTCGCGCACGAGCGTACCGACCAGGCGCTGCAACAGGCAAAGGAACAGGCTGAAGCGGCCAATGACGCGAAAAGCCGTTATCTGACCGGAATCAGCCATGAGCTCCGGTCACCGCTCAACGCCATCCTGGGCTACGCCCAGCTTATGGAAAATGATGAGACGGTGCCCTCCCATCGCAAGGAAGCCCTGGGGGTGATCCGTCACAGCGGCGAGTACCTGGCCGATCTGATCGAGGGGCTGCTGGATATCTCCAAGATCGAAGCCGGTCGGCTGGATCTGCGCCGGGATCCGGTGCGCATCCAACGACTGATGGAGCAACTGGTAACCATGTTCCGGTTGCAAGCCGAAGAAAAAGGACTGGCCTTTGATTACCACTGCCCGAACCCTCTGCCGGAAATGGTGATCACCGATGAAAAGCGCCTGCGCCAGATCCTGATCAATCTGCTTTCCAACGCCATCAAGTACACCGACCGGGGCAGCGTTTCCCTGACTCTGCGTTACCGCAGTCAGGTGGCGGAATTTACCGTGCGGGACTCCGGTGAGGGCATTGCCGAAGAAAACATTGAACGTATCTTCCGCCCCTTCGAGCGCATCCATCTGCCGGGGCAAAGCCGCATTGGCACCGGGCTGGGCCTGACCATTACCCGACTGCTGGCCGAAATCATGGGCGGTGATATCAACGTGGAAAGCCAACCCGGCCAGGGCAGCACGTTCAAGGCCAGCCTGATGCTCTCGAGCCTGCACAGCACCAGCCCCCGTTCGATCTCGGCGCCGGCCCGCCGGATCTGTGGCTACCGGGGCACCCGGCACAAAGTCCTGCTGGTGGACGATGACATCTTTCACCGTCAGGTCATCCGCGCCATGTTATCCCCGCTTGGTTTTGAAATTTTTGACATTGGCAATGCCCTCAAGGTACGGGAAACCGTCGAAGCCGAGCGCCCGGACCTGGTCCTGCTGGACGTCGCCATGCCCGGATACACCGGCTGGGAGGTTGTGCAGCAGTTACGGGAAGACAAGCATACGATGCCGGTGGTGATGGTGTCCGCCGATGCCAATGAAGGCCACCACTCGGTGGACTCGCCCCGGCTGCACGATGGCTACATTATCAAACCGGTGCGGCTCAACCTGCTGCTGGACACCATCGCCCGGGTGCTCGGGCTGGAGTGGCGGTTCGGTAAAAGTGCCGAGCCGCTGGCGGCCATTCCGGTATCGGATACCGGCGACCTGCCTCTACCGATGCTGGCGCATCGTCAGGCGCTGGCGGATCTCGCCCGCATCGGTTACCGCAAGGGATTGCTGGAAGCCCTGCACGACCTGAAACACCGGGGTGAGGCGGTTGAGCGCTTTACCGACGAACTTACCCAGCTCACCAAAGATTTCCAGTTTGAAAAAATTCTTGAGTTACTCGAGGTAGCTGAACATGAAGCTTCATGATGACCAGAAAACCGTTGTGATGGTCGTGGATGATGCAGTCGACTCCATTCGAATGATTAACGATGCCCTGGAAGAGGCTGGCATGATGGTATTGGTAGCGCTTGAAGGCAACCAGGCACTGACCATCAGCCGCAACATTACCCCCGACTTAGTGCTGATGGACGCCCTCATGCCTCACATGGACGGCTTCGAGACCTGCCGCCGACTCAAGGAAAATGCGGCATTTGCCGACATTCCCATTATTTTCATGACCGGCCTGAGCGACACCGAGCATGTGGTCATGGGGCTGAGTGCCGGCGGTGTGGATTATGTGAACAAACCCATCAACACCACGGAGTTGCTCGCACGCATGGAGGTGCACCTGACCAATGCCCGGATGACCAGGAGTGCCCGTTGTGCCCTGGACACCGCAGGCCAGAACCTGTTTGCCTTAGACCGTGAGGGCAATCTGCTGTGGTGCACCCCCCAGGTATGCCAATGTCTGCCAGACACCGGACACCCCGAGTTTTCCGATGTCCGCACCCGACTGGGGGAATGGCTGGGACACAACCCTGATCCGGGGCACAGTATGCCAGTGGAAATTATGGGCACGGCACGATCTGTCGAATTCCTGGCACTTGTGGATAACCGCGAATACCTACTTCGGCTGAAAACGCCCAGGAGTCAGAACAGCTCAACGGCCGCCCTGCGACAACGGTTCGAACTGACCCTGCGAGAATCCGACGTGTTATTGTGGATCGCCAATGGCAAAACCAACCGGGAAATTGGCCAGATTCTGGACATGAGCCCCCGGACGGTTAACAAACATCTCGAGCAGGTATTTCGAAAGCTGGGTGTGGAGAACCGCACCGCTGCCGCCGCGAGTGCGATTCGACTGCTGGCCATCCAGTAATGGTTCCCGGGCACTTTTGAGCCGCACGCCGGTCCAATGGAACAGCTTTTTCGCGAAACAAAGAAACACAATGAGAATGACTACAAGATTTCTGGCACTGCTGGCATTGTTCAGCCTCTCGGGGTTCCTGTTGTCTGAACAAGAACCGGCGCTGACACCGTTTTCCGAAATGCAGTCATTGGGCGACGGCTGGGAGCCTTTGGAGTTCCCCAAAATCGACCAGCTCACCCGCTATGAGTTGGTCGCGGAGGATGGAAAACAGGTGGTGAGGGCCACCACCAGGGGCGGAGCTTCCGGCCTGATTGCCCGGGTGAATCTGCAACCGTCCGACTCGCTGGTTCTGCAATGGCGCTGGAAAGTCTCAAACGTTTTTGACCAGGGTGATGCCCGGGAAAAGTCGGGGGATGACTACCCTGCCAGAATCTATGTCGCCTTTGAATTTCAGCCTGAGAAAGCCGGCTTTTTCGAACGTGCAAAACGCAAGGCCGTGGAGCTGCTTTTCGGCGAAACCCTGCCGGGCAATGCCCTGAACTACATCTGGGCCAACACCTTGCCGGAAGGTGAGTTTGTGCCTAACCCCTACACGGAAAAGACCGTGATGGTCGCTGTCAATTCTGGTTCGGAGCAGATCGGTGAATGGGTCACGATCAAGCGGGATATTGTGGCCGATTATCGAAAGGCCTTTGGCGAAGCACCGCCGCCGCTGGTGGGTATTGCGATCATGTCGGACTCAGACAACACCAACGAAGCCGCAACCGCATGGTATGGTGATATCGTGCTTAATCCCTGATATCTCCCTGTGAAAAGGGCCGTTTACCAAAGTACCCAGGGGAACCCTGGTATCGTGTAACCTTCAGTAATATCACGCACCGGAGGCACTATGCCTTTCTCCACCAGTCTCAGGTAGGCATCATCAAAGTCGTCCCGCAGCAACGCTGCATCGGGATGTGCAAGCGAGAAAACCCACGCGGCATTGCGGGTGCGCACTTCCGATTCCCGGATAACGCTGTCGGAGGGCTCTGTCAGGACTTCCTGAACCGGCTGGCGGTAATCCAGGAGATAGTCGCCCCGCTTGCGCTTCAGCATTTCAATGGCCGCGCGGTGGTTCGGCGCCTCGGTTACCCGTATGCCACCATTCTGTTCCAGCCAGGCCAAGAGACCACCGTAGGTGTAACCGCCAATCACGATCACCCGTTTGCCTCGAAGCAGATCGAAATGGTCAAGGGCCGGGGTGCCTTCAAGGTACCAGGCACTCAGCTGCACAGCCAACGGGCTGACCCAGCTCTCCAGGACATCGTCCACAAGGCTTGGAACCCCGGTCACACCGAGCCAGACATCGATCCTGCCGGTGCTCAGGTAAAGATACGCACGACTCAGCGGCAAGTAGACAAAGTCCGGTTCGTAGCCCGCCTCAGCAGCGACTTTGCGGGTAAGTTCGATGAAGCTGCCTGCCGGGGCGCCGTCGTCGGTTTGATAGGTAATAGGCGGAAACTCGACATAAGCCACACGAAGGGTTTTTGCGCCCGGGTCATACTGGGCGACGGTGTTTGATGATAACAGGGCGGCTATCAACAGGATAAGTGCCCGGGCGTCAGGAAAGAGCCCGGGCGTCAGGAAGACAAACACGTTGGATGGAAAGCTGCTGCGCATGGAATCCGGATAGGTTGGGTCTGTTTAAGCAAAGGTTAGCAGACCCGACCAAATCTGTACTGACACAGCCCGCAAAAAACGGACGGGTTGTCAAATATAGTTAATTACCATGTACAGGCCAACTCCGCCCATCACCAACGTGTAGGGAAATGCCATGATGACCATCCTGCCATAGGATAAACGCACCAGCGGAGCAATGGCGGAGGTCAGAAGAAACAGGAACGCGGCCTGGCCATTCGGCGTCGCCACGCTGGGCAGGTTGGTGCCGGTATTGATGGCCACCGCCAGATCCTGGAAGTGCTCATAACTAATGCTGCCGGCATCCAGGGCCTGCTTGACCTCACTGATGTAAACCGTCGCAACAAACACGTTATCGCTGATCATCGAGAGTACGCCGTTGGCGAGGAAGAACATGCCAGGCTGCTGGCTGGCCGGCAACGCGAGCACGTAATCAATGATCGGCTTGAACAGGTGCTGTTCGTGAATCACAGCCACTACGGCGAAGAAAACCACCAGCAGTGAGGTGAAAGGCAGCGATTCCTGGAACGCCTTGCCGATCTGGTGCTCATCGGTAATGCCGGTAAACGAGGTAATCAGGATGATCACCAGCAAGCCGATCAGGCCCACCTCGGCCAGATGAAACGCCAGCCCCACCACCAGGATCAGCGCGGCTGCGGCCTGAACCCACAGAGCGGCCTGATCGGCCTTGGTGCGTTTGGCGCGCTCGTTATCGGCAAACTCCTCCAGCACCCGGCGAACGGGTTTTGGCAGCCGCCCGCCGTAACCAAACCAGCGCAGCTTCTCCAGGGCCCAGCAGGTGAACAGGCCCGCCGCCAGTACCGGCAAACTGACCGGCGCCATGCGCAGGAAGAAGGTCGCAAAGTCCCAGCCCACCACTTTCGCGATCAGCAGGTTCTGGGGCTCGCCCACCATGGTCGCCACGCCACCCAAGGCAGTACCGATGGCACCATGCATCAGCAGGCTACGCAGGAACGCCCGGAAATTTTCCAGGTCTTCCCGGTGCAGTTCGATCACTTCTTCGTCGCTGTTGGCATTGTGGTCGGCGTGTTGATAGCCCTTGCCGGAAGCCACCCTGTGATAAACAGCATAGAAACCCACGGCAACCGAGATAATAACGGCCGTTACCGTCAAGGCATCCAGAAAAGCCGACAACAACGCGGCCGAACCGCAAAACAGCATCGACAGCGCCGACTTGGACCGCACACCCACCAGGATCTGGGTGAAGGTGACCAGCAACAGCTCCTTCATGAAATAGATCCCCGCCACCATAAACATCAGCAACAGGATCACCGGGAAATTGGTGAGCACCTCCAGATACACTGCATCCGGGGTAGTCAGCCCGATCAGCAGGGCCTCCACAGCCAGCAGTCCGCCGGGCAGAAGCGGGTAGCACTTCAGGGCCATGGCCAGGGTGAAGATAAACTCGGCAATCAGAAGCCAGCCGGCCACTCCGGGCCCGAGGACATACATCATGATCGGGTTGGCAATCAGAAACAGCAGGATCACCTGCTTGTACCAGACAGGTGCCTTGCCAAGGAAGTTGTGGGTAAAGCCGGAGATAACAGTCGTAGGCATTGCGGAAATCTTCTGAGAAAATGGGCTGTTGGGATTGTGTGGCAGAGCACCGTCATCTTCCTTGATATTTATGTACCGGGGTATGGTCCGAAGGTACATTGTTTGACCGTATTTGGTCTTAATAACAATAAAAAGGCGAGGCAGATCTAACCACAACGTAATTTTTACGTAATATTACTTAAATCAAGCAACAAGAGCGACCGCATTTTAACTGATTCCCGGCGCCATGCGGTCGCTTTGCAAAAAAAATGGTAACTATTCAGCTGCCTCCCCGTAAAAAGTCCTGTTAACCCCCTTCCGGTGCCGACATGAAAGCCGGCTCACGCCCTGTAGCTTGCTTACCCTGCCCTCAGACATCCGCCGGTCCATGTATTACTCAATGAACTTCTCGATCACACTATCCGCCCCGATCAGGGGGATAATGCGGACCAGCACCTGATCCATCACACCGTTTTCGGCCTTGGTGATGAAATCGGCCTTACGGTCTTTCCAGCAAAGCGTTTGAATCAGATTCGAAGCCACGACAGATGGCTTGTCCAGATTGTCCACGGGCACCTCGGTGGCAGTACCGCGAATGCGTGTACTGATAGGGCAGCAAATCAGGAGCCCCGTCTGCTTGTTGTACTGCTTGGAGGACAGCGCAAGCGCTGGCCGGTATTTGCCGATCTCTTTACCGTTGGTTGGATCGAAATCCAGCCAGATAATGTCGTTGCGATCAGGAACGTAGTGTGCCATCAAATCCCCATTTCAGAGGCAGAGGGTTGAGCAAGCTCGTCCGCGTGAGCGCCGTGGGCATCAAGCCCTTTCAGCAAGTCGGCTTCCGAGAAGGGAAGGTTTACCTTACGCGGGGCCTTCTGGGCGGCTTCAATCACGATCTTTCCGGCCTTAACATCAATGCTGATTGGGCTGGATACATCCAGTTTGGCTTGCGCCAGGATCTTGCTGGAAAGCCGCACGGCAGCGCTATTTCCCCAGCGTTTAATTTCGCTTTGCATGGCAACCTCGCGCCGATGGTTGTAGCTACACTAACTGGGCTGGCTTTAGGTGTCAACATCTGTATCTACATTTACGCAGCTACGCAGGTTTCACACCCCCCCAATAGACTGAAATGCCGTTCTGATCCAAGCCTATCAGCGACAAATGGACGAATGCCTGACGGCCAATGCGACCGGAGCCATCTCCGAGGACGAGTGCAGCAGTGAACTGTCGCAGATCATGGAAGGCAGTTATCTGAATGCCGAAACGAATGTTTCCAAACTGGAAAACCTTTACCAGCGTGAAGGAGGCCTGAGCGAGACCGGTGAAAGGGTCTACCGGCTATCAACCTATGTGTCGGGAGTTGGGACCAAGTCCGGGGAGCCGGACGACGGTCCCAGTATGGGCCTTGGTTTGGGCGAGCAAGGCATACTCAAGAAAATTGACCACGGCAGCGGTAATCTCGCACTTGAAATTCGAGACTTTGTTGAAGAATCAATCGACGAAATGATTCTTGACGTTTTCGGTTTCAGCCGTGGCGCGGCGACTGCACGTCATTTCATCAGCCGGGAAGTTCAGGATGAAAGCGGGGCTTTGGCGAAGGCGTTCAAACGGCAGGGCATTCCATGGCCGAAGAAAATCACCGTTCGCTTTGTCGGTCTGTTCGATACCGTTGCGGGGATTGCCGATCTCGGCAATTTGGACTTATCGGCTCACGATGCAGAAGCCGGGCGTATCAACGTCAACCTACGGCCAGAGGATGCCGAACG
>PAKW01000015.1 GCA_002707215.1 Halomonas sp.
CAGCGAGCGAGGGCAATCTATGAGCATACTGCAGCACTTCAAAGACCGGTATGAGAGTACCCAGGAAGAAGAATACAGCCTGGAGGAATACCTGGAGATCTGCAAAAAGGACCCAACGGCCTATGCCGCGGCCGCTGAGCGAATGTTACTTGCCATCGGCGAACCAGAACTCGTCGATACCTCCCGTGATCAGAGACTGTCACGCATCTTTTCCAATAAGGTCATCAAGCGTTACCCGGAATTTTCCGAGTTTTACGGCATGGAAGATGCTGTCGAAAACATCGTGTCTTTCTTCCGCCACGCGGCCCAGGGCCTGGAAGAGAAGAAACAGATTCTTTACCTGCTCGGCCCGGTCGGTGGCGGTAAATCCTCCCTGGCTGAAAAACTTAAGTCACTGATGCAGAAGGTGCCTTTCTATGCCATAAAGGGTTCGCCGGTGAACGAATCGCCGCTTGGCCTATTCGACCCGGCTGAGGATGCCCGGATTCTGGAAGAGGAATACGGCATCCCGGCCCGCTACCTGAAAACCATCATGTCCCCCTGGGCCGTCAAACGACTGCACGAATATGGCGGCGATATCAGCCAGTTCCGGGTGGTCAAAAAATACCCCTCGGTACTCGACCAGATCGGCGTGTCCAAGACCGAGCCCGGCGACGACAACAACCAGGACATTTCCGCCCTCGTGGGCAAGGTCAACATCCGCATGCTGGAAGATTTTTCCCAGGATGACCCGGATGCCTACAGCTTCAGCGGTGGCCTGTGTAAGGCCAACCAGGGCCTGATGGAGTTTGTGGAGATGTTCAAGGCACCGATCAAGGTACTGCATCCACTGCTGACCGCCACCCAGGAAGGCAACTACAACACCACAGAGGGCATGGGTTCGGTGCCGTTCGACGGCATGATCCTGGCCCACTCCAACGAATCCGAATGGCAGACCTTTCGCAATAACAAGCACAACGAAGCCTTCCTTGACCGAGTCTACATCGTCAAGGTGCCTTACTGTGTGCGGGTGACAGAAGAAATCGAAATCTACAAGAAACTGCTGAGCAACAGCTCTCTGGAAGGCGCCCCCTGTGCACCTGACACTCTGGACATGCTCGCGCAGTTTTCCGTGCTCTCACGAATCAAAGAGCCTGAAAACTCCAGCATTTTCTCGAAGATGCGGGTATACGACGGCCAGAATATCAAGGATACCGACCCGAAAGCCAAATCCATCCAGGAGTACCGGGATGCCGCCGGCGTGATGGAAGGCATGGATGGTCTCTCGACCCGGTTCGCCTTCAAGATCCTGTCCAAGGTGTTCAACTTCGACACCACCGAAGTAGCCGCCAACCCGGTGCACCTGCTCTATGTTCTGGAAAAGCAGATTGAACAGGAGCAGTTTCAGTCCGAAACCCATGAGAAATACCTCAGGTTTATCAAGGAATTCCTGGCACCGCACTATGTCCGGTTCATTGGCAAGGAAATCCAGACCGCGTATCTGGAAAGCTACAGCGAGTACGGCCAGAATCTGTTTGACCGTTATGTCACCTATGCCGATTTCTGGATTCAGGACCAGGAATACCGGGATCCGGAGACCGGCGAGATCCTCGACCGCTCGTCCATCAACGATGAGCTGGAGAAGATCGAAAAGCCGGCTGGCATCAGCAACCCGAAGGATTTCCGGAACGAGGTGGTCAACTTTGTACTGCGGGCACGGGCTAACAATCAGGGGCGCAACCCGTCCTGGCTGAGCTATGAAAAGCTGCGCAGTGTGATCGAGAAGAAGATGTTCTCGAACACAGAAGACCTGCTGCCAGTGATCTCCTTCAACCCGAAAGCCAGTCAGGAAGATCAGAACAAGCACAAGCAGTTCGTCGAGCGTATGGTCGATCGAGGCTACACGGAGAAGCAGGTACGGCTCCTGGCCGAATGGTACCTGCGGGTTCGCAAGTCTCACTAAGTCAGTGACCACTCACTGAACTGGAGTTACGCCATGGGAATGACCCACATAGTCGACCGGCGACTGAACGGTAAGAACAAGAGCGCGGTGAACCGGGAACGGTTCCTGCGCCGCTACCGCCACCACATCAAGCGAGCAGTGGCGGATGCGGTGCAGAAGCGCTCGATTACAGACATAGAGCGGGGCGAGAAAGTCAGCATTCCGTCCCGGGACATTGAAGAACCCATCTTCCACCACGGTCAGGGCGGCCGGCGGGAGGTGGTTCATCCCGGCAACCAGGAGTTTGTGGCCGGGGACACCATCCCGAAGCCCGAAGGCGGAGGTGGCCAGGGTTCCGGACAGGGGCAGGCCAGCCCGGATGGAGAGGGCATGGACGAATTCGCCTTCCAGATCAGCCAGGAGGAATTCCTGGATTTCCTGTTCGACGATCTGGAGCTGCCCAACCTTGCCCGCAAAAAACTGAAAGACACCGAAGCATTCAAATACGTCCGCTCCGGTTTCAGCACCCAGGGGGTGCCGGCCAAACTGGATGTCGTACGCTCCCTGCGCGGTGCCCACGCCCGGCGCCTGGGCCTTGGCGGTGCCCGCAAGAAAAAGATCCGGGATCTGGAGAAACAACTGGAAGCCCTGAAATCCGCGCCGGACGATCTGGACCCGGCGTTTAGCCATGAAGACCAGATTCAGGTTCTGGAGGAGGAAATCGCCCGGCTGAAAGCGAATGTAAAGCGAATCCCGTTCATTGATGAAATCGACCTGCGCTACCGCCAGCACCTGAAGCAGCCGCAACCGGCCACCAGCGCTGTGATGTTCTGTCTGATGGATGTATCCGGGTCCATGACCCAGATGCACAAGGACATCGCCAAGCGCTTTTTCATCCTGCTTTACCTGTTCCTGAAGAAAAACTACAAGAAGATCGAAGTGGTCTTCATTCGCCACCACACCAGCGCCAAGGAAGTGGACGAGGAGGAGTTCTTCTATTCCCGGGAAACCGGCGGCACCATCGTCTCCAGCGCCCTGAAACTGATGCGCAAGATTGTTGAATCCCGCTACTCTCCGTCCGAGTGGAATATCTACGCGGCACAGGCGTCAGACGGCGATAACTGGAATGACGATTCCCCGGTGTGCAGCAAGATTCTGGCCGACAGTATTTTGCCGCTGGTCCAGTACTTTGCCTATGTGGAAATCACGCCGCAGGATCACCAGATGCTCTGGTATGAATACGAGAAGATCCACGAACGCTTTCCCCAGAGCTTTGCATTACAGCAGATCGCCGACCCCGGCGAGATCTATCCGGTGTTTCGCCAGTTGTTTGAGAGGAAAGCCGCATGACCAACCTCATGGGGCGCCTGAACCTGCCGGGACGTAACCAGCCCAGAGCCCGGGAGCCAATTTCCACGGGTTCGGAATGGACCTTCGAGCTGGTCCGGAAATACGACGACGAAATCGCCAAATGCGCCGCTGAGTTCGGTCTGGACACCTACCCCAACCAGATTGAGGTGATCAGTGCTGAACAGATGATGGACGCCTACAGCTCCGTGGGCATGCCCGTTGGCTACCATCACTGGTCCTTTGGCAAGCAGTTCCTCAGTACCTCAAAGGGATACCAGCGCGGCCAGATGGGGCTGGCCTACGAGATCGTCATAAACTCCAATCCCTGCATCGCTTACCTGATGGAGGAGAATACCCTGCCAATGCAGGCGCTGGTGATTGCCCACGCCTCCTATGGCCACAATTCCTTCTTCAAGGGCAATTACCTGTTCCGCACCTGGACCGACGCCAGCGCGATTATTGACTACCTGGTGTTCGCCCGGAATTACGTGGCGGAATGCGAGGAGCGTTACGGCGTGGACGCGGTGGAGGAGATTCTGGATTCCTGCCATGCCCTGATGAACTATGGCGTAGACCGCTACAAGCGGCCGGCCCCCATCTCGGCCTCGGAGGAAATGCGGCGGCAGAAGGAGCGGGAGGAATACCAGCAACGGCGCATCAACGACCTGTGGCGCACCATCCCGAAGATGGACGAGGATGACGACCCGGTGAAGCGGCGCAAGCGCTACCCTGAGGAACCGCAGGAAAACATTCTCTATTTCATCGAAAAAAACGCCCCGCTGCTGGAAACCTGGCAGCGGGAAATCATCCGCATCGTGCGCAAGCTGGCCCAGTATTTCTACCCCCAGCGCCAGACCCAGGTGATGAACGAGGGCTGGGCCACCTTCTGGCACTATACCCTGTTGCACCGCATGTACGACAAAGGCCTGGTGAACGACGGCTTCATGCTCGAATTCCTCCAGAGCCATTCGGCTGTGGTGTATCAACCGCCGTTTAACAGCCCCTGGTACTCCGGCATCAACCCCTACACCCTGGGTTTTTCCATTTTCACGGACCTTCGCCGGATCTGTGAGAAGCCGACGGATGAAGACCGCCACTGGTTCCCGGACATTGCCGGCAGTGACTGGCTGGAAACCCTGCATTTCGCGATGAAAAATTTCAAGGACGAAAGCTTTATCCAGCAGTTCCTCTCGCCCAAGGTGATGCGGGATCTGAAGCTGTTCGCAATCCAGAACGACGACCAGGAAGATGTGTACCGGGTAACCGCCATCCACGACGACCCCGGCTACCGGGATCTGCGAGAAAAACTGGCCCGCCAGTACAACCTCAGTTACCGTGAGCCAAACATTCAGGTGTGGAACGTCGATGTGCGCGGTGACCGCTCACTGACCCTGAGGCACATACCGGTAGACCGGGTGCCACTCGGCAAGGAAACTGAGGAAGTGCTGCGCCACGCACACCGGTTATGGGGCTTTGATGTACACCTGGAAAGCGTGGACGAAGGCATCACGGTCCAGCAATACCACTGTCCACCCCGGGAATTCGAGGAGGATTGATCTGGAACCCACGGGCACTCTCGGGCCGGTTCTGGCCGGCCCGGTTCTGCGTCATGCTGCACCAGACTCGCTGGCGCTCTGGTTAACCATCAGTGAGAAGGTGACTTTTTCGATTCGGGTGTTCAGCGGAGAACAATGCCTGCTGGACCGCCCGGTAACCGACCGCGAGATAACCCGGCTCAGGATTGGCACCCGGGCCTGGCTGAATCTTTTGAGTATACAACCAGACCCTTCCCTGCCCCGGGACACCCGCCTTGACTATGACCTCGGGCTGGCTGGTGATAACGATCCCAACAGAAAGTGGATCCGGGACTGGGCCCCTCACCTGTGTCCTGACGGCCGGAAGCGCCCCGGCTTCACCCTGAAATCAAAACTGGATCGTATTCTCCACGGCTCCTGCCGAAGACCACACCACCCTGCCGGTGACGGGCTGGTCCGTGTGGACGAGGAACTGGGCAAGGCAGAGCAACTGGAGGATATTCCCTCACTGCTGCTCATGACCGGCGACCAGATCTACGCCGACGACGTGGCCGGCCCGATGCTGCACGCCATTCACTGCGTTATCCACCAACTTGGCCTTTATCAGGAGATACTCGAGGGAGCCTCCCTGAGCCACAGCCGCGAACTGACGTCGATGGCAAGCGCCTACTACCACCGGGATGCCCTGCTGCCGGAATCCGAATTCAATGAGGACCTGGCCGAGCGCTTCTTCGGCGGCGTGCGCAAGCCGGTTTTTACGACCGCCAACGCCGGTAACCACCTGATTTCATTCGCCGAGATCATGGCCATGTACCTGCTGGCATGGTCACCGGAACCCTGGGCCCTGGTCACAGAAGCCGAACCCGTGGACAAGCCAGGGGAACTGGCCCGGTACCGGAAAGAGCGGGAAGTGATCAATGCCTTCCGTAAAGACCTTCCGCGAGCAGCCCGTGCGTTGGCCAATGTACCGGTGTACATGATCTTCGATGATCACGATATCACCGATGACTGGAACCTCTCGGCACTTTGGGAGACAACGGCCTACGAGCACCCGTTTTCCCGGCGCATCATTGGCAATGCGCTGCTGGGGTATCTGCTGTGCCAGGGCTGGGGCAACCAGCCTGATAACTTCGGCGACCTCATTGATCTGTGCCGGCAGTTGCTGGATGCAGAGAAGGACCAGAATGAACTGGACAAAGAAATCCAGGACGAGCTGATCAACCGGTTATTCCACTTTCATCGCTGGCACTACAGCCTGCCCACCTCGCCCCGACTGATGGTACTGGATACCCGCACCCACCGCTGGCGAAGCGAGATTCGCCGTAGGCACCCGTCCGGGCTGATGGACTGGGAGTCATTGACCGATTTTCAGCAGGAGATCATGGGGGAGAAAGCCGTTGTCGTGGTCTCAGCCGCACCCATGTTCGGGGTGAAGCTGATCGAGATGATTCAGCGAGTGTTCACCTTCTTTGGCAAGCCACTGTTGGTGGATGCTGAAAACTGGATGGCACACCGGGGGGCCGCCAACGTGCTGCTCAACATCTTCAGGCACCCCCGAACGCCCCGGCACTTCGTGGTTCTCTCGGGAGATGTCCACTACTCCTTTGCCTATGACGTGCGGCTGCGCCATACAAAAAAAGGCCCCCGTATCTGGCAGATTACCAGCAGTGGCATCAAGAATGAGTTTCCCAATGCCCTGCTGGAGTGGCTGGACCGCCTCAATCGCTGGCTGTTCGCGCCCTGGTCGCCTCTGAACTGGTTCACCAAAAGGCGGCGAATGAGGATTTCACCCAGGCTTCCCGAGGGACGGGATGCCGGAGAGCGACTCTGGAATCACTCAGGAATCGGAGACGTGAGGCTGAACGACGAGGGCGTACCCACCACCATCCGGCAACTGGACGCCGGCGGCGGGGGTACCCTCTTTCAGCAGCGTAAAGACGACTGATCAGGCCTTGACGGACGGGAGCCCGGACAGGGCCATGGCCAGTTCCTGCTCGTCGTATTCGTGGTCACTCAGGTCGCCGGCGAAATAGGAGGTGTAAGCCGCCATATCGAAGTGACCGTGGCCACAGAGGTTAAACAGAATCACCTCCTCCCTGCCTTCCCGCTTGCAGCGCAGGGCTTCGTCGATGGCGCCCTTGACCGCGTGGTTGGCTTCCGGAGCGGGCACAATGCCCTCGTTACGGGCAAACAGCACGCCAGCCTCGAAGCATTCACGTTGCGTGTAGGCCACCGCATCAAACAGGCCCAGTTCCTTGGCGTGGGACACCATCGGCGCCATGCCATGATAACGCAGGCCACCGGCATGGAAGCCTGGCGGCGTAAANCCAGANCCCAGCGTGTGCATCTTGGTNAGCGGCGTCATCTGGGCAGTATCGCCGTAATCATAGGCGTACCTGCCGCGGGTNAGGGTCGGGCAGGCCGAGGGCTCCACCGCAACGATCCNGGATTTTTNNCCACCNCGNAGCGCATGGCCCATAAACGGGAAGGCNATNCCGGCAAAGTTGGAACCGCCACCGGTGCAACCGACAATGACATCCGGCCAGCAGTCCGCCATTTCCATCTGCTGCATGGCTTCCAGACCAATGATGCTCTGGTGCAATAACACATGGTTCAGTACCGAGCCCAGGGCGTACTTGGTGTTCGGATCCTGCACCGCCAGTTCCACCGCCTCTGAAATGGCAATCCCCAGACTGCCGGTGTGGTCCGGGTTGTCCGCCAGCACCTTGCGCCCGAATTCGGTCAGCTCCGAGGGCGAGGCCACACACCTGGCACCGTAGGTTTCCATCACCGCCCGGCGATAGGGTTTCTGGTTGTAGGAGACCCGCACCTGAAACACGGTAACATCAATATCAAACAGCGAACCGGCGAAGGAGAGCGACGTGCCCCACTGACCGGCACCGGTTTCCGTGGTGAGGGTACGAATGCCTGCTTCCCGGTTGTAGAACGCCTGGGGAATGGCGGTATTGGGCTTGTGGCTGCCCGCCGGGCTCACGCCTTCGTACTTGTAGAAAATCTTCGCCGGTGTGCCAAGCGCCTTCTCGAGCCGGTGAGCCCGGTATAACGGGGCCGGGCGCCAGAGCTTGTAGACGTCACGCACCGGCTCGGGAATCTCGATTTCCCGCTCCGTGGTCACTTCCTGTTCGATCAGCGCCATCGGGAACAGTGGTTCAAGGTCCGACGGCCCTACTGGCTGCTGAGTCCCCGGGTGCAGCACCGCCGGCAGCGGTTCCGGAAAGTCCGCCTGCAGGTTGTACCAGTACGTCGGCATCTGGCTCTCTTCGAGAAGGAACTTGGTTTGCATGATTCTGAATGTCCTCAGTTTGGTGTGGTTATGAGACTGGCAACCAGGACGCAAGCATACCCACCAGCCACGGCACCAGCAAGGCGGTGGCAAAAGCCGAGAGCGCCATCGCCAGCCCGGAAAAGGCCCCCATCTGGGAGCTCACCTGGAAGGCCCGGGCAGTCCCGATGCCGTGGGCCGCGACGCCCATGGCAATGCCTTTGGCGGTATCATCCCGCACCCGGACCCACTCGAACAGCTTGGTACCGAGCACAGCGCCGGTGATCCCGGTGATCACCACCAGCACCGCAGTCAGCGAAGGCAGCCCGCCAATTTTTTCCGAAATACCCATGGCTACAGGCGCCGTAGCGGATTTGGGAGCCAGGGACATCTGGATTTCCATGGAGCCGCCAAGCAGCCGGGCCAAACCAATGGAGCTGCCGGCAGCAATCACCACGCCACAGAACAGTGAGATCGTTACCGGCAACCAGAGTTGGCGTAGTCTGGAAAATTGTTGGTACAGGGGAACAGCCAGGGCAACTGTGGCCGGCCCCAGCAGGAAATGAACAAACTGGCCACCTTCAAAGTAGTCATTGTAGGAAGTGCCGGTAGCCAGCAACAGAATGATAAGCATCGCAACCGAGGTGACCACCGGGTTGGCCAGGGGATTGGAGTTGGTTTTCAGGTATAGCCGGTAGGCCAGGCCATAGGCCACCAGGGTAATGGTAAGCCCCAGCAGCGGAGAGGCCGACAGGTATACCCAGATGTCTTTCAGGCCCGACTCATTCATCACGCCCACCTTTCCCGGCGAGGGGCCTGGTAAACCAGCGAGTGGTCACCTGCATGATCAGGGCGGTGGCCACCATGGTGATCACGGTACTCAGAAGCAGAGCCAGAGTGATCGGCACCCACTCGTCGGCAATGCGGCCAAAATGCGCCATCATGCCCACACCAGCAGGCACGAACAGCAGCGAGAGGTGGCTGAGCAAAGCCGTAGACGCCTGATCAACCGATACCGGCGTCCTTCCCCGGATCATCAGGGTAATAAATAGCATGACCATGCCAAGCACCGGCCCGGGAATCGGCAGGCCCAGCAGACGAACCGTGATCTCCCCCACCAACTGGTACACCAGAAGGAGGGTAATACCATTCAGGAACTGCATGCGGCGATATCCCGGTCAGTTATGGTTCTGGACTCTGGCGTTAAATAATACTCTGACATGACCCACAATAACCCAAAATCAGGGAACTTTCTGGCCGGGAGGATCGTGTCCTGAAGCCGTTATCAGTATACTTGCAACAGATAACTAAAATACCTGGACACTCGTGGAGACACTCAAGGAATGAAACGCCTGGGAACCCTGGATGCCTCTTGGCTGGCCGTAGAATCCGAAGACACCCCGATGCACGTGGGCAATCTGCAGATCTTTTCGCTACCCGAAGGCGCCCCTGAAACCTTTCTTCGGGACATGATCACCCGCATGAAAGAAACCGGGGACGTAGCGCCTCCGTGGTGCTACAAGCTTGCCTGGTCCGGTTTTCTGGGCCGGGTGCTGGCGCCCGCCTGGAAAACCGATAAGGACATCGCCCTGGATTACCTGGTCCGCCACTCTGCCCTGCCCCGACCGGGCGGTGAACGTGAACTGGGCATTCTGGTTTCGCGGCTGCACTCCAACCCCCTTGATTTTGCGCGTCCGCTCTGGGAGTGCCATGTCATCGAAGGGCTGGAGAACAATCGCTTTGCCTTGTACACCAAGATGCATCACTCCATGATTGATGGCATCAGTGGTGTTCGCCTGATGCAACGGGTGCTGACCACAGACCCGGATAAAAAGGACATGTCTCCCCCCTGGTCGGTTCAGCCAGAACGCCGCCGGGGCAGCAAAACCGATTCCGAAGCCAGCGTACCGGCCGCATTTTCACAGGCCATGGATGCCCTCAAACTGCAAGCGGATATGGCACCGAGGCTGTGGCAGGCAGGGAACCGGCTGGTCCATTCGGTCCGCCATCCGGAGGATGGCCTCACCGCGCCTTTCACCGGGCCGGTGTCGAAGATCAATCACCGGGTAACCGGCCAGCGCCGGTTTGCCACCCAGCATTATCAGCTGGAACGCATCAAAGCGCTCTCCCACGTATCCGGTGGCTCCCTGAACGATATCGTGCTGTACCTCTGCGGGACCGCCCTCCGGCGCTTCCTGCTTGAGCAGGATGAGTTACCCGACACCCCCCTCACGGCTGGCATACCGGTAAATATCCGGCCAGCCGATGACCAGGGCACAGGCACCCAGATCAGCTTTATGATCGCCTCCCTGGCGACCGACGAACCGGACCCGCTGACGCGACTGCAAAATATCAAGACCTCAAGCCGGCGTGCGAAGGAACACCTGCAGAAGCTGCCCAAGAGCGCACTGACCCAGTACACCATGTTGCTGATGTCGCCCTACATTCTCCAACTGATGTCCGGGCTGGGCGGGCGCATGCGCCCGGTGTTCAACGTTACCATCTCCAACGTACCCGGCCCCCAGAGAACGCTCTACTATGAGGGTGCCAGGCTGGAGGCCATGTACCCGGTGTCATTGATTACCCACGGTGGCGCACTGAACATTACCTGCCTGAGTTATGCGGGTTCCCTGAACTTCGGCTATACCGGTTGCCGGGATACCCTGCCAAGCATGCAAAAACTGGCGGTGTATACCGGAGAGGCACTGAATGAGCTGGAAAGTCTGATTTTGCCGCCGCCGTCGACGCCTGGAGCCGCAACAAAAAAAACGGGAACTGCTGCAAAACCCCGGGCATCGCGAAAGAAGGCCGCACCGAAAGAGTGAAGGTGTCCGGCCGGGTCATGACTCAGCCCGGGCTTTTCCAGTTGGCAGCGCCCACGAAGATCAGTTGAAGGAAGCGGGTAGTCCGCTTCCGGATCTGCCCAATCTGGTAATCATCATCCGGTGAAACACCCAACAGGTCAGTCAGGCTGAAGGCGACGCTTCGCACCACCAGATCAGCGGTCATATCCAGATCCTGGTCGGTAAGGTGATCCACCAGTCTCAGTCTGCGCAAGTCGTTGGCCAGCTCGCTGGCGAAGAACCGCATTTCGCTGCGGATGCCCTCCTGCACCGCCCGGCTCTCACCGGCAAGCCCCTGGGCCATGAACATGAAAAAGCTCCGGTTGGCCTGGGCATGACTAATGAAGATGGCCACGGACTCTTCAATCAGTTTGTCCGCCTGCAACACATTGGCCCGGGCCTCACGCATCATCCGGCGCAATACCAGCCCCAGCTCATCCACCAGCTGCAAGCCCAGGTCATCCATATTGCGGAAGTGGCGATAGAACGAGGTTGGCACCACCCCGGCCTGCCGCGTTACCTCCCGGATGCCCAGACTGGCGAAATGCCGTTCCTTCCCCACCAGTGTTAACGCCGCATTCATCAGTTTTTCGCGGGTTTCACCGGGCCTTCTTCGTTGTTTTTCCACCATCGCCTGCCCGTACTGACTGCTGTTGATCAATGGCTGACAAGTGTACACATCCCGAAAAATAAAAGTACAGAAAGCGTGTCATTTTGCGCCAATGCACAGACATTCATTGCCCCCTTCTACAGCCCTGTGTACATTCGTACACATAAGCGAACACATGTACACATTGATGCAGTATAACTATGGGAGACAACCACCATGTTAGCGAAACAGGCCCGGAGCCGAACACTGCACTGGCTTGGCAGGCAGCTATTTAACCGGGATGATCCGGCTGGTTTTTTCGACCCGCTGCTTGAGCCCATCAAGCCGATGTGGGTACAAGGGTACACACCAGCACGGGTGGAACAGATCATCCAGGAAACCCCGGATACCAAAACCCTGGTACTTCAGCCGTCCCGGAGATGGCCCGGATTCAGGGCCGGTCAGCATGTGAACATCTGTATTGATGTGGGTGGCATTCGCCGTAACCGCAGCTTCAGTCTCTCGAGTTCCCCGATTCTCTGGCAGGAACAGGGGCGGGCAACTCTAACCATCAAACGCCTGCCGGGCGGACGAGTGACCAACTGGATACACGATGACCTCCAGACCGGCACGGTGATCGGAATCGGTGAGGCCTTTGGTGACTTTCAGATTCCCGAACCGGCGCAACCGGTGCTGTTTATCGCGGGAGGCAGCGGGATCACCCCGGTGCTGAGCCAGCTTGCAACCATGGCCGCCACCAATTACCGGGCACCGGTGACGCTGCTGTATTTCGTGCGCACAGCGGACGACGTAATCGCCCGGGAAACACTTCAGGCGCTGGCAGCCCGCTACGGTGCTCTGACCCTGCACATCATCACAACCCACGAGACAGATGCACCCCGCTACCTGTGCGATGCGGATCTTGACGCAATACCCGGAATCAAAGCACGGCAAGTTTACCTTTGCGGCCCGAAAGGGCTGATGGACCTGGCCCGGGAACTGCTCCACCAGCATGGCATTGCCGACACAGACATCCACAGCACGTTCTTTTCGGTGCCACAGGCAAACCTGGGTAACGAGGCGCTGGGCGGGCAGGTCCGGCTTTCCGGAAGCGGGCTCGACGTCGGGTCCGAGGGCGATGCCAGCTTACTGGATATCGCAGAAGCCGCAGGCCTGTCACCCCGCTATGGCTGTCGGATGGGCATTTGTCATCAGTGCAGCTGCCGAAAAACCGCCGGCACCGTCATTAATCGCCTGACCGGTCAGGCCTCCGGCCCCGGTGAAGAAAACATTCAGCTTTGCATCTCGGTGCCCAGGGGCCCGGTTTCCATCGACATTTAATGACCGACACTCGGTTTCATCGCGGAGCCCTGGAGTTCCGCAAGGAGTACCATCGTGAAACACATGACCGAAACACAGCTCTCGGAACTGGAAAAGGATCTCAACGCCATCCGGGATGAGGTGATTGCCGATCTCGGCGAGCGGGACGCCCAACACATCCGTCGTATGGTGCGCCTCCACCGGATGCTGGAAGTCGGAGGCCGGGTGATGATGCCCCTCGGCGTCATCCCACCGGTCTTCGTTGCAGCAACCGCAACTCTCGGGGCTGCCAAGATTCTGGAAAATATGGAGATTGGCCACAATGTGATGCATGGCCAGTACGACTGGATGAACGACCCGGGTCTGCATTCCCAGACCTACGAATGGGACACCGTCTGTACCGGTGATTCCTGGCGCCGCACCCACAACTATGAGCACCACACCTACACCAACATCATCGGCAAGGACCGGGACTACGGGTACGCGGTTCTGCGCCTGAGTGACGATGAGCCCTGGAAGCCCTGGCATGCCCTGCAATTCATCAACTACGTTCTGCTCAGCGTGTTTTTCCAGTGGGGTGTGGGGCTGCACGAACTCGAAACCGAGAAGCTTCGGCGCAGGGAGATCAGCTGGCGCGAGAAACTGCCGTTCCTGAAGGAATTCGCCCGCAAAGGTGGCCGGCAGGCATTCAAGGACTATGTGTTCTTTCCGTTGGTCACCTTCCCGGTGGCTCCCATCGTTCTGGCCGGAAACCTTGGCGCCAACCTGATCCGCAATCTCTGGTCATCAACAGTCATTTTCTGCGGCCACTTTACCCAGGGCGCCGAGACCTTCAGCGAGGAGGAATGCGAGGGCGAGAGCAAGGGTCACTGGTACCTGCGCCAGCTATCCGGCTCCTCAAACTTTACCGGGGGCCGCTGGCTGCATATTCTGAGCGGGCATCTGAGTTACCAGGTGGAACACCATGTGTTTCCCGACCTGCCGGCACACCGTTACCCGGAGATTTCCGGGAAAGTACAGGCGGTCTGCCAGAAGCATGGCATTCACTACAACACCGGGAGTTTCGCCCGGCAGTACGGTACCGTATTGAAGCGGATCCTCCGGCACTCCCTGCCCGAACGTCTTGGAGGAGGGGCCGCCACTACGGCATAACGGGCTCGCAGGTTCCGGAATGCAGGTTGCCGGGCGAATGGACCGTCACCCGGTTCCGGCCAGTCTGCCTGGAGACACAGAGAGCTTCGTCCGCCGCCGCTATAAATGGATGTGATTCGTAAGTTTCTGTATCGCCCCGTCAGGCGATCTGGAGCAGTCTCAGTAACTGAGGCCTGTGCTGCTCCTGGATAATATCGGCCAGGGTGTACTTATCGAGCGCCTCCAGGAAGGCGTTCAACGCTTCTCCGAACATCGATTTCAAGCCACACACCGGGGTGATCCTGCAAGTATTTTTCGACGAAAAACACTCCACAATACTCAGATCCTGCTCGGTTTCGCGTACCAGGATACCGACATTGATGTCGGACGGCGCCATGCGCAGACGCATACCACCCTTCTTGCCGCGAACGGTTTCGATGTAGCCTTTCTTATTGAGCTGATGAACCACCTTCATAAGATGGTTCTTGGAGATATCATAGCTGTCGGCAATCTCCTGGATGGTTGCCAGTTGATCACCCGGCATTGCCAGATAAATCAGTACGCGAAGTGAGTAATCCGTGTAACGGGTGATGTGCATTCAATACTCCAGTCGTTAATACGGTCAATAAGACGGCCGGGTCACCAGGTAACAGGCGGTGCCACCAAGAAACACGCCTGAAATCGCCAGAGTCATTGCCGACGCCCCGAAAAGAACCAGCATCCCCCAGCTCAGCGCCATCATGCCACAGGCCAGCACCTTCGCCCGCCCGGGGACGGCCCGTCGTGTGCGCCACTGACCAATAGCAGGACCAAACCGGGGATGGTCTTCAAGCCATTGTGCAAAAGCCGGCGACCCCTTGCTGGCAAAAAAGGCCGCCAGCAAGACAAACGGCGTCGTCGGTAACAACGGCAAAATCACACCCACCGCCGCCAGCGTTACCGATATATACGCAAGAATACGAAATCCGGTTTTCCCAAAACGACCGCCCATCACGGGGTTCTCACCAAGGCTCATACAGGCATCCAGTCTACCTGGATTCAGTGAACAGGTCTGCCAAAACGGCTGAGAAATACCAGCCTGGCGACGTAAGCGACCTTGATACCCACTGCAAAAAGCAGGGTTCCAATGTGCGCAAGAATCTGGATGGCCATGGGAAAGTACTGCGCCATTGGATAGGCCACCAATAGTGTCAGCACCAGTCCCAGCAATGACCAGGCCATCGCACTGTTCGCCCTGAATAGCAGATTTTCCATTTGAAATCCCCTGAACACACATTTAATATGTATTTTATATGCTCCTTCTTTGAAAACTTCAACCCGGCTCCACTTTGTTTTATAGGCACTAACCGAAAACTCAGACGGAAAACATGACCGAACCCAAGGAACATTTATCCATTTACATCTAAAGGAGAAAATCAATGTCCCCACAAACCTGGCTTGAAAAAGCCTCAGAGGAAGAACTGATCGAACACATCCTCAACCGCTATCACGACACCCACCGGGATCAACTGCCCGACATGATCCGGTTAGCCCAGAGAGTCGAGCGGGTGCACGGCGGCCACCCTGAATGTCCCTCTGGCCTCAGTGCCCACCTTGAGGCGATGCAGGCAGAGCTCGAAAACCATATGGCCAAGGAGGAGCAGATTCTGTTTCCGATGATTACGCGCGGAATATCCGGGATGGCACGGGGCCCTGTCTCGGTGATGCGCGCAGAGCATGAGGTCCACAGTACCGCCCTTGCCCGGCTTGACGCACTCACCAACCATCTGGAACTGCCAGAGGATGCCTGCAACACCTGGCGGAAGCTCTATGAACAGATCGCCATTTTCCGGGAAGACCTGAATGCACATATCGCCCTGGAAAACAGCGTGCTGTTTACCCGGATAGACGGCCTCACCGCTTAGCGTCCCGCCTGGGCCGTTCAATTACCTCCCGTGGGGTATCGGATTCGTTGATCCAATCTGCAATACTTGGTCTATAATCAGATCGAAAAACAGGCGGTAACAGGATCAACCCGATGCCCCAGAGCAAGCTCACAGACCGTTTCGGCCGCACTGTCGACTATGTGCGGCTGTCTGTTACTGATCGCTGTGACTTCCGCTGCGTATACTGCATGGCCGAGGATATGACTTTCCTGCCCCGCCAGCAGGTCCTGACTCTGGAAGAGATTGCCCGGGTTGCCCGCAATTTCGTCGATCTGGGTACCGAGAAAATCCGCCTGACCGGCGGTGAGCCCCTGGTGCGCAAGGACATCCTGGAACTGGTCAGGGAAATCGGCACCTATGGGCTGCGTGACTTTGCCATGACCACCAACGGCAGCCAGCTGACCGCCATGGCCGAGCCCCTGCGTAAGGCCGGAATGCACCGGCTGAACATCAGCCTCGATTCCCTGGACGCCGAAAAATTCCGCAACATCACCCGCACCGGCAATCTCGGCCAGGTGCTGGACGGCATCGATGCCGCCCGCGAGGCCGGCTTCCGGGGCATCAAACTCAATACCGTGGTCATGAAGGGGCGCAATGATGAGGAAGTCCCGGAGCTGATTGAATTCGCCCGAAAAAAGCAGGTGGATATCAGCTTCATTGAGGAAATGCCCCTGGGAGAGATTTCCGAGCACGACCGGGGCCTGGCCCTGTGTACCAGCAAGGAAGTGCGGGACATCATCCGCCAGCACCACGAACTGGTGCCCGCCACCGGGGATTCCGGCGGCCCCGCCCGTTACTATCGAATGCCGGACAGCCCCACGAGGGTGGGCTTTATCTCGCCTCACTCTCATAATTTCTGCTCAACCTGCAACCGGGTACGGGTCACCGTCGAGGGCCGGCTCCTGCTCTGCCTCGGCAATGAACACTCCGTGGACCTTCGCCGCGTTCTGCGTGGCAACCCGGTGACCGACGACAAGCTCCGCCAGACCATTATTAACGCCATGGATCTGAAGCCGGAGCGGCATCACTTCTCCACCAATGGGGATGTTCAGATTCTTCGGTTCATGAATATGACCGGCGGTTAAGCAGCCAGCAGAAAGAGGGGGTCAGATGAAAATTTCATCTGACCCCAAATTCAAAGACGGCCAGGGCGCAAGGAGCCAGTTCAGTTTGATTCGGTTCATCAGGGACACCTCCGTTCAGATACGACGATTCCGGAACAGCAACAGGGCGCCCGCCAACGGGATAGTAAACCAGAGCACCAGGCCGACCCAGAGGCCGAAAGCACCGATGGGCAGGTCGGCGCCGAGGCTGAGGACACCACTGAGCTGTGCTGCGCCATCGAAGGCCACAATGTTGAGAAGACGGTAGATGTCCGTGGGGTTAAGCATCAACAGCCAGGGTAGCAGCTCGGCGCTGAACTTGCCCTGGCTTGCCACCAGAGTGCCGAGCAACATCAGGTCGAAAATCAGCACGAAGAAGAACCAGATGGCCAGGGCCAGGCCGGCGGCGATGGGCTTTTCACTGACCCGGACGCTGATCACGTAGGCAAGTGCAATGAAGCCCCAACCCAACAGGACGGTGGAGGCAATAAAACGGGCCATGGCGACAGCCAGACTGGCAATGGCCACGTCCTCCACCAGCAAGGCGATAGCCATACCGGCAACGCCAAAGCCGATCAGGGTGGCCAGGGCCAGGGTCAGGCCATGGCCCAGGAACTTACCGAGCAACAGCTGGCTGCGGCTGAGCGGATAGGTCATCAGTAACAGCAGGGTGCCGCCCTCTTCTTCCCCAACGATGGCGTCGTAGGCCAGTAGCAGCGCGATCAGGGGAATCAGGAAGATCCCAAGGCTGGCAAGGCTGGCAATAGTGGCCGGCGTGGAGGCATACCCCACCTGCCCGGAGGCGGCGGCGCCGAACCAGGCGATGCCCAAAGCCAGGGTGGCGAAAACCAGGGAAATAGCCATCAGCCAGCGGTTTCGCAGGCTGTCGCTGAGTTCCTTACGGGCAATGGTCCAAATGCTGTTCATTAGTTGCCTCCACGATGGGCCAGGCCACCAGAGCCGATGAAATGCACGTAAATATCTTCCAGGCTGGGTTGATGGATGCTGATATCCGCCACCTCGCCCGAGGCCATGACCGCTCTCAGTAAGGCCATCTTCTCCCTCGGTTGTACATCCACCCGCAGGCGTCCGTTAACAGTCTTGATCATCAGGCCACTGTTGCTGGAAGCACTGTCAATGACCTGCTCCAGCGCAGAAATACTGTTGGCGGGATCCAGCGACAGGGTCACAGGCATATTTGCCTGCCGCCTCAGCGCCGCCAGATCTCCGGCCGCTTGCAAGGAACCTTCCGTGAGAATGGCAGCGCGGTCGATGTAAGGCTCGACCCCGGGCAGAACATGGGAACACAGCACAATACCCGCACCCTAATCCCGCAGCCCACGGAGCAGCCGGTACAGATCTGCTGTGGCCACCGGATCCAGACCCACGGTAGGCTCGTCCAGCATCAGCAGCTTCGGCTTGCCCAGCAGCGCCTGGGCCAACCCTAAACGCTGGCGCATACCCTTTGAGTAAGTCTTGGTGCGGGCATCCATGGCATCGCCGAGACCCACCTGTTCGAGCCGCTCCGGCACCTGCCGCAGTGAGGCTCCCTTCAGACGCGCGAAATGGCTCAGAATCTCCCGGCCGGTCAACTGCGGGTAGAACATCACATTCTCCGGCAGGTAACCGATGTGCTGGGTGACCCGAGGATCACCGGGGGGGCCGCCGAGCACCGACAACCTGCCCTGTGTCGGCTGCATCAGCCCAAGAATCAGCTTGATGGACGTAGTCTTGCCGGCTCCGTTATGGCCAAACAGCCCCAGAATTTCACCCGGCTCCAGCGTCAGGTCTATGCCCTTCAGTACCGGGCTTTTGTCGTACCGGTAACTCACATTCTCAAGACGAAAACAGCTCATCGGATCTCCGGTTTCAGATCGGCGGGCAGTCGCATCAGCGGATAAGAGTCGGCAACCCCGGCATCTTTCACCACCGGGAAGGCATCCTGCACCCAGCGCAGGGTATCCACCGCCGGGCTGAACATCAGGATCTTNGCCTCCGGATACTTCCACAGCAGCCGGTCGACATTGTCATTGGGCTCATAGGCCACATCCCCGATCCCNTCCTGGTTGCGATCCNAGCCCAGGTAGTCACTCCAGTAATTGCCCCTGCCGNCCCTCGACCACTCCTGAGNGCGNGTNGCCACATANTTCACCTGCCGCTGGTTATTCACAAANNCATTCCCGAACACCTCNTTATCCTNGGAACCGGCGGTCAGATGAATCCCGATGTTGCTGTCCGCAAACAGATTGCCCGTAAAGCTGTTGTACAAGGAGTTATAGATAAACACCGCCTTGCCCTCGGCGCCATCAATCACCACACCACCGGTCCGGCCCTCGGAAACCCCGGTCACCATATTGCCCCGAAACTCCGACTGGGTGATGAAATTCATCAGAATTCCGTAATTCTCATCATTCACCGACCGGTTGTTGATCACCCTCAGTCGCTTGCTCTGCATCAGAGCATAACCCGTCCGCGTGCCCCGGGTGACATTGTTCTCCAGCAGGTTATTCATCGAATACATATAGTGGATGCCATAACGCAGATCCGACATCTCATTACCCCGGATCGTATTGTTATTCGCCGTCTCAATATAGATCGCATCCCGGGTCTGACGGATGTCGTTCCCCTCAATCAGCGCCCCGGTGGTATTGAACAAGTGAACCCCGTTGCCCCGGTCATTCGGACGCATGCTGGCATCGCCACGAATTGTATTGTTGCGAACCGTCACATCCGGCGTGGCATCCAGCCACACCCCAAACGCCGGCCCCTGCAGACGGTTATTCTCAACCACCGCCCCCCGGGCCTCCCGAGCCACAAAAATCCCCGCATCCAGCTCGTTCAGATCCCGGCCCCAGTTGCGCACCGAACAACCGGACAACGTCACCTCCCCGGCGACAATATCCACAGCATTGCCCTGCCCGCCCCCGTCAATCACCGTGTCGGAATGGCAAGACACCGTCACCCCGGGCACCCGAATAGCCAGAGAGGAAACATGCTCAGGAGGAAGCTCAAAGGTTGCGCCCGGTTCCAGGGCATCAAGCTGTTCTTGCAGGCCCGCGCTCGCGGTCAGCGATAAAAGAGCGACTGTCAGGGCCACTCCATAACGCAAAATTTGGTACATCAATGTCTCTCTGAGAGATGAAATTTCTTTGGGCCTTGCCAGAACTCTGGCAATCCGAGAGGAGGCTGCTTTCCAAAACTGTGCGGAGCCATGGATGGCGGAGCCCAAGCGTCACAGGGACGTGCCGAAGGAGCGTGTTTTGGAAAGCAGCCTCCTCTTGGATTGTTTCTCCCAAGTGGAAGGGAAAGCCGGAACCCCATAAAGGAGTCCCGGCGGAGAGAAGATCAGGCCTTCTCAACAAGCATGCGACCCCGCATCTCCATATGCAGCGCATGACAGAACCAGTTGCAGTAATACCACTGAACCCCGGGCTTGTCCGCCACAAAGGTTACTGAAGCTGTCTGCATTGGGCTGATTTCCATGCTCACACCATGGTTCACCATACAGAAGCCGTGCGTTACATCCTCAATGGTGTCCAGATTGGTCACGTACACCGTCACCTCATCGCCCTGCTTCACCTTGAACTCCATCAGCCCGTACTGGGGCGCAATGGAGGTCATGTAAACACGCACTTTCTTGCCGTCACGGATGACCTTATTGTCCGCCTCCAGGGTGATGCCGTCTTTTTTGGCCTGCTCACGGGCACTGGCAAAAATGGGATCGTCGCGCTCATAGATCTTCCTGGTCTTGATCTGGTCACGGCGCACCAGGATGCAGTCATGGGGCTCAGCATAGGTGGGGCCATCGTGCACCAGCTTCATCTCCTCACCGGAGATATCAATCAGCTGGTCGTTCTCCGGGTGCAGCGGGCCAACCGGCAGGAAGCGGTCCTTGGAGAACTTCGACAGCACCACCAGCCACTTGCCATCCGCGTCCCGGGACTCGGTCAGCGAAGCGTGGTTGTGGCCCGGCTGATAGTGCACATCCAGCTTCTGGCGGATGTAGTTTACATCCTCACCATTGTAGTGCCTGATGGCATCCGCAATATTCCATTTACACACCTGGCTGTCGATAAACAGTGTAGTGTAGGCATTACCACGCCCATCGTAGGTGGTGTGCAGGGGCCCGAGACCCAGCTCTGGCTCGGCAATAACCACATCTCGATCGTCCTTCAGTTTGCCGTCAAACAAATCATCCAGCCTGTCGATAGCAATCACCGTACAGGTTGGAGACAGCTTTCCGGCGGCAATGAAGTACTTGCCATCGGGAGACGTATTCAGGCCGTGCGGGTTTTTCGGCACCGGGATATAACGGGTCAGTTCGGAGCCGTGACGTCCGTCAACCACAGGCACCTTGGAGTCTCCCAGAGTCTTAAAGTTGCCGTTCTTGACAGCCTGCTCAATGCGCTCAATGTTGAACACCACCGCCCAGTCGCGATCATTACGCATGGTGCCGGCCAGATCCAGGGCCTTCTCGGAATTGTAACAGGTGGACACCACATATTTACCGGTGTAATCGGCATCGGTGTTGTCGAGGTTACCATCCACGATGACCTGGAAGGCCACCTCCATGGTTTCCGCATCAATGGCGTTAAACATGGTAAAGCTCTTCTCCATGCTGAACTCACTGCCATCGTTGGGATGGGGAACCACAAACTCGGCGTTACAGAACACATAGTTGGTTTTCGGCACCTTCTGCAGCCGCAAGCCGTGGATGGCCTGGACATTGGGAACCGTGGTGATCCTGTCACACTTCATGATATCCAGGCGGATACGCGCAACCCGGGAATTGGCCTTATCATTGATGAACAGATACTTGCCATCGTACCGGCCATCGGTCATGGAAACATGCGGGTGGTGGGCATCACCATTCAGGTAGGTATTATCATGGCCGAGGACGTCTTTACTTTCGTTGGTTATACCCCAGCCCGAGGCGGAGTCCACGTTAAAGACCGGGATGCGCATGAGCTCACGCATCGAGGGCACTCCCAGAACGCGCACCTCGCCGGAGTGGCCACCACTCCAAAAGCCATAGTATTCATCAAGCTCACCTGGCTCAACCATGTACTTTTGCCTGGCATCGCCAGCGGCAGCCGCGAACGATTCCCGGGACATCACTGCGGTACCAAGACCGGTTGCCCCGGCAACACCGGCCAGTGCCGCTGCGCCCATAAACCGGCGGCGGCTCTGGCCGTTTTCCGGAAGCTCCTGCATATCCTTGGACAGATCATCTTTCTTTTTCATAATATCCAACTCCGTTATTGGTAGTGGCGGTTTTTGCTTCTCATGCTTTCTTTTTTGCTGGGACTACTCAGGTCACCTGCACCACTGGAATTTCCTCCGGGTGGCCAGGAGCGTTATGGCCACGGCGCTTGCCGCGACGCTTGACGATCAGCGGCGGGCACTTGTGGTCATCGAAATAGGTCATCTGGCAATCCAGGCAGTAATGGCATTCCATATAGTTGATGTGCCCATCCGGATGGATGGCCTGAACTTCACATTCGTGATCACACAGCCGGCAGGGGTTTCCACACTCCCTACGCCGTTTGAGCCAGTCGAATACCCGTAACTTGCTTGGTAATGCCAGCGCCGCGCCCAGGGGGCACAAATACCGGCAGAAGGCCTTGCGGGTGAACAGGTTGACCACCAGCAACAGGACAGCGTAGATGACAAAGGGCCAACTGCGGTCAAACCTGAGGGTGATCGCCGTTTTGAAGGGTTCCACCTCGGCCAGGCGCTCGGCGGTCGCCATGGAGTCCAGCGACACCCCGAACAGCACCAGCAGAATGATGTATTTGATCGCCCAGAGCCGTTCATGCCAGGCAAAGGGCACGGTGTACTGGGGTACCCTGAGCTTGCGGGCAATCTCGTTCAGCAATTCCTGCAGGGCCCCGAACGGACACAGCCAGCCACAGTAAACCGCCCGCCCCCACAGCAGAATGATGCCAGCCACCACCGCCCAGAGTACAAACAGCACCGGGTCGATCAGAAAGGTCTCCCAACTGAAACCGCTGACCAGGCTGTTGACAAAGGTCAGCACATTCACGATGGAGAGCTGGCCCAGGGCGTACCAGCCGATGAAGAAAAGGGTGTAGGTCAGGAAGGCGTGGCGGATCCAGCGCATCATCTTCGGCTTCTTAACCAGCCAGTCCTGAAAAAACAGAATGAACAGCAGCACACCGATGCCAATACCGAGCACCACAATCTGGAACTCCCGCTGATACCACATCTGCACCCACATGGGCTGATCCGCCAGCATGTCCTCCTCTGTCATTACCGGCTCGGGGCGGGTGTAGTACTGATCCGGCAACTGGTAAGTGAGTGGAAATACCTGGAACTCGCTGTCCAGTGGGCCGGTCTGGCGCTTGACCGTAAGCTCAAGGGTCCATTCCGTGCCGGGATCAAAGTTGTACTGCTGGCGAATGATGAAAATCGCCATTTCAGAAAACTCGGGCATGTCCTCGGCATAAACATCGCTCAACCGGTAGAAATCCAGATCACGGAAGTTGAAGGTGTCACCAAACTGGCGGATCTGGATGCGGTCAAAGATGCCGCCACGGACGTAACCGGAACCCTTGAACGAGTAGTCACCATTGGCCATTACGGCGATGGCGTGTTCGCCCTCCCTGAGCTCGGAGGTCAGCCACTGGAACTGGCGTTCACCCAGCAAATTGCGGCCAATGGCCGGCACATTCAGATAGGCGGTGTACAGATCAATCAGGGGCTCGCCGCGCTGTTTCCGCGGTGTTGTGTCGATCCCTTCCGCGGGCGTGCCCTTGAAGGCGTCATCCGCCTGGCCACGGGTCAGCTTCAGCCTGCGAACGGAACCTTCTCCGGTGAGTGTCTGCCAGCTTTTGTCCTGGAAGTTATCGGTCTGAATGTTCGCAAGCGGTGGGCGGGCATTTTTCTGGCTCTGAACAAGCCCCAGCTCGGCGGCAACACGGTGGGCCGATTTCATGATGACCTCGTTCACCACCATCACGGTTACCGTAGCGCCGGACAAACCGTCCACGGCAACCTTGTGCTCCGACGATGTACCGCCTACCGTCACCCGCTGGTCTGCCTTGAGTCCAACGTACTGGTCAGTGAATTCGTGGAGCTTTCGTTCGGGGATACCGACAAGGAGTATCGGTTCGTGATGCTCGATAACGCGTGAGCTCACGATGTTTCCGTCCGTATCCAGGACCACCACAATATTCAGCGGCTTGCCGGAATAGGCCGGGGTCTGGATGAAATCGAGACTCTGATAGGCGTAGCCTTTCAGCTCGTCTCCGGCATAGAGTTCCTGGATGGCTCGGTTGCCTTCCCGAGGGACCAGGGTAGTGACCGAAGGAAACGCCTTCCGGATGACCTGTCGGGCAGCTACAGGGTCATACTCATTCACAGGCGCCGCATTCAAGGGCATAGCCATGATCCAGATGCACATGGGGAAAACAAAACGGAACAAGGCGGTCACTAAAGGCTCCAAGACAAAAAACGTCGTACTGCTTAAGCCTAGGCAAATTTGAGGAAAATCACATACCTCTTATTGGATATGCTTACTGCGGAGTCCCGGGTTAAGCGCCGTCAGCCCAGGCTGACAGCGTTTCCCTGCGGATCGAGGGGGAGGTAATGACTAACCTGGCCAAGGCGGATGGATTCCACCATCATGGTCAACGGCTGCTGCGCTTCGTCGGTAGACGGCGCCATGCCGCCGCGGCCGGACATGGCAGCGACAAACACCAGATCCCAGGCCTGGCCGGTGGCGCGGGACTCTTCGGCAAGGGCCCCGAAATCGGGCGCCTCATCCGGCGTCTTGTCCACGCAGATGACCGGTGTCAGGGCACCGCCCTCACCGCGTTCAAACGCGGCCTTTTGTTCAGCAGAGGCGTCGTCGGGCAGTTCGGCCCGACAAAATACGAATAACAGGCGCTGGGCTTCTTGCTGGTTGCGGGAAGCCTGAATCAGGTCACTGTAACTGCTGATCATTTGGAAAATCCTGCTGGTATCTGGCCGCGGCGATTTACGCCTGGCGGGCAATGAGCTGGCCGGACGGCGTGCGCCTGCGAACTTCCTCACACACCTCTTCCACGGCGTCAGCGCCGTAACTCTGGCCGTAGTGTTTTTTGAATCCGAACTCGTAGAGCCTCACGTGCTCATCAGGTTCAACACCGATGTTTTCAAGACAGGCCCGGGCACAATGCAGCGGGCAGCCATCAATCACCGTAATCGGGCGACCGGAGCGGGCGGTTTTCACCAGTGACGGCACCTTGCCACCCACCCCGGAAATACAGGACATTTCAAATTCACCGGCGTGGTCGAGCCGCACCGCCACATTGTTGGCCAACTGTGCCACATCGGAGCAACCGGAACATGAATAGACCAGTGGGCGTTGCTTTCTCGCTGTCACCTGCCCTCCTTTCCCAAGCGCCCGGAGGCTTGAATGAAGTCGTTTACTGGCTGATCTCGATCAGTCGTCGGGGGTCTGAAATGAACAGCCGGCTGCGGTTAACCCGCACCAGCCCGTTGGATTTCAGATCGGCCAGAATCCGGGAGAAGGTCTCCGGCTGCATGGCCAGCCTGGAAGCAACCAGACACTTAGGCAATGGCAACTCTACCTCACCGCCCTCTTCCGGGCCGTTTGGCAACAGATCAATCAGGTAACGGATCAGCCGGTCACGGGCACTCTGGACAGTCATGATTTCCAGGTCGTGGAACCGGGAGACAGCCCGTTTGGCATAATGACGAAGGGCTGCCCGGGCATATTGAAGGTTGCTCTCAAGCAGGTCCTGGTAGGCATGTATGGGAATCATCAGCACTTCGCTGGATTTAAGGGCTTCGGCGTAACAGGC
>PAKW01000016.1 GCA_002707215.1 Halomonas sp.
AGAACGATATTCAACTGCAGCAATACTTCCATGCCGCTGTCGCCGCCATCAACGTCAAGACGACGCGCCTGTACCTGCAATCGTGCATGGGGCGAGTAATACCAGCTGTAATGCGCCGAATAAGCCCTGGACGTCAGCGATTTATCCAGTCGCCCCTGAGTGTATTCGGCACCCGCGCCCAGATGATGCGCAGGTTTGAATTGGTAATCCACGAGTGTCCAGGCGCCGTTGGCGTTGTTGCTGACGCCAGGGGCGATTTCCCGCTGGTTGAACAGGATCTCGCCCATCCAGGAAAAACGTGCCGAGTAGTCGTAGCCCCGGGCAAATTCCGGTTCGAGCAGGACGCGGAAATCCAGCGCCTGTATATCGGTTGTGCCGCCCGTATCGTTCTTGCCGGTCAGGGCGCTGAGACCTAACTGGTAGGCGGCGTCACCTGCCTGGCGGCCAAAATAGAGTTTGCCGCCAAAGGCCTTGTCGCCAGACTGGCCAGCATCTAACGCCGCATCGTTGTCGGAATTGAACACGGCGCCGCTGATACCGGCACGGTAGCCGTTGCCCAGGTCGGTGAGACGACCCAGAGTGACCGCCGTCTCCCGAAGCTGTTCTTCGCCGAGAAACTCCTCCACCGGCAAGGGAAGTGAGACTTGTGGCCGTTCCGGTTCATGAACGGTGTTGATCAACCCAAACTCGTTGCGGTACTTTCCTGCTTTCAGCCTGAAGCCATTTGGCAGGTCGGCGATCACCGCAGCCTCTTCGATGCTCATGTCCTCATCGGACGGCTGGGTCAGGAATATCATCCCATAGAGCCAAGGCTTGATCTGCGACTCCAGAGAAACCTCCACCTCACGCAGGTCAAGCACCTGGCGGTTCATATCAGCACCGAAATCCCGGGTTTCGGCGGTCAGATCCATATTTGCGCCCACCCGCAGGTCCCCGGACCAATGACTGTCGTGAACCGCCTCAGCACTGTGGGCAAGCGGAACAGCCCCTGCCGTCAGAGATAAGCCGAACATTACGATGGGGGCCGGCAATAGCCGGTTGTAGTTGCTAATCATTACGTATTCCTGAACTGATTTATCGTGCGAATTTTCGAGCAGGCACACAATAACCGTGCACTGCACACTTGCTCATCAATTAAACGGGTAAACAGAGATAGATCAGAACAGGGGTGGTGCGCGGGCCAACCAGGGGTGGACAAAAATCAGGTGGAGGTGCTGGCTGTACAGTATTTCCGGAAACAGCGCCGGAATCAGTAACGAAAGTCCGGGTAATGGCGGGGATAACTGCGCATAAGGCAGGTGATTGAGCAGACATTCCTGATGGCCGACCAGGCCTCCGCCAGCACCATCGATGTCATGCATGGCAAGGTGCTGCGCGGCAAGCAGCAACAAAAGCACCAGCAACAGCCTGAACAGGCGATTGCCGTGTTCTTTTCTTGTGGCTAGCTGATTACGCACTACTTTATCGACGGGCCAATATCCTGGGGTAATTACAACATCCTTCTGCTCTTAAAATGGCCCGGATTTCTCATGGGGGACAAAAGAAAACGGCGGCAGGTGCTATAATTCCCAGCTCCTACACGCAAAACCAACACTAACCGCCGCAGCCCGGGATTATACCTGAAAAACCTCCCTTCCCTCCACTGTCCCGCCGCCAGATTGAAGCCGATTTCTCCGGCGGCCACATCATCTCCGATGCCGGATTGCCTCGGCTTAGGAGAGTCGATAGGAAACACCGCCTGACCGGTTGCTTTGGGTTAATTTCTTGTGGCCTCGTGGGGACTCTGCTAGCTTGAAACTAGAGTTTGTTGCACAACAACAATTACTCAAATCTCAGCGCAAGGCCATTCAAGGAGAGTGTTATGCAAGACCTCAAAGGCAAGGTTGCCATCGTCACTGGTGCCTCTCGCGGCATTGGCCGCCACATAGCCCTTCAGCTCGCCCAACGCGGCGCCGACGTCGCCATCAACTACCGCTCGCGCCAATCGGAGGCGGACGAAGTCGTCAAGGAAATTGAGGCGAACGGCGTGCGGTCACTGGCCATCCAGGCTGATCTTTCCCAGATGCCTGCCGCCCGGAGCCTGATACGTCAGGTCCATGATCAGTGGGGACGCATCGACATCCTGGTGAACAACGCCGGCATCACCAAAGACAAGTCCATGAAGAAGCTCACCGACGATGACTGGAACGATGTCCTCGACACCAATCTGGGAAGCGTCTACGCAACCTGCTCCGAAGTGCTGAAGATCATGATGGATCAGAAGTACGGTCGCATCATCAATATCACCTCGTTCGTCGGCCAGGCCGGCAACTTCGGGCAGGCCAACTACGCGGCCAGCAAGGGCGGCATCATCGCGTTCACCAAGACCCTGGCACTGGAAATGGCCAAGTACAACATTACGGTCAATGCCATTGCCCCGGGCTTTACCGAGACCGAAATGCTTGCCCAGGTGCCCGAGAACATCCGCCAACAGATAATTGCCCGAGTGCCGATGGGCCGCTTTGGTCAACCCGAGGAAATCGCCCGCGCGGTGGTGTTCCTGGCAGCGGAAGGGGACTACATCACCGGCCAGCAGATCAATGTAAATGGCGGCGTGTACATGTAGCTCCGCCAGGTGGAGAGTGTGACCATGGCTGACAAACCGATTAAGACCACCGCCTCGCCGGAATTCGAGCCCAATGTCGTGCGCCAGTCGCTGGTGCGGGCGGGTGTGCATGGCGGCCACCTACTGAAGCGCTCTATCCTGCGCCGGGTGCGCCGGGGCAGCCCCAGCCCGGTCAGTGTCAAAAGCATGGCCAAACCCTTTGTTTCCCTGACCGGCAGGCTCGCAACCCAGCCGGACACCGTGATTTTGGCCCAGATGCGCCTTCTCAAGGACAGCACCCGGTTCTTGTCGGGCCTGCTGACCAGCCGCTTAAACAACAAGCCATTGGCCGTGGCGGAGCCGGAGCCGGGCGACGGGCGTTTTCGCGACCAGGCCTGGAATGAGGTGATGGCGTTCAATGCCATCAAGCAGGCGTACCTGCTGTCGAACCGGTGGATCATGGACACCCTCGACGATGTGCGCGGCCTGGACGACCACACCCGGCGAAAACTACGGTTTTTCACCGGCCAGATGACCGACGCCCTGGCCCCGAGTAACTTCATCCTGAGCAACCCGGAGGTGCTGCGCACCACGATCCGTACCCGGGGCCGGAACCTGCTGCGGGGTCTGGCCAACCTGCTGCGTGATCTGGATGAGGGCGCCGGCCCAATGCCCTTTCGCATGTCCGACCCGGACGCCTTTGCGGTTGGAGACAATCTCGCCAACACGCCGGGCGACGTTATTTTCCAGAACGAACTGATGCAGCTCATCCAGTACCGGCCAACCACCGACACCGTGCACCGCCGGCCGCTGCTGGTGATTCCGCCGTGGATCAACAAGTACTACATTCTCGATCTGGGTGAGAAAAAGTCGTTCATCCGCTATTGGGTCGCGCAGGGCCACACCGTGTTCGTGGTGTCCTGGGTGAATCCCGGGGCGGAACTGGCGCACAAGGGTTTTGAAGACTACATGCTCGAAGGCCCCATCGCCGCCATGGAGGCCATTGAGCAGGCCACCGGCGAGCGTGAGCTGAATACCGTCGGTTACTGCATTGGCGGCACCCTGCTCGGCTGCACCCTCGCCTGGCTGGCCGCCCGGGGCGACGACCGGGTCAAGAGCGCCACCTTCCTCAACAGCCTGCTGGACTTCTCGGAGGTCGGTGACCTGGAGGTGTTCATTGACGAGGACGCCATTGGCAAGCTCGAAAAAGCCATGAACAAGCAGGGCTATCTCGAGGGCGCCTCCATGGCGACCGCCTTCAACATGCTGAGGGCCAACAGCCTGATATGGTCCTTCTTCGTCAACAACTACCTGCTGGGGCGCGATACCGCCCCCTTCGACCTGTTGTACTGGAACGCGGATGCCACCCGCATGCCGGCGGCCATGCACAGTTTTTACCTGCGCAATATGTACCTGCACAACCGGCTGCGTGAGCCCGGTGGTATTGAACTGGCGGGCACTCCGATTGATCTTGGGAAGATCAAGGTGCCGGGATACTTTGCATCGGCCATTGAGGATCACATCGCCCCCTGGATCTCCTCTTATCGCGGCTCACGCTATCTGGGCGGCCCGGTGCGTTTTGTACTCGGCGGCTCGGGGCACATCGCCGGGATCATCAATCCGCCGGACCGGAAAAAGTACGGTTATCGCGTCAACGAGGACAGCGACCTGGATCCGGATGCCTGGCTTCAGGGTGCCAGGCAGTTCGAAGGTTCCTNGTGGCCCGACTGGGTCGCCTGGGCGGAACAGTTTGGTGGTGGCAAAGTGAAGGCCNGTACCGCCGGGGAAGGGCAGCTGCCGGTGATTGAGCCGGCGCCCGGCGCCTATGTACGAAACCAGCCGGCGCCACCGACTCCGGTTGCGAAAAAGCGCCGACAACCTTCGCGTCAAAAAACAGCGCCACGCAAACGGGCACCGGCACGTACCAAAGTCACCCAGTGAGACCTGTTACAAATATGAGCAGGGCATGTCAGATAAACTTACACATGTCCTTCTGTAAGCAAGGACTGAAAGGTGAAAACACATTGAAATAAAACTTAAAATATTGAACTGGCATCTCCATTGCCTAGCACTACTCAACGATCAAAATTACGCAGTTGAGGAAGTACTCCATGCCATTGTTCAGCCGTATCGCCCTTCTCAGTTCTCTCAGCGTTCCTCTTTTCATCGCAGCACCTGCCAGTGCCAATCTTATTGTGAATGGCAGTTTTGAAGATCCGGATGTGGCTTCTGGTGCCTGGAAAGCCTTTGATGCCAGTGCAGTAGCAGGCTGGGATGGCAGTCGTATCGAAATCTGGGACAACTTCAACAGCGAAACAGCCTACGAAGGCGATCAGTTTGCCGAACTGAATTCCGATCCTGGCACCGGCACTGCGTTTAGCATTTTCCAGGACATTGCCACTGATATCGGCCAGACCTACGATATGAGCTTTGCTTATCAGGCCCGGCGTAGCGACAACGAAGAGTTCGAGTTCTCCGTCACTCCGGACGGAGGTGTGGCCATGTCCTGGCTGCTCTCCGACCACACGACCAATGGCTGGAGCGTCTTCTCCGACTCCTTCGTAGCCACTGCAATCAACACTCGCATCATGTTTACCTCGGTGGTTCCCGAGACTGGCACCGTTGGTAACTTTCTGGATGATGTAAAAGTAACCGTAGCAGTACCCGAGCCAGGAACTCTTGCTCTGTTTAGTTTGGGGCTTCTGGGGCTGGGAATGGCGCGCCGCCGCGGCTAACATCCAAACCTTGCGTTTTAAAAGGCCGCATTTTGCGGCCTTTTTTGTTTTGTCTTCCGCAATAGTGATGGAGCTTAGACATGCCCTCTATCGCTCGTCACCATGACGACATTGCCCTCCTGATGAACCAGGGATAGAAGCCGCATAGATGTAAAATGTATCGACATAGCTGTTTCAAATTTGTAACGGGCGGAATGCAAGGAGTTAATAATGTGTCTTTCACCTTTCCATCTGGCAATCCTGCACCATTTTTCTATCCAGTTTGACAGGTGTCAGGGCCACTGCTATTCCATTAGAGATTGATCAAAACATACTCAGCTCATGCCGACCAGCGCCGTCTTGGCAATTGATGAGGGATTCCGGGTAGTTACTGCAGTGGCAGGGCTGCGGTGACACAAACGAGGGGTTGGACTATGGCTAACAACAACCGCGCTGATGGGCAGGACGGGCCGATAGAACGGCGGCAATTTCTCAAACGCACTCTGGGAGCGGTCGGGGTAGCCAGTTTGCCCTTACCAATCAGCCAGGCACTGGCAGCCAGTAATGGCGGCGGAAACCTGGCACCGGATGTGCCGGAATGGTCCCTGTCCCAGGGGAAGCCCATTCTTTCACCCGCCTATGGCCAGCCCTCTAGGTTTGAGGATGGCGTAGTTCGCACACCGACGGACTTAACACCCACCAAAACCTCTTCCTGGAGTTTTACCCCGTTACAGGATCTGAATGGCACCATTACCCCCAATGGCCTGGTCTTTGAACGCCATCACGGCGGGGTTCCGGATATCGATCCTGAACAGCACCAGCTGATGCTGCACGGCATGGTCGAGAAGCCGATGATCTTCGACATGGCAGAGATCAAACGCTTCCCCCAGGTCTCGATGAAGCGTTTCCTGGAGTGTTCGGGCAACACTTTGACTGAATGGAAAAAGCCCAGCGGCAAGACCGTCCAGGAAACCCATGGTCTGCTCAGTTGCTGTGAATGGACAGGCGTACGCCTGTCTACGCTCCTGCGGGCCGCGGGTGTCCGGGATAAGGCCAAGTGGATTATGGCAGAGAGCGCCGATGCCGCCGCGATGACCCGCAGCATTCCCATGGAAAAGGCCATGGACGATGCACTGGTGGTCTATGCCCAGAACGGAGAGGCCTTGCGGCCCGAGCAGGGCTACCCTTTGCGGCTGATCCTGCCAGGCTTTGAGGGCAACACCCAGGTCAAGTGGCTGCGCCGGCTTGAAGTCGGTGACGCGCCCTATATGACCCGGGAAGAAACGTCCAAATACACCGACCTGATGCCGGACGGGAGTGCTCGTCAGTTCACCTTTGTGATGGAAGCCAAGTCGGTAATCACCTTTCCGTCAGGGGGGCACACCCTTCCGGAAAAAGGCTTTTACGAAATCCGGGGGCTCGCATGGTCTGGCCGGGGCAGGATTACCCGGGTGGATGTCTCCACCGACGGGGGCCGCAACTGGACTCAGGCGGAGCTTCAAGGCCCGGTGGAGACCAAGGCACTGACTGCATTCCGGCTCCCATGGCGGTGGAAGGGTGGCAGCGCGCTTCTGCAGAGCCGTGCCATTGATGAAACCGGATACGTGCAGCCCACCCGCCAGGCGTTAATTGACGTGCGAGGGCTGAAATCCGTTTATCACCTGAATGCCATACAGACATGGGAAGTCAGCTCTGATGGAGGGGTCAGCAATGTTCACGTATAAAACCATCGCACCCATTGTACTTGTATCCCTGGCAGGGACAGGCACGGTTATGGCTCAGGATGAAGATTACGGGCTGGGCCGGGAAGCCACCGATCAGGAAATCGCGGGTTGGGACATTGATGTACCGCCCAGCGGTGAAGGTCTGCCCGATGGCTCCGGTAGCGTGGCCGACGGCAAGGAGGTTTACCAGGCCCAATGCCAGAGTTGCCATGGCGCCGACGGCAAAAGTGGCCCGATGGACCGGTTGGCAGGCGGCAACGGCACACTGGCGAGCGACTCTCCAGTCAAGACCGTGGGAAGCTACTGGCCTTATGCCACCACACTCTACGACTACGTCTACCGTGCCATGCCGTTCAACTCTCCACAATCCCTTTCGCCAGATGAAACCTATGCAGTCACCGCCTATGTTCTTCATCTGAACGGCATTGTGGAGGAAGACGCAACCCTCGACTCCGACTCACTCCCGGAGGTCAAAATGCCCAACCGGGATGGCTTCGCCCACCCAGACCCACGCCCGGATGTTGATGCCAGGGCGTGTATGAGTGATTGCAGAAGTGGTGAGTGACGGACCAGGCGAGCAGACGCAGAAATTTTCGGGCACCAGACATCTTGGCCATCAGTTCGAATCCACCCCATCAATTCGCTGCTCCGAGTGGCCCTTCAGAGCTTCCGGCCGATACAGAGCCGTACCCAGAACCAGAACAAACGCGGCCAGCACAAACACTTTGTTCACAAACCAGTTCGTGCGCCAGATGGACCACTCCGGATCCGCCAGAAACCAGATGAACAGCGTCGTGATAATGAGAATCTCAACCACCGACATGCCAATGGCCAGCAACAGGGTATATCGTGGTCGCACCAACAACGCCCAGGCCAGCCAGAGATGAGCCGCCGGCCAAAGATCCCAGTATATATAGGTTGTCCACGCCTCATCGCTGACCAGCGCAAAGCCAACCGGAAACAGATATTTGATAAAGACAGTCCAGGCCACGAGAATCAGGAACAGGTGCGCGAGAAACGTGATCCAGCGGCTCCGAAGATTGTCAGCAGGCGATGTCATTGCGGTGCTCCTGTCCTTTAATCCTATCTTTGCCCACTGGGGCCCTGAGGTACAAGTTCAGCTGCGATGAAGCTGGCCCGGCTCTCCGGAGAGCTCAAGGACATGTCCGCACGCTTCGTGGTTTAATCCGTTGCCGGTACGAGATCAGGGCATGCAACCTGCGAACGCCGCTGTTGCCGGAAGCGGCGTTCGAACATACGGGGCGTTTCTGTCGCGGGTGGAAGCGGGTTCACCCTAAGGGCATCAGCCCAGCAGGCGCTCTTTGGCTTCATTGATACGGGCCGCCAGATAGTTACTTCCGCCATGGTCCGGGTGCAGTTTCTGCATCATCCGGCGGTGGGCCTGGATGATCTCCTCCCGGCTGGCACCGGGCTCCAGCCCGAGGATGTCCAGGGCTTCGCTCTCGGTTAAAGGACCGTCGGAATTGGTACGATCACCGGGTGCCCCGCTGTCATCGCGGGCCTCGTCATCCGCACGCCAGGAGTCTCCGAACCGGCGATCAAGGTAGGATTCCAGCAGCCGGGCTGAGTCCTCGTCATGCTCCCGACAGTATCGTAGCAGCTCAATAAATTCGCTCTCGCCCAGATCCGCCAGCGCCCGACCGGCCATGGGGCCTTTCAGGATTTTGCCATTCATGGTTCCGGAGTCGTGGTCCAGGCTCATTTCGAGAATGTCGCTGGACACATGGGATTGGTTGCCCGGCTCGGCCTTTGAGTCCCTTCTTCCTCCACCTGCCACGCGCCCCATCAATAAGGGTGGCAGTACCCGGCGCAACAGTGGATAAAGAAACGCCAACAACGCAAAAATGAAATGCAACCGGCCGGTGACGGCCAGCAGAACCACCATCGCGATACCGGCAAACAACAACAGTCTGATAAGGGCCGGCTTGCGCTGGCCGGGTGGCTGTTTGCGTAGCCAGACCCACGCAAAAACCGACAACACGATAACCAGGAGCGTTAACTGCACTCAGAAACTCCGGGCTCATCAGCCCATTGATGGATGGTTACAGGCACTACCTGATCTGCCGGGTCAGGCGCCTGACTTCCAGGGAACTTCGACTGGAAAAGTCCTGCAAGGCCCTGGTTCCCCCGGAGGCATAGACCGCCACAGCGGCCATAAGATCCTTGAGCACCTGCGGGCTGTTGCGATCAAAGGGTGCGTAGGCGCCGCCAGACAGCTTGCTCACCTGCTGAAACACCGCCCGGGCATGGGCATCGTCGCCCTCATGGAACATGAAAACCGGGGTTCGGAGCATGCCCAGCTCCCCGGCGGTATGGCAGAGCTCGTCCACCGGCTCCTCGCAACAGTCCCCGATAAACACCACGGCCTTGACGGCCTTTGCGCGGGTTTCTTTCACGGCGTGGGCCAACACCCGGCTGACCTGGGTACGGCCACCCAGGCAGGAAACGCCGTTCATCAGGCTCAGCAGTTGACCGGTCTCGGTGACAAACCCCGTGGCCTTGAATTCGCCAAAGCCACGATAGTAACAAAGCTGAATGGCCAGGCCGCCCAGATCCCTGGCCGCCACGAACAGCTCACTCTGCAGGTGGCAAGCCTCATCCCAGGTCGCCTCCCGGCTGGCGGTGGCATCCAGGGCGAAAATCAGCNGGCCCTGCCCCCTGCCCTGCTTTGGCAGTTTCCGGACCTGGTGGATAAACTGGTCGATAGACTGTTTATCGGATTTGGTGCGNAGCTCTTTGTCGGACATAAGNGTCTGAAACNGCCTAGGCTGGTTAAACTATGGCTATAAGCGTAGGGCAAAGACCANGCAATTCACAGGTCCNGCGAAACGGTATTATTGGTCAACAAGCCTGAATACCTCTGATGACTGGGGGCAGCACTGTGTTCAAGGGCCGATNTTTTCAAACCATAGTTCATTCAACCTCATGGTTTTTCCCTCTGGTGGTTCTTCTGATAGTCGCCCTGGCCCTGCCGCGCGCCGTTCAGGCCTCCGGTGACTTCTACCTGCTGTACCGCCAGTGGCAGCCATACGACAGGCCGAAAGATTCGCCCTCGGCCACCGAGGTGACCCGTTCCCAGCGTGGACTGGGCTGGCGTCGCCAGGGTGCAGAGGGCGACTTCGGCTTTGATTACGATTACCAACCCCTGCGCATACGCACTGGTGAACCGGCGCACAACGGCCACTTGCACCGGCTAACCTTCGGGGGCCAGTGGCACAATTTGCTTTACCGGGTGGAAGCGCGGGCCGGTTTTTCCGGAACATCAAATATGTTCAAGTATCAAATTTTTCATAGTGATGTGGTGAATGGCCGCGCGGCGATGTTCCGGGCATTAAGTGAGAGTTCGCCCCTGAGTCTGGGAATTGGCGGCGATCATCGCTTCGGCTCCTTCCGCTGGCTTCCCAGGGTGCGCTGGGAACACGCCGGGGATAACGGCCACTGGCTGATGGATCTGCCGGTTATGCTGCGGTGGCAAAGCCCCGCTGCACGCTGGGAGCTTCGACTGGAACGCAAGGGTGATCGCTGGGCCACCCTTGACCGGGCTCGGGAGGTCGAAGGGGCGCTGTACCTGCGCGAGTGGAGAGCGGAGCTGACTTACCGAATCGGCTCGGGTGAACGATTGTGGCCAGCGGTGGTTCTGGGCATTGGCGCGAACGTGGGCACCCGTGTCCGGTATCGAGATCTGGAGGCGGGGACCCTGGACCTGCGCTTAGGCGATGCCCTTCTGGGGAGTATCAGGCTCGACTGGTAGATCGGTTATCTAGTGTGCCTTAACAAACGTTCGTCTTATTATTGAGCATGTCAGACAGACGCACGATTGACTCAATGCGGCGGGAGTTGCGCTTGATCCATCGCGGTGAAATGAACGTGATACCGGGGCCTGGCTGCAAGCCAGGCCCGCACTTTTTCAGCCTTAATAACAGAGCCAGCTAGCGGTTACAGTTTTGCCAGTGCCTGAGGCACCGGCGTGTCGCCGGACACCACATCAAAGACACGATTGGTAGCAGTATCCGAATCCAGCACCGCGAGCAGGACGCGGGCAACATCCTGCCGTGGAATCTTACCGGATTGGTCCAGTCTCGCACTCAACGCAACCTTGCCCGTACCGTCATCATCGGTCAGCCGGCCCGGACGAACAATGGTGTAATTCAGGCCGCTGTTTTTCAGATGCTCATCGGCGTTGTGTTTGGCCTGAAGGTAATGACGGAGTTTTTCCGGCCCCTTTTCAGGCTCCTCAGCCCGCATACTGCTCACCATGATAAAACGCTTTATGCCCATGGCCCTGGCTGTATCCACCAGCCGGATAGCACCTTCCTGATCCACATCGATGGTTTTATCCGGCCCCGTATGCGGACCTGAGCCAGCGGTAAAAATGACCGCATCGCAGCCTCTCATGGCTTCGCTACAGTCTTGCTCCAGATCGCCCAGCACGGTTTCCGTAGCGCCCAACTGCTGCAATTCCGGGCCCTGATCCGGGTGCCGGATCAGAGCCCGCACCTCATGGTTGCTATCTGCCATTTCCCGCAACAGATGCTGGCCAATTTGCCCGTTGGCTCCTGCAATGAAAACATGCATGATGGATCTCCTGGTTTGCTGATTGGCGTAACTAACTCTCATAGCTTTGTGCGCAGCACTTACCATTCAAGGCACCGGGACATCCATTAGCCAGCCACTCATGATCAGGGACCTGGTAGAGCCAGGATTTGCCACTACCAGGCGCTCGATGGCTACGACATAGCGTCAAGTTTCTTTATCGCTTTTTTAAGTACCTTAACCGATTCGGCATGTTTGCCCTGGCTATGCAGTGATTCGCCCTGATCACGGAGCGCTTTGATACTGGCTTCAGTCTTACTATCGAGTTGGGCTGACTGCAGTTGTTGGTCGATCTGACTAACCAGAGACGGGCACTGACCAGCCAGCGCAGTGCCAGCTAGGAATACAGTGGTTAATAGTGCAGCGAGATAGCGCATAATATTTCCTCCTTTGGCGCATCCCAGATAGCATCGCTAACCTGGTCACCGTTTGACCTATTTCGGGGGATTTAGTTCCGAAACCCGGGGCAGACTTCCCACCAGCAACACCGGTTTCAGCCAGGCGCAGCGGGGAAGACACTCAGCTAATAAATCTGTCCCACTTTTCAGGATGGTAGAAGAAGCCAATGAAACCATTTAAGGGCTGTATATGATATTCGGAATGGCCTGGTTCGCCATGATGTGGTTTGGACTGATCATGGTGGCGCTGATTGCTGCCCTGGTGTTCGTCCTGCGCCGGCGTCACGATGCCGGGGATGACACCGAAGCGCCCACCGGCGAGCAACAAGATGAGGCTCGCCAACAGGTGCTTGACATGGTCAAGGGTATGCATGCCGCTGCTGACGGTCTCCATGGCCGCGCTCGTGTAAGGGCGTTGCGGAACTATATGGATAGCATGAGCGATGGCCTGGAACTGGCCTCGGAAATCCGCTCCCCTGCCAGCGGCTCCCCCAAGGGGGAATGGGTCATTGCGCCCGGAGCAAAACCCGAGCGTCGTATTCTCTACATTCACGGGGGCTCCTGGATCGCTGGCAGCCCCAAAAGCCATCGTGCCATTACTGACCGGTTGTCGCGGCTGGCCCACGCCTGCGTATTCGCTGTCGATTACCGGCTGATGCCGGAAAACCGCTACCTGGACGGCATTATCGACTGCCAGAGGGCTTATCGCTGGATGCTGAACAATGGACCGGGCCAAAAGGCTCCGGCCAATTTCGTGGTGGTTGCGGGGGACTCCGCTGGCGGCAGCCATGCCTTGGGACTCATCGCCTGGATACGAGATCAGGGCCTGCCACCACCGAACGCCGCTATTGCATTGTCACCCTCCACCGAACTGATGCTGACCTCACTGGGCAGCCGTGCCAACCTGAAAACCGATGTCATGCTGGGACCAACCGTTAAAAAGCTGTCCCGGGTACCTCTGCCGTTGCTGTGGTGGGGAACCGTTCTGGGCATGCGGGTATTGCCCACCAGTCCGATGGCATCGCCCCTGCGCGGAACGTTACACGGTCTCCCGCCAACACTGATTCACGCCAGCGAATCGGAACTATTACTGGAAAACGCCCAGCGGTACGTTGAGAAAGCGCGGGCTGCCGGTTCACCGGTGGAAATGAAAACCTGGCCTGACATGGTTCATGTGTGGCATCTGTTTACGCCGCTGTTACCGGAGGCGGAAGAAGCGTTCGAGCATATCGGGGAGTTTCTGGCGCGGGTGGAAGCGAGTTCCTGCCGGTGAGTATTTGCCGTAAGGACTTCGGCATGCCCCGCCAGATGATTTACGAGGATCAACCCGCCAGCGCGGCCCGCACCTTCTTGCTCAGATGCCCCATGTCAACCCGCCCAAGTACCTGGGGACGCAGCTCGCTCATCACACGACCCATGTCCTGCATACCCTGGGCGTCGGTTGAACTGATGGCCTGCCGGATCAGGCCATCCAGGTCATCCTCGGTAAGGGCGGCGGGCATGAACTCCTCGATAATCACCATTTCCGCCCGTTCTTTGTCGCCCAGCTCCTGGCGACCGGCGTCATCGTATTGACTGGCAGCATCGCGGCGCTGCTTGAGCATCTTGTCCAGCACCTTCAGAACGTCCTCGTCATCCAGGTCACGGCGTTCATCAATCTCGATCTGCTTAACCGCGGCCTGAGCCATACGCAGGGTGACAAGCCGGGTTTTATCCTTGTTCCGCATCGCGTCTTTTACCGCGCTGTTCAGTTGTTCCTTGAGTGTTGGTGCCGACATTGGCAAGCTCCTGTTCTATGGGTTAGGGGGACGGACTTCGCATGAAGCGAAAGAGTAGATTTAACGGAAAATCGGAGCAGGTTCAATCGTGGACAATGAGGGAGACCCATAGGTTTCCTCCGGTTCGGCGCCCTGTTAACTCTGTTGGAATCAGTCCCTTTAACGCCCGTATCGGCCTGGCTCCGGCAGGTGGAGCTGCTGAACAATGGCCAGGCCGGCCACCTGCTGGAGGACTATCTGGCTGAAGCCACTGATTGCCTGTTTCCCGGGTTGATTCTGGACAAGGAAATACAGACCAGTCCTCAGGGAGATCGCTCTCAATCAGCTCGCTGATTGCGGCATCGTCATCCAAGCCCTGCAGGCCAAGTCTGCAGAATGGTGGAACCTTTCTCGGGCTGGCGGTGTAATTGGCCATCTCAAGCATGGCAACCGAAGCCGTCAGCCCAAAGTACATCACGGGTGTCTGAGGAAGGTTCCATCTCGCACCGTCTTCAAAAGATCCACCGGGCCCCGTGTAGTTTTCCAGAAATTTTTCCGGCGCGATTCGGAAAAGCGGCATTTTGACGAACCAAAATCATCTTGCTCCAAACTGATACATTGATGATATGTCGCACCTGTATTAGTTTGGAGCAGGTATTTCAAATTTTTGAGCCTTTTTATGGGTTGGCTAACAAAAACACGTTCCTACCCCTCACGGAGATTTATCATGATCGTCAATTATAGAAGCATATTTCGCCAAATTCCCCGCATCTTCTTTGCGGCCGCTTATATGGTCCTGATGTCTGCACCTGCAGGAGCAGCCGGGTACGACAATGCTCTGAAGGGTGTTAAAAACTATGACGCTGTCTACGAGGTAAGCCAAGGTGATCCCAAGGTCGTTAACCCCGTGTTCCTGGTAATAAAGAACTCCTACGAAGCACCTGAAGTGAAGGCACTTGCGAAAGACCCCAACATCGCCATTGTTTTTCACGGGCCGGTGGTGAAACTGCTCTCGACTGACACCGCATCGTTTAATGAGGCAGAACGGGTCGAGGTACAGAAATTCCAGGCAACGCTTAAACAAATGAAAAAAGACGGGGTGACACTGGAAGTTTGCCGTTATGCTCTGAAAGGGATGGGTGTAGATGAAGCGACGATTATTCCGGAGATCGACCCGGTAGATAATGGTTTCGTCTCGGTCATCGGCTATCAGATGCAGGGGTACGCGGTTGTCCGAATCCCCTAAACAAAAAAATGGGTTGTTGCCCTGCAGGATGAAGGTCACATTGAGGTCCGCCAGGAGTCTGCGCGCAGACATTGCGCCAGGCCGGTAAAGTGCCGGTATCCTGTGACCTCGGAGGGAGTCGGGAGAGAATTCATCCCTGGCCAATTTCGGTTTTACTGTTCAACCACCACAAAGAACAAACGATCAGTGAATCGAATCTGATCTCCGCCAAGCTGGCCATCGACTTCCAGAATACCCTGTTCAATTTCACCAGGAGTAAAACCCGCCAGACTTGACATAAACCGGGCCCGAAGCATTGCGTACCAGCGCTCCTTCGGCATTTCGACGTAATATGCTTCTGTGTTTGTCACAGCGTTAAGACCGGAGGCGGAGATTTCTTCGAGAAGAATGTCAAGTTCTGGCTGACTCTCTGAAAAGGCTGCCATCCCCCGCTTAAAAAGGGGGAACTCGGGCAAACTGGGCCGGGTCACCATTAAAACACGACCGTTGGGCATCAAACTTGAGCGTATTTTCCTCCAGAAACTCCGACGATTCCGGATGTGATGGATCGATTCCTTGATAAGGATCCGGTCCAGTTGTACCCGTCTTTTGACAAACGCTTCAGCGGACTCACAGTATGTCTGGAGGCCTCCGTATTGTACTGCGTTCATGAGCATGGCTTCGGAGGGGTCCACGCAGATGGCATCAGATTCAAGCGGGGCGCCCTGCTTCAGAAGATGCGCAAACATACCGGTCCCTGCCCCCAGGTCCGCGAACTTGCAATTCGTGTGCATTTTCAAATGCCCAAGAGTCTTCTTCAGCATCCAGTCCCGGTAGCCATCAGTTAAAAGCCAAAGGTCATCATATTCCCGGGAGATTCCGGAAAAAGCCGTCGTCAATATCTCTCTCCAATGAAGCTACTCTCAACGCCCCGATTTACCCCTGCGCCCAGGCTCGGTTGATACCGGGCGGCAAGGACCAGACATTCGCGCTGAGCTCACTATCGTCCAAGTCAAAGAACCAGACAAGCAAATACCCAGTGAGAGGCGATAAATCCCACATGCATTTCATCCATTCAGTGGCTCTTGTTGGGATAAACTGCCCGACAACCACTCTTCGCAGGCTGCTTAACGAAAAGTTGTGTTGGCGCTCATCCCGGGCAACAAACTGGACAGCCCGCTGGACATGCTCCGGTTTCACGTTGACGTTGATGCGTCCGGTTTCAGCATCGTGGGCGAAAAAATCCCGATTGCCCACTTCGGCAATGCCGGCAACGGTGTCAAACAAACCCAGAAATCGAATGGTAACCGTCTTGCTCTATGGTGTCCTTGAAGTAAAGCGTTTCCAGCTTCGAAACGCTGGTTTCGGCGTTGAGGTAACTGCCTTCCATGATCTGCGACAACTCGCTGCGGCATTCATCTTCCGATATAGCTCCGGCGGCATTGGCTGTCAGACATTCATCAAACCACCCTGGTCAAACGCGGCCAGCAGGCCGGAAATGGACAACAGGGCATACGGCGAGAGATTTTTGCCAATCATGGGCGTTGCCTAACCCTTGAGCGCCAGAATGCGCCTGGCACCGTTAAGCACGACAACCCCCGCAATGGTGCCGATAATCAGATCCGGATAATTGGATCCGGTCCACGCGACCAGGAGGCCGGCGGTGATGACGCCCACGTTGATTACCACGTCATTGGCCGAGAATATCCAGCTTGCCTTCATGTGCGCCCCACCCTCTCGATGCCTGTATATCAGCAGCAGACAAGTGGTATTGGCAATCAATGCGACGAATGCAATAACCATCATCACCATCGATTCAGGCTCACTGCCGAAGACGAAGCGTCTCACCACCTCCGCGAGTACGCCAACAGCCAGAATCAGCTGGAGTACCCCCGCAAGATGCGCGGCACGCACCTGCATTCTCACGCTATGCCCGACGGCATAAAGGGCGAGCCCGTAGACTGCCGCATCGGCAAAATTATCGAGGGACTCACCAATCAGCCCGGTGGACTGGGCAATCAGGCCGGCAGTCATTTCCACCACGAACAGGACGGCATTGATGCCGAGCAACCAGCGCAGGGTGGCGGACTCTTTCGCAGCAGAGGCTGTGGAGGATTCGGCGGCCTTGATGGCCTCGGGATCAGCAGCGGCGGTTTCCTGAAGCGAGGCTCCCAGCCCCAGGGTCGTCAGTTTCGCCGTGATAGGATCAGCCCCCTCATCATGCACGACCTGCAACCGGCGGTTCGGCAGGTCGAAGGACAGCGCCCGAATCTCATCAAAGCCATTCAGGGCCAGGCGAATCATTCGCTCTTCTGAGGGGCAGTCCATCTTCGGCACGGCATAAACGCTGACCCATTTCCCCGATGCTTCGGAGGAGTCCCGCCTATCGGTGTCCGCTGGGGGCGTTGCATCGCAGCCGCAGGCGTCTTTACAGGTATTGCTCATGACACGGCTCCACTTGAGTACTATTCAGTGATGATTTAAAACCATATAGTCACTATAAGGTCAATAAAGCGGAAAGAACCCGTTGAGGAGGAACCTGATGCGCATTGGACAGTTGGCACGGTCAGTAGGGGTCGATACCCAGACGATCCGCTTCTATGAACAGCAGGGCTTGTTGCCGCCGCCAGATCGGCAGGAGAACGGTTACCGTGTCTATACCGAGAAGCATGGTGAGCGGCTGGCTTTCATCCGTCGCTGCAGGATCCTGGACTTGTCACTGGCTGAAATTCACGAACTACAGAGCTATCAGGACAACCCTCATCAGCCCTGCACGGCCGTCAACGCCTTGCTTGATGAGCGTATTTCTCATGTCCGCTCGCAGATAACAGCTTTGCAGGCGCTTGAGAAACAACTCGTTTCACTGAGAGCAAGTTGCAACGATGACCGGCAAGTTGAGGCTTGTGGGGTTCTTGCAGGAATCAGCTCGAGCAGATTCCGGGGTGTTTCCCAGGTCAGAAATCCCTGCGGCCGACCGGCTCTGGACCGCCCCCGCCGTCGAAACGGCGGGGGCGAATGAAATAGAGCGTTGCCGCCGGCACCCGGGCTACGGGTGTGGGTTGCTGCCACAACAAGGGTTGTCTCTATTTACAGTTGCCTCTATTTATTACGGTGGCTCTCCGTTTGATTCCTTTTTGCAAGGAACTCATAGGGTCATTGTGTGTTGGTATCGTCCAGATCCAGGGTAAGGGGCAGGTCAGCCGGTGCCAGGCAGATGCCTTCGTCACTACAGGCCTGTACCCGCACTGTCATGTCGAGCTTGCCTGCTTCTTTCAACATGGCTGTCTGTTTTTCGTCGGGCAGCAGCCGAATGCTCGCGTCGTCATCGTAAACCTCAAGGGCAGTATCCCCAAGGGTAATGTCACTGACCCGACCACGGGGATACTGGGTCGGAATTTCAAGCGACTGGCCGTTAACTGACGAACTGGCGACGGTGGGAATCAGGAACTCCATCGATGCCGGATTGGCGTTCACGTGCCAGCCCGGCTCAATGTCCAGCGACACAACAATTTCCCCGGTATCACCAGTCAGTGCTTTATTCTCTCCAACAACTTTCAGGCGCACCTTGTCGGAAGAATCCGCCAGCCCCGTCCGGGCAGCCGGTGCCAGGCCTTCAGAGCTGGCTGGTGCCGTCGGGGTAGTGCTGATGGTACTTCCGGGGTTGGTATCGATCAACATGAATACGGCTGCGATCACGATCAGTAAAACCGCTACGCCAGCCAGCCATGCTTTGGGTCGGGTCACCATGCTTCATCTCCAGTGTCTAAGGTTGTGAGTTTTCGGTGCGGTTGATCGCCTCGACCAGGCTATCGGTGTCAAAGAGCCCCGTGAAACGGGCGATAACGGTGCCGTCACCGTCAATAACCGCTGCGAACGGTAAGGCCTGCCCACCCGTCGCGGTTAACAATGCGTCCTTTTCAGGGTCACTTGCTGTCACATCGACCTGAATCGGCACCATGTTGGCGCGCCGCACGGCTTCGGCCACAGCGGGCTCCTCATACACGGTGCGCTCCAGTACTTTGCAGTTAATGCACCAGTCGGCGGTGAACTCCAGCAAATAGGGGGCGCCACGGGCTCTTGTTTCCGTCAGAAGCTCCGGTGAATAGTGTTGCCAGACAAGCCCTCCCTCACCGTTCTCCGCGGGAGATGCGAATGCCAGCACCGCTGTAAGCGCAAGGCCTGCCGTCGTTGCAGCAATGACACGCACCGCACTGTTCCCCTGAATGAATCGCCGGATACCCCAGAACAGGACCAGTGCCAGCCAGGCCCACCACAGCCACGGGTAAACCGCTTTAGGGACCAGGCTCGCGCTGAAAAAGACGGCTGCGGCCAGCAACACCAGTGCGAGCACTTCACGAATGGCCACCGTCCAGGGGCCCGCCTTGGGCAATCGCCGCAGCCACTCGGGCTTGAGCATCAACACAGCGTAGGGCAGGGACAGCCCCAGCCCGATACTACCGAATATCCCCATGATCACCGGCGCGGGCTGGGTAACGGCAAAAGCCAGAACTCCGCCCAGGAAAGGCCCGGCACAGGGTGCGGCCAAAATGGCGCTCATCAGCCCTGAGACGAATGCTTCAACGTAACGCCGACCATGGGCCGAGGCGGCAAACGCCGGAACCGGAATGGGCAGGTCCAGCCAGGTGACCACCGCAAACCCGACCATCAACGCAACCAGGACAGCCACGAACACCGTTGACTGGAACAAGGTGCCCCAATTCCACTGCAGCAGCGCGGTCAGGCCGCCCAGCGTCAGGAAAAAGGTCAGTGTTCCGGCCGTGAACGCCAGTGCAGCCAGCACACGGTGTGAACGCTGGCTGCCCGCCTCGCGCAGGATGGTCCGGACCTTGATGGGAATCGCGGGCAGAACACAGGGCGTCAGGTTGAGCAGCAAACCTGCCACAACCGCCATCAGGATCTGGCCGGCGATGAGTAAATAAGGAAGCTGATCCATCAGTCAACGATCCCCAGCGCTTCTTGGGTCGGCACACCTGTCTGGCCTCGCCATTGGCCGCTCGTGTTCTTGAACAGTAGCCCTGGTGTTCCACTGAAACCCAATTCTACCATCCACTGGCTGTGTCGTTCGAGCGCCTCGGTTTCCGGATCCATCGTCGGTGCCGCAGTTACCAGGGTTGCAATCAAACTCAAAAAGAGTGTCATCGAAAGCCTACGGCAGAGCATGGTCATGCGCCGCACGGGGTATTCCAGACAGAATGACATCACAAGTAGGTTCCCATTTTTAGCTATTCGTCATGCAATTATGAGACGCTGGCTAGTGCTGCTCCGCTTTCGCTTACGTTGCTTGCCGCAAAGTCTCTGCTATCGGATTTGAACCGACCAAGCCGGAGGGAGTTCGTTACCACGAATACGCTGGAAAGGCTCATTGCTCCGGCGGCCAGCATGGGATTAAGCAGGTAGCCGGTAAACGGGAAAAGAACGCCCGCCGCCACCGGAATAAGCGCCAGGTTATACCCGTAGGCCCAGACAAAATTGCCGAGGATCGTTTTGCGGGTGCGCCGGGAAAGCGCGGCGGCATCGACGATTCCCCGAAGGTCGCCGCGCATCAGAACCACGTCGCCTGCNTCGATGGCAATGTCAGTACCCGTGCCAATGGCAATNCCCACATCGGCCTGGGCCANTGCCGGTGCGTCATTGATGCCGTCNCCCACGAAAGCGACCCGCGCACCGNCTTCCTGCAGACGCTTTACCTCTGCCGCTTTCTGGTCCGGCAATACCTCCGCAAGCACCCGTTCAATACCCGCCTGCCGGGCAATGGCCTCGGCGGTGGCGCGATTATCACCGGTGAGCATGGCCACACTCAGCCCTGTGGCCTTAAGCGCAGCAACCGCTTCCACCGAGCCGTCCTTGAGCGGGTCGGCCACTGCAATCAGCGCGGCGAGACGGCCGTCGACGGCAACATACAGCGGGGATTTTGCTTTTTCAGCCAGTGACACCGCGCTGTCGGCCACGCTGGCCAAATCGATACCGAGGCGGCGCATATAACGGTCCGCGCCGACGTTTATCCGGTGCCCGGCGACCTGTGCCTGGACCCCATAGCCCGGCTCTGCCTGGAAATCACTGACCGCTGGCAACCTGAGCCCCCGATCCCTGGCGTCCTTGACAATGGCTTCCCCAATGGGATGTTCGCTCTCGGTTTCCACAGCCGCGACCCAGGCCAACACCTCATCCTCGCGACCTTCCACCAGAATGAAATCCGTCAGCTCGGGCCGGCCCCGGGTCAGGGTACCGGTCTTGTCGAGGACGATGGTGTCCATCCGAGCCAGCGTCTCCAGGGCCGCCCCTTTGCGGAACAGCACGCCCATTTCGGCGCCCTTGCCGGTTCCGACCATAATGGCCGTCGGCGTGGCCAGCCCCATCGCGCAGGGGCAGGCGATCAGCAGCACGCTGACCGTTGTCACGAAGGCAAAGGACAGTGCCGGGGCGGGCCCGAAGCTGAACCAGGTGATAAACGTCAGGATTGCAAGCACGATCACAACAGGTACGAAAACCCCGGCGATCCTGTCAGCCAGCTCCTGAATTGGAGGTTTATCGGCTTGCGCCGATTCCACCATACTGATGATCTGCGCAAGAACGGTGTCCGCACCCACCCGGGTAGCCCGGAACGTCAGTGAACCATTCTTGTTGATGGTTCCACCCACCAGTTCGGCGTCTTTCTGCTTGGCGACCGGCACCGGCTCGCCGCTGATCATGGACTCGTCCACGTAGGACTGGCCCTCTTCCACCACGCCATCAACAGGGACGCGTTCGCCCGGGCGGACCTGGATACGGTCACCAGGCACTACCGCTTCAATCGGAACCTCGACGACTTCCCCGTCCCGAATGACCCGGGCGGTCTTGGCCTGCAGCTGCAGCAGCTTTTTGATGGCCTCTGATGTCCGCCCTTTGGCGATGTGCTCGAAGTAGCGCCCCAGCAAAATGAGCGTCACGATCACCGCCGCCGCCTCGAAATAACTCTCGGCGGTGCCGGCGGGGAAAAATCCGGGCACCAGTAATGCTGCAACGGAATAGAAATAGGCGGCACTGGAGCCGATCATGACCAGGCTGTTCATGCCGGGGTTGGCATGGCGCAGCTCAGCGTAGCCGGACCGGAAGAACCGCGACCCGGCATAGAACAGAACCGGCGTGGTCAGGAGCCATTCAATAGCCATCCAGCCACGATGGGACAAGACGCTGGCGTATAGCGCCTCAAGAGCAGGAATCATTTTGCCCATGGCAATCAAAACCACCGGGATGGTCAATGCTGCAGCAAAGATCACTTTCCGGCGAAGGTCAATGCCCTCCTTGTCCTGCTCTTCGGCGTGAGTGCTGGTATCCGGCTCCTGGGGTTCATAACCGGCGTCCCGGATGGCCTGATGGATTCGCGGCAGCGACAGGGCGTCGGACAGGAACTCCACAAAAGCTTTCTGGGTGGTCAGGTTGACACTGGCCTTGATCATACCGGGCTGCTTGTTCAATGCCCGCTCTACTCGCGACACGCAGGAGCCGCAGGTCATGCCGGTAACGGGAATTTCCACGGACTGCACCCGTGGCTGATAACCCGCATTCTTAATTGAGTTGACCAGGGCAGCCGGAGTGGCGGGCTGATCGAACTCCACGGTGGCCCTACCGGTCGCCAGGTTCACCTGGGCTGCCGAAACACCACTCTCATCCACCAGAGCCTTTTCAATCCGCCCGACGCACGACGCGCAGGACATTCCTTCAACACCAATTTCTATTTTTTGCATCCCGATCCTGCTCCTCCACGCTGCCGATGCAGCGCCTTTCAAATTAAACAATTTTTCCCGCCAACAAACAGCCACGTCATCCCTTTCCGGCGATGGCTTCAACAATCGGGCAACCCTCCATCGTGCCTTCCCCCGAGCATTCTTCCAGGGTTTTCGCCAGAACCGCCTCGATACGGGAAAGGCTCTGGATCTGGTGCCGGATCTTTTCCAGTTGCTCTCTCGCGATGCGTTTGGCCTCTGCACGGTCACCATTGGCATCCTGAAGCATCAGGAGTTCACGAATCTCGTCAAGAGTGAAGCCCCATTGCTTGGCGTTAACAATAAATTGCAGTCTGGCAATCGCATCCTCGGGGTAACGGCGATAATTGGATTGAGTTCGCGCAGGCTCGGGCATGAGATTTTCCCGCTCGTAAAAGCGAATGGCATGGCTGGCCACGCCGCTTTTTTCAGGGGGGTCGCCGATTTTGCACGTTTTTCTTC
>PAKW01000017.1 GCA_002707215.1 Halomonas sp.
AGCGGCGGTCGCACTCAGGCTCCAGGTTTCCTCGAAGAACATCGGCAGCATGGAAACCACCGCCAGCTCGGCACCAAAGTTGGCGAAGTAGGTGCTGTTCAGAGCGGCCACACTGTTGAACGGGTATTTGTCATCCTCGGGCACGCCTTTTTTAAGGATCGGCACGTTCACCCTCAGGATCTGGACAATCTGGTAGCTCACGATGGCGACAATCACAGCGTAGCAAATGGCCGCTCCTGTGGCACTCAGGTACCCCATGTTCTCGATACGCCAGACCAGGATGCCCAGCACACCCACCAGCGGAATGGTCCACAGGATCAGCTTGATCATGTCGCCCCAGCTACTGACTTCCAGCGCCACGGCCTTGCGTGGCTTGCGATGAACCGTGCCAACAGGGCCGTCGGTAATCGCGAACCAGTAGTAAACGCCGTAAGCCGCCATTATGATCGCGCTTTGGGCGATGGCCCAGCGCCAGCCGTCTTCACCACCATACATGTGTAACGCAATGGTTGGCAGTGTAATGGCCGCCGCGGCAGAGCCGAAGTTGCCCCAGCCGGCATAAAAGCCCTCGGCAAAGCCAATGTCTTTTGGCTTGAACCACATGGCGGTCATGTGGATACCCACCACAAAGCTGGCACCGATGGAGCTGAGCACCAGACGGCTGACCAGGAGCTGGGTCATGGTGTTGCCGAAGGCAAATACCAGGGCAGGAATAGCCATCAATACCATCAGTACCGAGAACACCCGTCGGGGGCCGAAGCGGTCCAGGGCCATGCCCACGATAATCCGGGCAGGTATGGTCAACGCTACGTTGGCGATGGCGAACAGGCGAAGATCATCCGCGGTGAGCCAGTTGACGCTTTTGAGCATACTGGATGCCAGTGGCGCCATGTTGAACCACACGTAGAAGGTTATAAAAAATGCAATCCAGGTCAGGTGCAGCGCCCTGACTTCCGGATTTTTGACGCGGAAAACGTCTGCGACTTTCATGTCAGCCTCCCTGGGCTATCAAATACAGAAACGATTAATCACCGGGCTCAACGGCTGGGCAAAATAAGGAGCGGACACTGGATCCGGCGGGCGAGGAAGGAACTCACGCTGCCAAAGGTCATGTAATCCAGTTCGTCCACGAAATAGGTCAGCGAGCGGGCAATGAACCCACCGTCCGGTTCATGGCTGTGGCGCGCAATAACGAGCATGTCGGGATGGATCTTTTTCTCCGCGGCGTACAGCAGCATCTTTCTGGCATCTCCCTCCAGAAGCAGGGTTTCAGCGGAGATCTGCTCCTGCCCGCACACGCCCAGGGCCTCGGCGAGGTGCTCTTTCAGTTCGGCCACTTCCTGTTGGAAAAACTCTTCGTTTCCGGAGGTGATATCCCGCGGGTTTTCAGCCACCGCAACCAGGGTGATCACAGGTTTGAGATCGCGGAACATGGTGATGGTCTGAGCCAGCGCCAGCCTGGCGTTCCTCGAACCGTCGTAGGCAATCATGATGTTCATTTGTGGGTTCTCCCGAAGGCGTTTCGGCGCCCTTGCAAGGGGCAGGCATTGATATCTTCCAGCATTAGCCCACACTCAGGCGCAGGCGATAATTGATGAAAATCAACGATGACAGCGCGTACCCCACGAGAGAAATCAAGGGCCTACCCCCCTGATCACAAAAATCTCCAATCGCCTACCACCAGCGCACCCAGCAGGAGGTACCACCAATGCCCCGCGTCGAAAAACCCTGCTTTTGGTAAGGTTTAGGGGATGTTTTCAGACGTCGTCCAATGAATGCCCGGAAGGAGCGGAGCATGGCCAACAGCCCGTCAAAACCAGAGCAATACCGTGCGCTCGGTTTATCCACATTCGCCTTCACCCTGTGCTTTGCGGTGTGGACCATTTTCTCCATCATCGGAATCCGTATCAGCGAAGATCTCGGGCTGTCAGATACCCAGCTCGGCCTGCTGATGGCGACGCCCATTCTCACCGGCTCCATCAGCCGGCTGTTCCTCGGCATATGGACAGACCGCTATGGTGGCCGCTGGGTATTCGGTATCCTGATGCTTACCGCCGCCGCCTGGGTGTACCTGCTGACCTTCGCAACCACTTACCTGATGCTGCTGGTGGGCGCCCTGGGCGTTGGCCTGGCCGGCGGCGCCTTCATCGTCGGCGTGGCCTATACGGCAGCATGGTTTGAACCGGAGCGGCAGGGAACAGCACTGGGGATTTTTGGCGCGGGCAATGTGGGTGCTGCGGTAACCAACTTCGGGGCCCCGTTCCTGCTGGTCGCTTTCGGCTGGCAGAGCACCGCACAAATCTACGCCACTGTGCTGGCAATCATGGGCGTGGCCTTTATCCTTCTTGCCAAAGAAGACCCAATGGCCGCAGAGCGCGCCGGCACCGGGGCCAAATCCTTCATGGAACAGATGGAGCCGCTGCGCGAGCTGAGGGTCTGGCGGTTTGCTTTGTACTATTTCTTCGTATTCGGCGCTTTTGTCGCCCTGGCGCTCTGGCTGCCTCACTTCCTGATCGGCGTTTACGGCCTGGACATCAAAACGGCAGGTATCATCGCGGCGCTCTACACCATTCCCGCGTCGCTGTTCCGCATCCTCGGGGGCTGGATGTCGGACCGTTTCGGCGCCCGCCGGGTGATGTACTGGACCTTCAGTGCCTCCGTTGCCTGTACCTTCCTGTTGAGTTATCCGCCCACCGAGTATGTGGTCCAGGGCATCGATGGCGATATCCGCTTTACCCTCGAGATGAGCCTGCCGGTGTTCGTGGCGCTGATCTTTATCCTGGGTTTCTTCATGTCCCTGGGTAAGGCGGCGGTCTACAAGCACATTCCTGTCTACTACCCCATGCACGTGGGCGCTGTGGGTGGCGTAGTCGGGATGATTGGCGGGCTCGGGGGATTCATTCTGCCTCTGGCCTTCGGCGTGCTGAACGACCTCACCGGAATCTGGCAGAGCAATTTCATGTTGATGTTTGTGATCGTCGCAGCCGCCCTGGTGTGGATGCACTACGCCATACGGTCCGCAGAGCGGGTTGAGTGGGCTGCCAACGAGGAACGAACCGATTTGCCAGAGCTGGCCTCTCCCCAACTTTTCTACCCGCTCAACCGGAAAAAGCCATAACCGGCCATAACCGGATAATTCCCTGGGCTGTCAGACGAAACTCTGAACTGAGGCAAATGAAAGGCAGGTTTGCAATCGTCCCGCATGATTGCTAACTTATCGCTTCGTTGGGGAGTAGCCTGCTTCCGGATCCAGGAAGCGTTCGTATCAACATAATTGGCCACATGCCATGGTGCGAACACCTCTCGGTTGGCGAGACCATCGATATATCCATGCCCAAGGTCGGGCGTGTGGATATGTCGTGGACTCGATAGCCCGGCCGGAGTCAGTTTATGAACCCAATTGCCCTCCTTCTGCTTGCCTTTGCCATGTCTACAGATGCTTTCGCTGCCGCGATTGGCAAGGGGGCAAGCCTTAAAACCCCCCGCCTCACCGAAGCCTTTAAAGTGGGGCTTATCTTTGGTTTGATCGAAGCCACTACCCCGCTTATTGGCTGGCTGATTGGAAAGTCCGCCTCTGGTTATATAGAAGCCTGGGATCACTGGATCGCATTTGCACTCCTGGTCATCCTTGGTCTGCATATGATTTACGAGAGCGTGAAGCCTGATGAAGATGGAATAGCAAAACCTGCGAAACAGTCATTACTCCGGACCTGTCTCACAGCTCTGGGCACCAGCATCGATGCCATGGCCGTTGGCGTAGGCCTGGCATTCATCAATGTTAACATTTGGGTGGCTGCTGCTTTGATCGGATTGGCAACAACGCTCATGGTTACCCTTGGCATAATGCTGGGACGCGCTGTAGGGTCTGTTTTAGGTCATCGCGCCGAAATTTTTGGCGGTCTTACCCTAATCGCAGTCGGCTTCTGGATATTGTCCGGACACCTGTAACGACTTGATTCTGGCACCGAGGTTTTCACCTCAAAGGTTCCGGGCGCTTTTATCAGCCGCCGAACTGTAAGATTTCCGACAATATCCGAAGGCAATCACAGATACCGGGCGCAGTCGTTTCAGAACACCGGCTTGGTCACGGCCAGATGGAAAATGGCGGCAATCTGCACCAGCGCAAGCACGGCTGCCACAATCCGGGTTGGTGCTCCCATGGTTGTTCTGAGCGCAAACAGACCGGCAATGATGTAACCGATCAACAGGAAGATCTTAGCCGTCAGCCAGCCATGCACAAAAGGCATCCACGGCGTCACAAACAACAGGCTGATGGCTGCCGCCAGCAGGACCGTGTCGTTCACATGCGGAATCCAGCGCAGCGGTGTTTTCCGCCAACCGGGCTTACCGACGGCATCCAGCAGCAAACGCAGTGCAAACAGCACAACGGTCAGGAAGGCCGTGGCCATATGCAGGTGCTTGAGAATCAGGTAGGCACTCATAGATCATCCGGTTTTGAATCAAAGCGATAGCAGTATTGTACGCAAAGATACCCCCAACCGGGTATGTTCTTTTCATCGGCCTGAATATAACATGTACTGTAATTATATGTATAAGCGGAGACAACCATGCAGGTGATCCCCACAACCGGTCAAACCGACGCCGCCAGCGTCAGCCAGCTTTTCAGCTATCCGTTCCGGATTTTTTTCCTGTCCATGACGGCACTGGCGTTGCTCGCTATTCCCCTCTGGGTCATGCAGGTTAATGGTGTGATCAACCTGCCCCTGGCCCTGCCGGGCCTGTTCTGGCACCAGCATGAAATGCTGTTTGGGTTCCTGTCGGCGGCCATCGCCGGCTTCCTGCTGACCGCGGTCTGCGTGTGGACCCAGACGGAGCGCACCCACGGAATCAGGCTGGCATTGCTCTGGGGCGTCTGGCTGGCCGGCCGCCTTCTGCTTGCTTTCGGTGCAGGCCTGCCGGACTGGCTTGTGCATGCAGTGAACCTGGCATTTCTGCCCCTGATCATGCTGGATGCCGGCTGGCGAATCTGGCACGCCCGCCAGAACCGCCAACTGCTGATCCTGCTGGTTCTGGGACTGCTCTGGCTGATGCAGATCGGATTCGTGACCCAACTGGATATGACCTTCAGCTACGGCGCCCTGATCATAGCCATGGCGCTGATCAGCATCATTGGTGGGCGCATCACTCCGGCCTTTACCACCGGCTGGCTTCGTCAACGAGGGCTGGACAGCGCTGCCGTGAAAACTGTTCCAGCCCTGGATATGGCCACATTGTTCAGCCTGATTCTGCTGATGGCCTCACTGGTCACTGGCTGGCAAACCGTCACCGGCGTATTGGCCATTGTTGCAGGCACCCTGATGCTGGTGCGACTGGCAGGCTGGAAAGGCTGGCTGGTTCGTAAGGAACCACTGCTCTGGGTTCTTCACCTGTCCATTCTCTGGGTGCCGGTGGCCCTGTTCCTGCTGGCCGGCACATTGCTTGCCGGCTGGCCATCCAACGCCTGGAGCCACGCCGCCGGCACCGGTGCGGTGGCCTGCCTGATTCTCGGTGTCATTGCCCGCGTTTCCCTGGGGCACACCGGCCGCCCGCTGGTGCTACCCAAAGGCATGGTCGCCGCCTTTATTGCCATCCACCTGGCGGCACTCATCAGGGTTCTCACCGCTTTTGAAGTCGTCCCCTGGCACCCGGGTATCGGCAGCAGCACCCTGCTGTGGCTGTTCGCCTTCGGCGTGTTCCTGTACCGCTATACCGCCATCCTTGCCAGCCCAAGACCAGACGGCAAGGCAGGCTAGAAGCCCCCACCGGAACTTTGGGCCGGGCGCCGGACCCCGCCTCCAAAACTGTGTGTTGCCAGGGATGGCAACACCACGCCCCCAAGAACGGGTTCACGGCGTGTTTTGGAGGCGCGGTTCGGCGCCCGGCTTTCATCGAATAGGGAAAATGCCAATCATCCACTAATGGTCAATACCTCCACGCCAAATTCGCGCTAAAGTATGAGGAAATCATTTTGTAACAGAGACACTGGCACTATGAACCCGGATCATTTTGATAAAGAAGACCTGAACAGATGTGGCCACGGCACACTCTTCCCCGGCTCCATGCGTCTGCCCATTGATGAGATGCTGATGTTCGACCGCGTTACCCATATAGCAGATAACGATGGCCTGTATGGCAAGGGCAGTATCGTGGCGGAACTCGATGTCAACCCGGACCTCTGGTTCTTCAAGGTGCACTTTGTTGACGACCCCGTTATGCCCGGCTGCCTGGGGCTGGACGCCATGTGGCAGCTGGTCGGCTTCTTTCTGGCCTGGGGTGGCGGAGAAGGCAAGGGCCGTGCCCTGGGTTCCGGTGAAGTAAAGTTTACCGGCCAGGTGCTGCCTACGGCCAAAAAAGTGACCTACCGCCTGGATCTCAAGCGCGTGATCAGACGCAAGCTGACCATGGCAATTGCCGATGGCCGGATGGAAGTGGACGGCCGGGAAATTTACACCGCCAAGGACCTCCGGGTTGGCATGTTCACCTCGACCGATGATTTTTAGGAGTTAACAAGATGCGTCGTGTTGTAATTACTGGCATGGGCATTGTTTCCAGCCTTGGCACCAACCAGAAGGAAGTCACCCAGTCCCTCAGGGACTCCCGCCCCGGCATCGGCTTCAGCGAAGAGGCGCGGGACAAGGGCCTTCGCAGCCACGTCTGTGGCCAGATAAACCTGAACCTTCCGGAACTGATCGACCGCAAACTCTGGCGCTTCATGTGCCCGGCCTCAGGCTATACCTACCTGGCCATGCTTGAAGCCATCGAACAGGCCGGCCTGACCGACAAGCACATCAAGGCCGACACCACAGGCATTATTTTCGGCCAGGGTGGCGCCTCCACGGTTGAGCTGCTCGATTCCATCGATACCCACCGCGACCGTGGCATCCGCCGGGTTGGTCCCTACCGCGTGCCCCGCACCATGGGCAGCGCCATTAACGCCTCTCTCGCAACCGGCTTTGGCATCCGCGGTATCAACTACGGCATTACCTCCGCCTGTGCCACCAGTGCGCACTCCATTGGCCACGCTGCGGACCTGATTGCACTGGGGCGTCAGGATGTGATGTTTGCCGGCGGCGGCGAGGACATCCACTGGACCCTGAGCTTGCTGTTTGACGCCGTGGGCGCCCTGTCCACCAAGTACAACGACACGCCGGAACTGGCTTCACGCACCTATGATGCCAACCGGGACGGCTTCGTTATTTCCGGTGGTGGCGGTGTTCTGGCCCTCGAAGCGCTGGAACACGCAGAAGCGCGCGGCGCAAACATTCTGGCGGAGATCGTCGGCTTCGGCGCGACTTCAGACGGTGCCGACATGGTTGCCCCGAGCGGCGAGGGCGCAGTGCGCTGCATGAAGCAGGCCATGAAAAATCTGGACGGCGAGATCAGCTACGTCAACACTCACGGCACCAGCACCCCGGCAGGCGATATCACCGAGCTGAAAGCACTGAAAGAAACTTTCGGCAACAACATCCCGCCGCTGAGCTCCACCAAACCCCTGTGCGGCCATGCATTGGGTGCGGCAGGCGTGCATGAGGCCATTTACAGCCTGATCATGCTGCGCGAGGGTTTCATTGCCCCATCGGCCAACATCCAGACCCTTGATGAAGGGGCCGAAGGCTACCCCATCGTTCGGGAGCGCATGGACAACCAGAATCTGGACCTGGTAATGAGCAACAGTTTCGGCTTCGGCGGCACCAACGCAACGCTGGTGTTCAAAAAGATCTGAGCCGGATCAGGACAGCCTGACAGAACGATATTCAGCCGGGGACGTTCCCATCCAGCGCTTGAAAGCCCGGCTGAATGCGCTCAACTCCGAGAACCCGAGCTGCTCTGCAATTTCCACCAGTGGCTTGGTTTTGTCCTGCATGTAGGCCAGCGCCTGTTCGCGGCGAACCTCCTCAAGCAAGCGGGCAAACGTCAGCCCTTCACGCTTCAGTTTCTTATGCAACGTATAACGGCTCATATGCAACTGCGACGCCACTACTTCCACACCAACCTTGCCACGGGCAAGCTGCACACTGATCAGGGAACTTACCCTAAGACTCAGCGAAGCCCGCGCCACCTCTGGCGCCAGAGGCTTTGATCCCATCTGAAACTCCTCTTTTCCGATTCTGTGGCCATATCGACCGAGGCTGTGAGCGTACACTTGTTAGCCGAAAACAATCAATGCTACCTTTGAGCAGGGTCAAGGGAACTTCCGCCAACGCACGGCAAAATACCCCGCTTTTCAGAATAGCGGCATCCCTGCCAGGACCCGCCAACCAGACTGACCTGAACGAAGCGCCCGGAGCCAACATGAACACCCCGGAACTGCTTGCCCCCGCAGGCACCCCTGAACACCTTGAAACCGCCTTTGCTTACGGTGCGGATGCCGTATACGCCGGCCAGCCCCGCTACTCCCTGAGAGTAAGGAACAACAGTTTCAAGGACGTTGCAGCCCTCGGCTCCGGAATCGCAAGGGCCCATGAGCTTGGCAAACAGTTCTACCTTGTCTCCAACATAGCACCTCACAACAACAAGGTACGCAGCTACCTGAAAGATCTGGAGCCGGTACTGAAACATAAACCCGATGCCCTGATCCTGTCGGACCCCGGACTGATCATGCTGGTGCGGGAAAAATGGCCGGACCAGCCCATACACCTCTCGGTGCAGGCCAATGCCGTGAACTGGGCGACGGTGGAGTTCTGGCGCAGGCAGGACATCAGCCGGGTAATCCTTTCCAGGGAACTGGCTCTTGACGAAATTCGTGAGATCCGCGACCGGGTCCCGGACATGGAGCTGGAAGTCTTCGTGCACGGCGCCCTATGCATGGCCTATTCCGGCCGCTGCCTGCTCTCTGGCTACATGAACCACCGGGACGCCAACCAGGGTGCCTGCACCAACGCCTGCCGCTGGAACTACAAGGAAGTCCGGCACAGCCATGACCAGACCGGCGACCTGATCACCACCTGCAGCGACAGCGGCGGTGTGCAGGACGTGGAGCCAAAGGAAATCCTTCTGGAGGAGCCCAATCGCCCTGGAGGCTTCATCCCCGCGTACGAGGACGAACACGGCACCTACATCATGAACTCGAAAGACCTGAGGGCCGTCCAGCATGTAGCGGAACTGGCCAAAATGGGCGTCCACTCCCTGAAAATCGAAGGCCGTACCAAAAGCACCTACTACGTAGCCCGCACCACCCAGGTGTACCGCCGGGCCATCGACGAGGCCGTACACGGCAAGCCCTTTGACATGAACCTGATGGACGAACTCGAAGCCCTCTCCAACCGAGGCTACACCGAAGGCTTCCTCCGCCGGCACGTACCCCGGGAATACCAGAGCTACGAACAGGGCTCCTCATTCCTCGGTACCCAGCAGGTGGTCGGCACCATCACCGACACCGACGACCAATGGCTGACCATCGACGTAAAAAACAAATTTGCCCCCGGCGACCAACTAGAGCTGATAAACCCAGCCGGCAACATCCGCTTCTCGGCCAGTATCATGGAAAACCGAAACGGCCAGACCATGGACTATGCGCCTGGCAGCGGGCATATCGTTCGTATTCCGAAACCGGCCGATCTTCCACAAACTCTGGAGCACAGCTATCTAACCAAAATCTTGCCCTCGGCGCATAGCAATTAGTCTGAGGAGGGGTGAGCGGGAAGCCTGCCCAGACTGTGTGTTGCCAGGGATGGCAACACCAAGCCCCCATGGATGGGTTCACGGCGTGTCTGGGGAGGCTTCCCGCTCACCCCGCCCTGCACTCACCTCAAAAGCTCCAGTCTTACAAGAACCTGACTATCAGCCTCATTACCACCCCCTTAGTGCCCCAAAGGCCGATTAAGGTATAATCACCCCGCGCACAAATTAATACCTGACTAATTTACTCTGGTATTGTATAATCGCCAGCCAGAAGCAACGGATTCAGCCTGATTTCTGCTTACTTTTCAGCATCAGGCTACCGGAGATCCGTCATCCGAAAAATGATTGCAGGGCGTACTCACCGGATGAGCGACCACTGCAACACCCAGACTGATGACATCCGACCGGCAGCCCATGAGGCTGCCGGCGACACCAAGGGCGAAAGCCCGCGATGAGAGAATACGGAGCGACGATCATGGCGACCACCGACACCGAGGTGAACGAGCTGATCAAACGGGAATACGAGCACGGATTTGTAACAGACATCGAATCCGACACCTTCGAACCCGGCCTTAATGAAGACGTTATCGCCCGCCTTTCCGGCATCAAGAAAGAGCCGGAGTGGATGCTGGAATGGCGCCTGAAAGCCTACCGTCGCTGGCTTGAAATGGACGAGCCGGACTGGGCACACGTGGGCTACCCGAAAATCGACTACAACTCGATTTCCTACTATTCCGCGCCCAAGCGCAAGGAGGACATGCCCCAGAGCCTGGACGAAGTGGACCCGGAACTTCTGAGAACCTACGAGAAACTGGGTATTCCCCTGCATGAGCGCGAAAAGCTGGCAGGCGTAGCCGTCGATGCAGTATTCGATTCCGTTTCCGTCGCAACCACCTTCAAGGAGCCCCTCGCCAAAGCCGGTGTGATTTTCTGCTCCATCTCCGAGGCCGTCCGCGATTATCCGGAACTGGTGCAGAAGTACCTGGGCACCGTGGTGCCCCACGGCGACAACTTCTTTGCCGCACTGAATTCGGCGGTCTTCTCCGACGGCACCTTCGTGTATGTGCCCAAGGGCGTGCGCTGCCCCATGGAGCTGTCCACCTACTTCCGCATCAACGCGGCCAACACCGGCCAGTTCGAGCGCACCCTGATCATCGCCGACGAAGGCAGCTATGTAAGCTATCTGGAGGGTTGCACGGCGCCCATGCGGGACGAAAACCAGCTGCATGCGGCTGTGGTTGAGCTGGTGGCCCTGGACGACGCCCAGATCAAATACTCCACCGTGCAGAACTGGTACCCGGGTGATGAGGAAGGCAAGGGCGGCATCTTCAACTTCGTCACCAAGCGTGGTGCCGCCATCGGCAAGAACTCCAAAATCTCCTGGACCCAGGTCGAGACCGGTTCAGCAATAACCTGGAAGTACCCGAGCTGCATCCTGCGCGGCGACAACAGTGTGGGCGAATTCTATTCCGTGGCGCTGACCAATAATTACCAGCAGGCCGACACCGGCACCAAGATGATCCATCTGGGCAAGAATACCTCCAGCACCATCATTTCCAAGGGTATTTCCGCCGGCAAGAGCTCCAATGCCTATCGCGGGCTGGTGAAATTCGGCCCCGGCGCGGAAGGCGCGCGCAACTTCACCCAGTGTGATTCGCTGCTCATTGGCGACCGCTGCGGTGCGCACACCTTTCCGTACATCGAGAGCAAGAACAAGTCCGCCATTGTCGAGCACGAGGCCACCACGTCCAAGGTCAGCGATGAGCAGATGTTCCTCTGCCGCCAGCGTGGTATCGATCCGGAGCAAGCCGTGTCCATGATCGTGAACGGCTTCTGCAAGGAAGTGTTCAGGGAACTGCCGATGGAGTTCGCTGTCGAGGCCGGCAAGCTGCTCGAAGTGAGTCTCGAAGGGTCCGTTGGTTAAACATCTTTGCCCCGCTCGCTGCCCCGAACATTTTGCGGGCACCGAAACGGTTTAATTTACATACAGAATTTCAGAATACAGAGAGAAGCCGACAAATGCTGAGCATCAAGAACCTGCACGCCTCCGTTGAGGGCAAAGAAATCCTCAAGGGCATCAACCTGGAAATCAAAGCCGGGGAAGTTCACGCCATCATGGGCCCCAACGGCTCTGGTAAGAGCACCCTGTCGCAGGTGCTGGCAGGCAACGAGGCATTTGAAATCACCGAAGGGGAAGTAACCCTGAACGGCGAAAACCTGCTGGAGCTTGAAACCGAGGAACGCGCCCGTGAAGGCATTTTCCTGGCATTCCAGTACCCGGTGGAGATTCCCGGCGTGAGTAATCTTCAGTTCCTGCGTACCGCGGTAAACGCCATGCGCCACCACAAGGGTGAGGGCGAGATGAACGCGGCGGAATTCATGAAGCTGGCCAGGGAGGTCTCCAGACAGGTGGATCTGGATCCGGCCTTCCTGAAACGCGGCGTCAATGAAGGCTTCTCCGGCGGCGAGAAAAAGCGGAACGAAATCATGCAGGCGCTTCTGCTGCAGCCGAAGCTGGCTATTCTGGATGAAACCGATTCCGGGCTGGACATCGACGCCCTGCAGGTGGTCTCCAACGGCGTTAACGCCCTGCGCGCAAAAGACCGTGCTATCTTGATGGTGACCCACTACCAGCGCCTGCTGAACCACATTGTGCCGGATTACGTGCACGTGCTGGCCGGCGGCAGGATCGTTAAATCCGGTGGCCGTGAGCTGGCCCTGGAGCTGGAAGAACGTGGCTACGGCTGGCTCGGCATCAAGGATGACGAAACCGCCGACAGCCCAGCCAATGCTTCTGGCAGCTATTAAAGGAGGTCGCGGAATGAGACCAGCACCAACCCTTTCCACCGCGTTCCTGCATCCGGCCGGGGGTTCATTGCCGGAGCCTCTGGCTGCGCTGCGCAAGCAGCAGGGCTCCGGCCTTGTGGATCTGCCGCTGCCCACCCGGAAAACCGAGAACTGGAAATACTCGAGCAAGTACCTGAAGCTGACCGACGATATGGCCATCTCGCTGCCTGCGGAAGGCAAGTCCGGCAGCAGTCTGGCGGTGCCCGGCTACAAGGTAGTATTGCTGAACGGCATCATGATGCCGGAAGCCAGCGACTACCCGGACCTGGATGGCATAACCATTGAGCGCTTCGAGGATCTGGACAGCGACACCGCCACCTGGCTGGCCGGGCGTCTCGATCACGCCCTGGATAGCCGGTCAGTGCAGATCTCCCGCCTCAATACCGCGCGGTTCGAAGATGGCCTGCTGATTCGTCTGAAGCCCGGCGCGGTTCTGGACCAGCCACTGTTCATTGTTCATGAAACCCAAGCCGATGCCAGTGGCTCTGCCTACCCGCGCATTTACGTGGACGCCGGCGCTAACAGCCAGATCACCCTGGTGGAAGAGTATATCTCCGGCGGCAGCGAATCGGTCATGGTGAACACGGTAACCGAGCTGAACCTTGGTGAAGGTGCCAACGTCACCAGCATCCGCCTGAATATGGAGGGTGAGAATGTTCAGCACATTGGCGCTACCGGCGTCCTGCAGCAGCGCAGCTCCCGCTTTGAAAGCCACTGCGTTGGCTTCGGCGGCCTCCTGCGCCGGCACGACCTGCAGGTTCGCCTGGAAGGTGAAGGGGCGGAGTGCAAGCTCAACGGCGTGGTGGTAACCCAGGACAAACAGCACTACGACAACCACACCACCATTGAGCACGTGGCGGCCCGCTGCAACAGCGAAGAAACCTATCGCAACATCGCCGCGGATCAGTCCCACGCGATTTTCAACGGCCGGATTCATATCCACCAGGACGCCCAGAAGTCCAACGCAAATATGAACAACAAGAACCTGCTGCTGTCCAACGGCGCAGAAATCGACACCAAGCCGGAGCTGGAAATTTACGCCGATGACGTAAAATGCGCCCATGGCGCCACCATCGGCCAGCTTGATGAAATCTCACTGTTCTACCTGGTTTCACGGGGTATCGGCCGGCGTGAAGCCAATGTCCTGCTCACCATGGCCTTCATCAACGAGCTGGTGGAGCAGATCCCGGTAGAAACCGTTCGGGAAACGACTCAGGGTCGCCTGAACCAGTTCTTCGAACAGACTTTCCAGGAGGCGTGACCGGTTATGACCGATCTGTCCGTGGTAAGCACAACCAGGCGCCCGACCTTCGATGTGGAGGCCATTCGCCGGGACTTCCCGATCCTGTCACAGCAGGTGAACGGAAAGCCGTTGGTGTATCTCGATAATGGCGCCTCGGCCCAGAAGCCAGAGGCCGTGCTGGACGCCATGGACCGCTATTACCGGGAAATGCACGCCAACGTTCACCGGGGTGCCCACACTCTCGGGGATCGGGCTACGGTCGCCTTCGAAGGCTCCAGAGAGACGGTTCGCAACTTCCTGAACGCCGAAAGTACCCGGGAAATCATCTGGACCCGCGGCACCACAGAAGCCATTAACCTGGTCGCCAACGGCCTGGCACCGCGATTGAAAGCCGGCGATGAGATCCTGGTCAGCCACATGGAGCATCACGCCAACATTGTGCCCTGGCAGATGATTGCCGAGCGTACCGGCGCAAAAGTGGTGCCCATCCAGATAACGCCGGACGGTGAGCTGGACCTGGAATCCTTTACCAGCCTGCTGAACGAGAAGACCCGGATACTGGCAATAACCCATGTCTCCAACGTGCTGGGCACGGTCAATCCGGTGGCGGCGCTGATCGAGCAGGCCAAGGCCCTCGGCATCATCACCCTGGTGGATGGCGCACAGGCGGTACCCCATTACCAGCCGGACGTCCGGGCGCTGGGTTGCGACTTTTACGCGTTCTCATCCCACAAACTGTTTGGCCCCACCGGCATTGGCGTTCTCTACGGCAAGGCTCAGTTGCTGGAGGAGATGCCTCCCTACCAGGGCGGTGGCGAAATGATTGAGCGGGTATCGTTCGAGCGCACCACCTGGAACACCCTGCCCTACAAGTTTGAAGCCGGCACACCAGCCATTGCTGAAGCCGTGGGCCTGGGGGCCGCTATCGACTATCTCCAGGGTCTGGATCGCCAGGCTATGGAAACCGCGGAATCGGCGCTGCTCGAGCGGGCCAACCAACTGGTGGAAACCGTTCCGGGCATGGAAATCATTGGCACCGCAAAACGGAAAGTGCCGGTGATGTCCTTTAAAATTGCCGGCCTGCACCCCAGTGATATAGGTACCCTGCTGGATCAGCAGGGTATCGCCATCCGCACCGGCCACCACTGCGCCATGCCGCTGATGGATTTCTACGGAGTTCCCGGTACAGCCCGGGCCTCCTTTGCGTTCTACAATACCCTGGACGAGGTGGAAGCATTGTTTACCGCCCTGCAGAAAGTCCAGCGCCTGTTTGCCTGATGGAGGTGGAATCATGACAGCCGAAGTCTTCACCCCGACCGTGGCCGTCACCATGACGCCCGGCGCGGTTACACACGTGCGCAAACAACTGGAGAAGAAACCGGGTGCCAAGGGCATCCGGCTGGCCATCAGGAAAAGTGGCTGCTCCGGCTTCAAGTACGAAACCCAGTGGGTGGAAGAAGCCGCGGCGGACGACAGAGTTTTTCACATTAATGGCATTGACGTCTTTGTTAAAGAGGAACACCTGCCACTGGTGAACGGCATCGAGATCGATTTTGTCACCGAAGGCGTGAACTCGATGTTCCAGTTCCGCAACCCGAATGCGACCGCCGAGTGCGGATGCGGCGAGAGTTTTACCGTAGCGTGAAATTGGGGTCAGATGAAATTGGGGTCAGATGAAAAGTTCATCTGACCCCACACTAATAAACACAGGATACAGCGAGGCAAGTCTGGGCATGCAAGAACGGGAAGTGGTCCTGACCAAACGCGAGGTGGAAGCCAGACTCGTTCCTTCCGGGACAGAGATCATGATTCCTTCGGACACCTTCGTGACCATCACACAGTCACTGGGTGGTACCTTCACCGTTGCAGTCAACGGCAACCTTGCCCGCATCGAGGGCCATGACGCCGACGCCCTTGGCAAGCAGCCACTGGAAAGCAGCTTCGACACACCGGAAGACGGCACCGTCAACGAAAATCAGGTGTGGGAAGCGATGCGCAACTGCTACGACCCGGAAATTCCGGTTAACGTAGTGGACCTCGGCCTGATCTACGAATGCAAGATCGAGAACGGCACCGAAGACGGCAACCACGTGTACGTCAGAATGACGCTAACCGCTGCCGGTTGTGGCATGGGGCCGGTGATCACCGAAGACGTCAAGCGCAAGCTCGAACATGTGCCGAACGTCGACAAGGTGACCGTGGAACTGACCTTCGATCCGCCCTGGAGCAACGACATGCTCACCGATGAAGCCAAGCTTGAACTGGGGATGCTGTGAAGGTTGAAGGTGGGGTCAGAAGAAAGCCTTCTTCTGACCCCGTTTTCCCCGCAGGCTTCAAACCGCTAACATGGGGTCAGATGAACGCATTCATCTGACCCTGTTTTCATAACAGTAGCAATCACATGACCGCCACCAAAGACGATTTCCTGAACAACCCGCTCGGCAAAAACACCACCCTCGAAGACGTTCTGGATGGCTTTGAGTTGCTGGACGACTGGGAAGAGCGCTACGCCTATATTATCGACCTGGGCAAACAGCTGCCGGCCTTTCCGGACGAAGCCCGGATTGAAGAGAACTATGTGCACGGCTGCCAGAGCCAGGTCTGGCTGATTCACCATTACGACGACGCCAGCGGCCGCCTCTACCTGCTGATTGATTCAGATGCCATGATTGTTCGTGGCCTGGCTGCCATCATTCTGGTAGCCCTGAACGGGAAACCCCCACGGGACCTGCTGGCAACCGACATTGATGAGCTGTTCGAGCGCTTGGATCTGTTCCGCCACATTTCCCCCACCCGAGGCAATGGTCTGCGGGCCATGGTTGGCAAGATCCGGGATATTGCCGCCGCCGAGTTGGCTGACGCCGCAGACTGAACGAGCTCAACGCCTACCACAGAATGGCAATATCATCCCTCTGGATATTCACGATGCCACCCAACTGCGGCATGGTTCCGCGGCTGGTCTGAGGCTGAACCCTGTCCAGGGTTACAGAAAGCTGGCTATCGTTCAGTTCCTGCGTGGCACCGGGTGAATCCAGGTAAGCGGTGCTGCGGTACAGCTTCAATTCGTCGCCAGGCCTGAGCCCCGCGGTCGCGCCGGATTCCAGCGTCACGGAATGCCCATCCACCCGGGCAATCCGGGTCATAAACGGCTGACAAGCCAGGGCCTCGGTAACCGCTGTCGCCATTTCTTCAATAACGCCATTTACAGACCGGCCATAGGCGGTTTTCCGGAATCCTTCCGAACCAAAGCCGACTGATCTGCCGGGGCCTGCATCCCAATCGGCTGATATCGCAAACCCCTGCTGATAGACAGGGGAGCCGCTGAATCCGTCATACACGACAAGATCCGCAGCAAACCGGCGTTGCTGATCCACCGCACCAATGCCACGCTGCATTCTGTCCAGAACCGATGTACCCCAGGCAGAGGGGTCAGCCACACCCAGATCCCGGATAACGCCGGTGACCACAAACTGAACCTCCATTTCACGGGCCACTTGCAAAACATTGGTCAACTGGTTGTTGCCCTGCCAGACAGTGGGTGCGTTCAGAAGGTCGGTAAACATCCGTGATGTGGTAGCGCCAAAGACCTGAAATCCACCCTGCTCCATCAACCGCTGCTGCAACTGTTGCGGCAAGATTTCGCCGGCATCATCGATGCGCCCCACGCTGGCCTGGTCCGGGTAGAGCACCGGAAAACCCGTGACAGCTACCTGTTTTTTCAGCCGGCTCGACTCGCCGGCATGGCACTGTCCACGGCTCTCACTGATGTCACCCCGTACAACCACCCGCAGCAAATTGCCGCTCTGGTACTCGTCAATTATCCGTACATTTCGTGTCCGCGCACTGGAAGCCAGGCGCATCCGCGATTCGGTAATCACACCGTTTTCCATGGTGTCGTGGGTGCTCACCCGAGCTTCATACTGCAAAGAAAGATCCCGGATGGCAGCCTTTCGGGCCTCGGCGCGGGCGGTCTCAAGATCCCCGTTATAGATACTGGCGTGGCCCACACCCTCCAGAACCACGGCCTGCACCCCGGTGGCAAACACCAGCGGCAGGGCCAGGGCGCACAGCAATACCAATGACGACAAACGCTTCATAACTTTCGATCACTCAAGGTAATACAGGGAATCGACGCCCTTGCTCTGCACATCGCCAATGCTGTCATTCCCCTGCGGCATGGGGGTCGGGCACAGGTCCCGAACCTGATCATCGGCAACCTTGGCAACACAGGCCCGGAACCGGGGTTCCAGCTTCAGCTCCATAACCGTTTCAAAAACCCCGTCGCTGTGCTCGTTGACTGCAACCAACTTCGCGCCGCGGAGATAGCTGTCAACATAGGTTCGGAACGTGTCATTGCGCAAAACGAAGTCATTGACGGTGGAACTGCCGTAAACCACGGTGCCGTATACCCGCTCAACCAGGTTCCGGTAGGCATCCAGTTGCGAAGCCCGCCGGGCCATCAGACGCTTGCGGGTGTCCGAGCGGTCCGACCCGACATCCTCATAGGTCCCCAGACCACTCACCCGAACAGTAATGGGCTCCAGCCTGGTATCCTCCCGGGACTGTTTATCGCCATCACCCTGATAACGGCCAACCGGCGCGCAGGCAGCAAGACTCGTTGCCAGCAGAGGAATCAGTATCCAGCGAAGGGTCATTGCTTGTCTCCAAGAAACGTCATTTCCGGTTTGCCATGAAAGAATTACGCCAGTTTTTCTAAACCACTGATATTTCGCATAACCGACACAAAACGCTCATCTCCGCACGTGCCATGCGGCAAAAACCTGCCTCCGTTTACACATCGAAAACAAACCGTTACCCCTTGCGTCATGTGCCGGACAAGGTTCTGCATTAACCTTTCAGCCACACAATATCTATTTTGCCTTTTTACCCGACAGGACTTTTCATGACCGGACACCATCTGACCAGGCTTTCTGTAGCCATTGGCCTTTCCATTGCCGCCACCTCGGCACTGGCCAGCCCCCAGTCTTTTATGTCTGCCCGCTCCTTCGCCATGGCCGGCACCGGGGTCGCTGTTGCAACGCCTTCAGCGGCGCCAACTGACAACCCGGCGATGATGGCTGCGGATCACCACCGCTGGAATGATGACTTCGGATTGATGCTTCCGTCAGTTAACGTCCGGGCCGCCGACGAGGAAGAAACGGTTGACCAGGTTGATGATATTCAGGGTGTGATTGATGGCCTTGAATCCCTGGTCTCTGGATTCGATCCGACTAGGGACAATCCGCAAACCATTCAGGACGGTGCAGCCGACCTCCGAGACAGACTGACCGCCTTCGACAGCGACACCATGCGAGTAAATGCAGGACTGGGGCTGGGTTTCGTGGTCCCCGGCAAATCACTCGCTGTTGGTGTGTTTACCAATGCCAACCTGACGGCGACTGTTCGCGGCGAGGTTTCTGGCCGGGACACGAGCTTGCTCGATGATATTGCCAATGCCGCGAATGCACAGGATGTCGACACTGCGATTGACCAGCTCACCAATCCGGACGGCACCCTGGACCTGACCTCACGAGGCAGAATCCTGGCNTCNGCAGTCGGGGAAGTCGGAATCTCCTTCGCACGCCAGTTTGAACTCCNCAGTGGNAATAAGTTTCANNTGGGACTGTCCCCGAAATACGTGGAACTGAGAACATTCCAGTACACCGAGAGNGTCTCTGCTTTCGAGGANAACGACTTCGACGGNGATCAATACCAGACCGACAAAAGCGGCTTCAATATGGATATCGGCGCCGCCTATGCCTTCGGTGAAGAACAACAATGGAACGCCGGCATCGTGGTGAAAAACCTCATCCCCATGGAGCTGGATTCCGCAGCCAGCCGTCCGGCACTGGGCGAAGAAGTCCGGACCCTCGAACTTAACCCGATGGTCACCGCCGGCATTGCCCATAAGAGCGAGTACCATGTCGTTACCGCAGAAATTGATCTGACCCGGAAGGAAGCCTTTGGTTTTGAAGACGACACCCAGTGGGTGGCACTGGGCGCTGAATTCGATGCCTTCCGCTATGCCCAGTTGCGTGCCGGGGTACGCCACAACCTGGCCAGCAACGAGGACAACGACGGCATCGAGGAAAAAACCCAGTTCACCGCCGGTCTCGGCCTGAACATCCTGGGCGCCCGCCTGGACCTCGGCGCCCTGTACAGCGCAGCCGATGTCGGTGCAGCGCTGGAACTTGGTACCGCATTCTGATCAGAAACTGAAATTGGGGTCAGATGAAAATGGGGTCAGATGAAATTTTCATCTGACCCCATTCTTGCTTCTCCCCGCCCGCGCATTTGCGAACCTACCACCCAAACCGGATAATCCCCGCACACACTTCTCGAAAGGAATCAGACATTTCATGCAGGCCTATCTGGTTGGTGGTGCTGTTCGCGACGAATTGCTCGGCCTTGAGGTCAAGGACCGGGACTGGGTCGTGGTGGGCGCTACGCCAAAAGAAATGCTTGCCAAAGGCTTCAAACAGGTGGGGGCAGACTTTCCGGTATTCCTGCACCCGGGAACCCGGGAGGAATACGCGCTGGCCCGTACCGAGCGCAAGCAGGGACATGGCTACCATGGCTTTACCGTATACAGCGCACCGGATGTCACCCTGGAAGAGGACCTGAAGCGACGTGATCTGACCATCAACGCCATAGCGAAAACCGAAGGTGGCGATCTGGTAGACCCCTTCCATGGCCGGGGTGACATTGAGGATCGCAAGCTCCGCCATGTGTCGGAGGCGTTCGCCGAAGACCCCTTACGAATCCTGCGCACCGCCCGCTTCGCAGCCCGCTTCCGGCCACTGGGATTTACTGTGTGCGACCAGACCATGGCCCTGATGCAGAACATGGTGGATGCCGGTGAAGTAAACCACCTGGTGCCAGAGCGGGTCTGGCAGGAATTCCAGCGGGCCCTGCACGAACAGGCGCCAGAGGCGTTCTTTGAAGTGCTCCGTGACTGCGGAGCTCTTGGCGTGCTGATTCCGGAACTCGCTCCATCAGCGGAATTTCCCATGGCAATGCGAGCAATTCGTTGCATCCAGGAAAAACCCGATGCCAGCACGGAAGAGCGCTTCGCGGCCCTGCTCTCGCCGCTGGACGAGTCCGTAGCCGTGGCACGAGCCAAAACCCTGAAAGCCCCGAATGACTGCCAGAACCTGGCACGACTGGTCACAGCCTTTATACCGCCGATCCGGAATATCGACCCGCAACGGCCGGACGCCGAAACCTTGCTGGACCTGCTCAATAAGGCCGATTTCTGGCGCCGCCCGGAGCGTTTTTGGCAACTTCTGAGCATTCTTGAGTGTGCCCTATCCGGCGAGTCAGGCACACTGAGCCTGCTTCGGGCAGCATCAAGAGCAGCAACCGGCGTAGATCCCAAAACCCTCCTCGCACAGGGCTACAAAGGTAAGGCGCTGGGCAGTGCCATCCGAAATGAACGCCTGAAGCGCATTCGCGAAACCGTAGTCACCGCTAACTCCTGAGGAACCACCATGCCCGCCACCGCTCCCGTTGCACTGATTACCGGCGCTGCCCATCGTCTTGGTGCGCAAACGGCGAAGACACTGCATCAAAGGGGCTGGAATCTGGTGGTTCACTACCGGAGCCGGGAACAGCAGGCCCGGGAGCTGGTTGAAGGCCTTAACCGGGAGCGCCCGGGTTCCGCTTATGCGGTTCAGGCTGATCTCAGCCTGACTGGCGATGTGAACCGGTTGGCGAGCGAGGCCATTACCCCGTGGGACCGACTCGACGCACTGGTAAACAATGCCTCGGTGTTCTACGCCAACCCGACAGAAGCAGCTACCGGGGAGGACTGGAACACCGTCCTGCACACCAACCTCCGGGCTCCGTTCTTTCTGCTTCAGGCCTGCCTTCCTGCGCTGCGGGAAAACGGAGGCAGTGTGGTCAACATGATCGACATATACAGCGAAAGGCCCCTTGCCAACCACCCGCTTTACTGCGCCAGCAAGGCCGGCCTGGCCGCCCTGACACATTCCTGGGCGAAGGATCTGGCACCGGATGTGCGAGTGAACGGCGTTTCGCCGGGGGCCATTCTCTGGCCGGAGGGCAACGGCGAAATGGATAAATCCCAGCAACAGTCGATTCTCGATAAAACCCCGCTGGCCCGCACCGGCAACCCGGATGATATTGCCGGAACCATCGCCTTTCTGATCTGCGACGCGCCGTTCATTACCGGGCAGATTGTCGCTGTCGATGGCGGCCGCAGCCTGAATATGTAGCTTGGCCCCGGCGTTCGCCGCCCGCTAACTTTGGCCAACCGCCGATTTCGGGATACAATGCTGGCAGCTTTCAATTCTGCACGCGCAGGGCCCAGGCCCGCGCGCGCCATTGACCCGGAGAATTCCCATGCGTGATGTCGTTATTGTTGCCGCCCGCCGTACAGCTATCGGAACCTTTGGCGGAGGCCTTTCCAGCCTGCGCGCAGACCAGCTCGGTTCCGCCGTCATCAAGGCACTCCTGGAGGAAACGGGGGTCGCCGGTGACCAGATCAACGAAGTGGTTCTTGGCCAGGTCCTTACCGCTGGCTGCGGCCAGAACCCGGCCCGCCAGTCCGCCATCAACGCCGGCATTCCCGCATCGGCGCCCGCCATGACCATCAACAAGGTGTGCGGCTCCGGCCTCAAAGCGGTCCATATGGCGGCACAGGCCATTCGCTGCGGCGATGCCGAGATGATAATTGCAGGTGGCCAGGAAAGCATGAGCCAGGCGCCCCACGTTTTGCCCAACAGCCGGAACGGCCAGCGCATGGGTGACTGGTCCATGGTGGATACCATGATCAAGGATGGCCTCTGGGACGCGTTCAACGACTATCACATGGGCATTACCGCCGAGAATGTCGCAGAAAAATACGGTATCAGCCGTGAAGAGCAGGACGAATTTGCCGCCGCCTCCCAGCAGAAAGCCGTCGCCGCTCGCGAAGCCGGCTACTTCGATGGCCAGGTTATTCCGGTCTCCATCCCCCAGCGCAAAGGCGATCCGGTCATGGTTGACCGGGACGAAGGCCCCCGCGACGGCGTGACTGCCGGGGGACTTGGCAAGCTTCGTGCGGCTTTCAAAAAAGACGGCACCGTCACCGCCGGCAACGCCTCGTCACTGAACGACGGAGCGGCTGGGGTGATGGTGTGCAGCGCGGAAAAAGCCAAAGAACTGGGACTCACGCCACTGGCCACCATCAAGGCACACGCCAACGCAGGGGTAGATCCCACCATCATGGGTACCGGCCCGATTCCCGCCAGCCAGCGCTGCCTGAAGCTCGCCGGCTGGAGCGTTGATGATCTGGACCTGGTGGAAGCCAACGAAGCCTTCGCCGCCCAGGCCATTTCGGTAAATCGCGACATGGGCTGGGACACCAGCAAGGTAAACGTTAACGGCGGCGCCATTGCCCTGGGCCACCCCATCGGCGCCTCCGGTTGCCGTATCCTGGTCTCCCTGCTGCATGAAATGGTTCGCCGTGATGTTCACAAGGGCCTGGCGACCCTGTGCATCGGCGGCGGTATGGGCGTTGCCCTGGCTGTCGAACGCTAGACTTCATGCTCCACGTGGTGCTGTACGAGCCGGAGATACCGCCGAATACCGGCAACATCATCCGGCTGTGCGCCAACACCGGCTGCCAGTTGCATCTGATCGAACCTCTGGGCTTTAACCTGGAAGACAAGCAGGTGCGGCGGGCCGGACTGGACTACAGTGAGTACGCCAGGGTGAAGATTCACAAGGACTACCAGGGTTTTCTGGCCAGCGAGCAGCCGGAACGCCTGTTCGGGCTGACCACCAAAGGCAGTCACCCCTACCATGAAGTGAGCTACCAGGACGGCGACTTCCTGATGTTCGGCCCGGAAACCCGGGGCCTGCCTACCGGTATCCGTGAAGGCCTGCCGCCGGAACATCGCCTCAGGGTTCCCATGCGCCCGGAGAGCCGCAGCCTGAACCTCTCCAACACCACGGCCCTGGTGGTTTACGAAGCCTGGCGACAGTTGGGGTTCAACGGAGCAGTGTGAAGTTGGGGTCAGATGAAAAGGGGTCAGATGAAAAGTTCATCTGACCCCTTTTCATCTGACCCCGTATTCGGAAAGTGCCAGCCTCAGTGAGTCTGCTGCTCTTCCTTCGCCTCACCCGCTGCCTCTTCCTGCTTGCGCTTCAGCGCCTGGGCATAGATAGCGTCAAAGTTCACCGGCGCCAGCATCAGAGCCGGGAAGCTGCCCTTGTTCACGATGCCGTCGATGGCTTCGCGGGCATAGGGGAACAGGATAGTCGGGCAGTAGGCACCGAGCATCTGACCCAACTGCTGGCCTTCAATGCCCTGAACCAGGAACACGCCGCCCTGCTGGATCTCGACGATGTAAGCAACCTTCTCGCCGACTTTCGCGGTGACAGTCAGGGAAAGCACAACCTCGTACTGGTTGTCGCTGACCTTATTGTGGGAGGTATTCAGATCCAGGTTAACCTGCGGCTTCCACTGCTCCTGAAACACAGTTGGAGAGTTGGGCGATTCGAAAGACAGGTCCT
>PAKW01000018.1 GCA_002707215.1 Halomonas sp.
TGATAAAGCCAAAGCCTTTTGCTTCGTTGAAGAACTTAACAGTACCGGTAGTAGTAGACATACTTAAACTTCCTGAAATCAATCATATTATCTGCCGCCGCACACTCTCGTGGTGCAAGGTCGGCGTTTTGCGGAAATACAGAACTCGCGGAATCAAAAACAGGACGGTCACTACGAACTGCGGAGGTACGTCTTATTCATGAAATGCTTTGCTGAATCTTTCCTACCAGCCCAACTCTACTCCTGAATCCGAAGCTTGCCAAGGGTATTTTCGAGATTTTATGTAGGTAGTGGTACCCATCACCCCTTCAACAGGCTAAAGGTGTAAATTCCCAGCGCAGTCATGAGGATGGAGCCGACCACATGAGCCAGGATACCGATGATGGCCATGGCCCATTTACCGTCCTGAATCGCGGCAAACATCTCGAGAGAAAAAGTGGAAAAAGTCGTCAGTGCACCACACAGACCGGTGATGGCGAACAGCCGCCATTCCGGCGCCAATGTGGTGCCATGACTGAAGTAGCCAATCATCAGGCCGATCAGCCAGCCACCACTGAGGTTGGCGACCAGCGTACCGTAAGGAATTGCATGGTAGGTGGTATTCAGCCACAACCCCAGGGCCCAACGAAGGTTGGCGCCGATCACGGCGCCAACACTTACTGCAAAAAAAGACAACCACATGTCAGGGCATGTCTCCGGTCAGGCAGGGTTGTGGTCAATCACAGACTTCTTGTTGTGCGCAAAGGCATCAAACGGGAAGTCGTCCACAGTCAGCATTTCCAGCACCACGGCTTCGTACTGGCGCATGAAGTCGGCCTCTTCCCCGGTGTAGACACCGGCTTCCAGGGCGGCTTCAAACCGCTCTTCGGGGTGCAGCGCCGTCATAGGCAGCTCGCCCCTGGCATAGGCCTTGGTCACCTTCCGGTACAACTGCTCTGCCTTGTCGTAGTCCTTCAACAGACCATTGTAGCGGGCAACCGGGTTTTCCACGGTACCCTCACCATTGCTGGTCCATACGCCCGCTATCAGCTTGTTACGGATCGGCGTGTCAGTTGAGATTGCCCGGGCCAGCTTGCGGGAGAGGTCGTCATGGGGGCTATCCCAACGGCGACCCAGCGGCATGGTGACGCCCCGCAGAACCAACGCCACTGCGCGATTCGGCAGGTTCTGCAGAAACTCATCCAGAGCGTTTTCAGTACGGTGCATCAGCAGACTGAGGCTGTACTCCATCACTTCCCTCTCGCCCTGCACCGGCTGAGTCTCGTGCCAGCTCTTCAGCACCATGGAGGCCAGGTACAGGTTGGACAACATATCTCCCAGCCGTGCCGAGATCAGTTCGCGCATTTTCAGCTCGCCGCCCAGGGTGGTCATGGCGGCATCGGAGCAAAGGCCGAAGGCTGCACTGAAGCGGGCCACCGCCTGGGCGTATTTGCGGCTGGCAGTGTCGAACGGCACATCCGCACGACCAAGACCCAGCGCCTGGGTAAAGGCGCGGGCGGCATTGCCGAAAATCAGGCCGGCATGGCCGAAGATAGCATCGTCAAACGCCTTGATATCATCGTTATCCTTGGCCGCCAGCTCCCTGAGCACGTAGGGATGACAGCGGACCGCACCCTGCCCGAAGATCATCAGGCTGCGGGTCATGATGTTGGCACCCTCAACGGTGATCGAAACGGCTGCACCGCTGAAACCGATACCCAGATAGTTGCGGGGGCCGAGGGTCACCGTCTTGCCGCCGTGGACATCCATGGCATCAGTTAGGACACTCCTCTGGAATTCGGTCAGGTGATACTTGAGAATTGCAGACGGCACCGCCGGCTTCTCTCCTTTATCGATCATGTTGGCGGTGTGGTTAACCGCCGCCTGAGCGATATAGGTCTTGGCGGCAATGCGGGCCAGAGGCTCCTGCACACCTTCCATATCCGCAACCGGCGTGTTGAACTGGCGGCGGATCCGGGTAAAGCCACCGGCGGTTCCGACCGAGTAGGCAGCCGCACCGGCGGCACCGGAAGGCAGGGTAATACAGCGGCCAACCGACAGGCACTCAACCAGCATGCGCCAGCCCTGGCCCGCCATCTCCACGCCGCCGATGATATAGTCCAGTGGGATGAATACGTCAGCACCCTTGATCGGTCCGTTCAGGAACGGGCTGCCGATCGGGCAGTGGCGGCGTCCGATTTCCATACCCTTGGTGTCCCGGGGGATCAGGGCGCAGGTAATACCATAGTCTTTGGTGTCGCCCAGCAACCCGTCCGGATCAAACATCCGGAAGGCCAGGCCGACAACCGTGGCGATGGGTGCCAGGGTAATCCAGCGCTTCTCGAAATTGAGCCGGATTCCCACCACTTCCTTGCCGTCCACTTCCTGCTTGCACACGATGCCAGTGTCCGGCAGTGAGGTTGCATCGGAGCCGGCGCGGGGGCCGGTCAGGCCGAAACAGGGAATCTCACGGCCATCGGCCAGGCGAGGCAGGTAATGCGTCTTCTGTTCGTCGGTCCCGTACTTGACCAGCAACTCACCCGGGCCGAGAGAGTTGGGTACGCCTACCGACACCATCAGGGATTCGTTCGCAGCCAGTTTTTGCAGAACCGCTGTCTGGGCCTTGGCCGAGAATTCCAGGCCGCCGTATTCCTTCGGGATAATCATGCCGAAGAACTTTTCCTTCTTGAGGAAATCCCACAGCTCCTTCGGCAGGTCTGCCCTTTCAAAGGCCACATCCCAGGCGTTGCACATGGAGATTGCCTGGGTGCACTGATTGTCCACGAAAGCCTGCTCTTCCTCGCTCAGGCCGGTATAGCGGTTAACCAGCAGGTTGTGCCAGTCCGGACGACCGGTAAACAGTTCGCCATCCCAGCCCACAGTGCCCGCTTCCAGGGCGACTTTCTCGGTATCCGAAACCTTGGGCGCGACTTTCTTGAACATCGCGAAAATGCGGGGTGTCAGCCAGCTCTGGCGGAAGCCTGGCAAGCCTGCGGCCGCTGTTGCCGCAGCACCGATAAACAGCACCAGCGCCAGCCAACCGGAGGCAAGGATCAGGGACAGCAAACCAACCCCTGCCATCACACCAATGGCGGACGTTGCACCGGACTCGCGCCGCATCACAATCAACAGGCCGGCCAGTGCCACTACAAGCAGAATGAAAGTCATCATAGGTTCTCTCTGTCATCCATGGTTCAGGAATGTTGAAGACTACAATTTGTTAGGTTCACCGTACCGCATCAGCGGATGGCTGACCAGCAAATGCCGCACAGTCAGCCAGTTACGCCTGTCACAGGCTGACTCAGGCGGTTACGATCACCCGAATACCTTCCAGCGCCAGGCTGGCATGGCCTATGGCATCCCTCGCCGCCCCGAACTGGTTTCGGAAAAAGTCGATTTCCTCTGCCCGGATCGCCGGATTCACTTTCTGCAACGCTTCCAATCTGCGGATTTCCGGCCCGAAGCTGGCGGCGAGCTGCTCAAGCGCCTGGGCCTTCAGGGGTTCCAGATGAGGCTCCGAAAGCCGTTCCACATGATCCACCATGGTTTCAACCTGCGGACGAATCTGGGGCACGATGGCCTGGGCCGTGCGCCGGCGAATGTTTGAGCACAGGTCGTTCAACCGGTCGTGGGGCAGCGCACCCGACAGCTCCTTGCCGTTCACGTCCACCAGCAACCGCAATGGCGAGACCGGCAGATAGCGGGTCAGCTGCAGGGCTTCCGGTGCCGGACAGTGCACGGTAAACAGCGCCTCCATCAGCAGGGTACCCGCAGGCAGCGCCTTGACCGAAAGACTGGCGAGCGCTGCCTTGCCCAGGCCGGAACTGGTGACCGAATCCATCACTCCGGTCACCATCGGGTGTTCCCAGCTCATAAAGGCCAGATCTTCCCGTTCCAGGGCATTCCGGCGATCCCAGGTCACCGTTATGCCGTCTTCCGGCAGTTCGGCCACGTGACCGGCCTGATATTGCTCACCCGGGCGGAGAATGTCGGAATGATCAGCGTGGTCTTCCACATCCACCCCGAGAATGTCGAAGGCCTCCATCATGTAATCACGAACCCGGACCTCGCCTTCTTCTTCCTCAATGGCGGCAATCAGATCTTCAGCCACATCCCGGCGGCAGGAATTGAGTTCAATCAGCGCATCACGGCCATTCTGGAGCAGCGTTTTCAGACGCTTCGACTCTTCAGCCGTGGCCCTGACCAGCTCATCAGTGGCATCGGTGTCACCCTCGATGGCCTTCTGCCATAGACTCCGGACAGCCTCCTGAACCGCCACGCCAACCGCACAGCTTTCGGCAAAGGCATTCAAACCTTCGTGGAACCACCGGAACTGAACTTCCTGGCTGGTCCCTTGCAGGTAAGGAATATGGATATCAATGGCGTCGGTCTGGCCGATCCGGTCCAGACGCCCGATGCGCTGTTCGAGCAGATCCGGATTGGCGGGCAGATCAAACAGCACCAGATGATGGGCGAACTGGAAGTTCCGGCCCTCACTGCCTATTTCGGAACAGATCAATACCTGGGCGCCCTGTTCACTGTCGGCAAAGTAGGCGGCCGCCCGGTCGCGCTCAATGAGGCTCAGATGTTGGTGGAAGGCGGCACTGCGGATACCAGCGCGCAACTGAAGATAGCGCTCAAGGGCCATGGCGGTTTCGGCGCGGGCACAGATGACGACTGCCTTGGCGGGGCGCAGGCTGGCCAGTTTTTTCTCCAGCCAGGCCACCCGGGGATCGTTTGCCAGCCATCGTTCCTCAGACACCAACTGCTCGGGCGCCAGTCCCTGCATTCCGGAGACCTGACCCTCGTAGATATCCGGGCATGGCAATGGCGTAGGGGCCGGACGACGCTCGGGGAACCCTTGAATCGCCGCCCGGGTATTCCGGAACAGCACCCGGCCGGTGCCATGGCGATCCAGCAGGGCATCGATCACCGACTGGCGCGGATCGTCACCGGCCAGCAACTGGTCCAGTTCATCCCCCAGCCAGTTCCGCAGCCGCTTCCGATCCTCGGCACTGATATCAACCCCTTCGTCCTGAAGCCGACACACCACGCCGTTGATGGCCTCATACTGCTGCTCTTCCTTCCGGAAGGCTTCCAGATCGTGAAATCGGGCGGGGTCCAGTAATCGCAACCGTGCAAAGTGACTGGCGACGCCAACCTGCTCCGGTGTCGCCGTCAGCAGCAACAGGCCACGACTGATCGCCGAAAGTTCTTCCACAATCTGGTATTCGGGGCTGGCTTGCCCTGGGGCCCAGGCCAGATGATGAGCCTCGTCCACCACCATCAGGTCCCATTCAGCCCGCAGGGCATCTTCCCGGGCCTGCGGGCTGTCCATCAGAAAGTCGAGACTGCACAGCACCAGCTGGTCGCTTTCGAAGGGATTGACAGGGTCATCGCCGCCGAAGATGTGGTTCACCAGCGCATCGACATCGCTTTCCTGCTCTTTCAAGGCATCGTAGCGGCCCTGGTCCACAATCGAAAAACGCAGATTGAAGCGCCGGAGCATTTCCACCAGCCACTGATGCGTCAGGGAGTCCGGCACTACGATGAGTGCGCGCTTTGCCCGCCCGGTGTGAAACTGGTAGTGCAGGATCAGGCCAGCTTCGATGGTTTTGCCGAGACCCACCTCGTCTGCCAGCATAACCCTCGGCGCATGGCGCCTCGCCACCTCATGGGCGATGTAGATCTGGTGCGGCAGATGCTGGGTACGGGCACCGATCAGCCCCCGGGCCGGGGACCCCCGCAGGCGATTCATATGCTGGAGTGTGGCGAACCTCAGACGAAAGGCGCCGTTTCGGTCGAACTGACCCGCAAACAGCCGCTGGTGCGGGGCCGAGAAGTTCACTGATCCGGCCAGCTTCACTTCGGAGATTCCGTGCACATCAGTGCCATTCTCCGCGTGATACATCAGCACACCGCCGAGATCCTCGACCGCGCGCACGATATAACGCTCACCCTCAAAGGTCTCAATTTCCTCCCCGACCTGATAAATGATGCGGGAAAGCGGCGCGTTATCAATTGCGTAGGTGCGCTCTTCATCGGCAGCAGGGAATCCCAGGGTAACCCTTCGGCCAGAGATGTCCGTGACAATCCCCAACCCCAGGCCGGTATCACTGTGGCTGACCCAACGCTGACCGATAACAAATTCCGATGTATCCAAGAAACCTCCAGACCAATTAATTTCTGGTCGCGCCGTTCTCGCGAACCCAGTAAGCCGCGGCCCCACACACCGCCGCCGGCACCACAAACAGGTTCAGAACCGGCACCATGGCCGCCAATGCCACCGGCAGGCCAAAGCCCAATGCCGTCAACCGGGTATCACCCAGTAAGCGGCGCAATGCCGGGAAACTGACCTTATGATTGTCTGCGGGATAGTCCACATACTGCAGCGCCATCATCCAGCTGTTGAAAAGAAACCACAGAACGGCTGCAATCAGGTTAACCACCGGGATCAGACCGATGATAAGCAGGCCGATGGCACGGGGCAGGTAGTAGAGAATTTTCTGTACCTCGCGCCAGAGCGTGCGTGGAACGTCTTTGATGATCGTCGCCCAACTGTCGTCGGTGTTGACCTCCTGACCGGTCAGGTGTTTTTCGGTCAGTTCGGCAAGGTATCCGTAGAATGGGGAGCCGATGAGGTTGGCAACAATCACAAAACCGTACGCCAGCATTAACAGAATGACAGCGCCATACAGAATCCAGAACAGCCAGTCCATTGCCTGGAGCCAGGCCCAGTCCGGCAGCCAACCCATGGCGGTGGCAACCAGGCCGGCAAAAAGCTCGCCCAGGAAGAAGAACAGCAACCCAAAGAGCAGGATATTGATAACCAGTGGAATAATGACAAATAGCCGCAGGCCGGGCTGACGAATCAGGCGGAAACCTTCACCCAGGTAGCCCAGTCCACGAAAAAAATTACCCTTGAGCATCGCTGGCAGGACCTCCGCTTCCATGACAATGACGGGGCGCAAAGCATATCATGTTGGCAACATTCCCACAGCCCGGCAACTCCCAGGGACTTCCCCGATGGCAACACTGAAACACCGACTGACCAGCCTGCTGAACTATCGCGCACTGTGGCGGGTAGCCTTTGTGATATCCGTGCTGGCCATCGGATTCCTGGCGACAACGGATGACCCTTACCCCGTGCCCTCTTCCTCCAGCGACAAGGTGAACCACCTGATCGCCTTCCTTGAGCTCACCATCCTGACCCGCCTCTCCTGGCCGGGTCTTCGGGCCATCTGGTTTGCGCCGGCACTGCTGGGCTTTGGCCTGGGCATCGAAATCATCCAGGCACACCTGCCATACCGGGAATTTTCCCTGGCCGATCTGGCTGCGGACGCCGCCGGCATCGCCATCGGGCTCTTCCCCTGGCCCGGCATCCGGAAGGCTGGAAAACCGGATTTGAGAAATTCACCCGAATCGTTGTGAGATATTTCCTACAGGCGCGTGCGATCTTGCAGTGGCATCGCGTGCGCGGGGGCATTAGCCGACCCTCTGGGAAAACCTAACCCACTGATAAACATATTTTATTGCCGAACACCCTTCCCGAGCCATTTATCGCGGGTTATCGCGGGCGCGCAGTTCACACGATTGTCATCATTCAATTGGTATAGTCTTTTCTTCAAGGATGACAGGGAAAGGGATGGCGCACCGGATGCACCCCGGCATGGAATGCAGGGAGAGGCAAGGACACAGGGACGCCTCGCTTAAGGGATAATTATTCGGATAGCTGGCTCGGATGCCGGCACCATGGAGTGGCGCAGGGATCTGGCAACACGGTTGTTGTCCAATGCGCAAGGATGCGCCGACCTGTTCCGAGAAAGGGCAGCCCCAGGGTTGCCCTTTATTTTTGTGGGCCGGAAACAGGGCCCGACAAGCAGAAAACACCCACTTCCGCTATACTGCCGCCTCCATTCGACAACTGACTTATCGCTGAAATGGCAAGCAGACCCGACACCGACGACTACCTTTCCCTGTTCCTGAATGACCTGCCCCTGATGGACGTCCGGGCACCGGTGGAGTTCGCCCGGGGCAGCTTTCCGAATGCGGAAAATGCGCCTCTGATGAATGACGAGGAGCGCCATCGGGTCGGCATCTGTTACAAGGAAAAGGGCCAGGGCAAGGCCATTGAACTGGGACATCAATTGGTCTCAGGTGACACCAGGGCTCAGCGCATTGAAACCTGGAAACACTTTGTCGCCCGCCACCCTGAGGGCTACCTGTTCTGCTTCCGGGGCGGCCTGCGCTCCCGGCTTACCCAGCAATGGATCCGCGAGGCCGGCATTGACTACCCTCTGGTAAAAGGCGGCTACAAGGCCCTGCGCCGCTTCCTGATCGACAGCCTGGAAGCCCGGATCGAATCCAGCGAATTCCGCATCCTCAGCGGTCGTACAGGGACCGGCAAGACCCGGGTTCTGAAGCAGCTCTCCAATCCGGTGGACCTTGAAGGCCTGGCCAACCACCGAGGCTCCAGTTTCGGGCGGCAGGTTACTGCGCAACCCTCCCAGATCGACTTTGAGAACCGGCTCGCCGTGGCCATGCTTAAGGCTCATCATCTCATTGGCGGGTCTGTTTATCTGGAAGACGAGAGCCGTCTGGTCGGTCGCTGCGCCCTGCCCGAATCGCTCAGGGCAAGGATGGCCGAATCACCCCTGATGATCCTGGAGCAACCGCTGGAGGAGCGCATTACCATCATCCGCGAAGACTATGTTGAGGGTATGGTCGCGGATTACGTCAACCGGGATGGCGCCGAGGCCGGCTGGCTGAATTTCCGGGACTATCTGCTCAGCGCCCTTGATCGCATCCGTAAACGTCTGGGAGGCGAGCGACACCAGCAGCTTCGCAGCCTGATGGAACAGGCGCTTGCAGAACAGCAAGCCAGTGGCCGGACAGAAGCCCACAATGCCTGGATTCAGGCGTTGCTGCAGGATTACTACGACCCCATGTATGACTACCAGCTAAGCCGGAAAGAGGGTCGAATTCTTGTCCGCGGGGGCCCGGAAACAATTCTGGACTGGGCCAGAGCCGGTTCGGTTGCGTAACCCTCTACCAGAAAAGGCCGGTTGCGATACACGCCCGCCCGGTTTTTCTGTCATGTGAGATACAGACGAATCAGGTTGTCGCCGGATTTTTCCGATAATCCGACACTTGTGAAAAACTACCAATGAACAAGGAGTCCACTATGGAAGACCTGCTTGGGGCTGATGGACGCGCTGCAGAGCTGATCAATCAGGCGATGACCCTGATTATGACTTATGCACCAAAAGTGGTGCTGGCCATCATCACCCTGGTGGTCGGCCTCTGGCTGATCAACCGGTTTGTCGGTGTGCTCGACAACAAACTGGGCAAAAAGGATCCGACACTTAATAAATTCCTTTGCGGCCTGATTGGCGCGATCCTCAAGATTCTGCTGTTCATCTCTGTTGCCTCCATGGTCGGCATCGCCACGACCTCGTTCATTGCCATCATCGGTGCGGCNGGCCTGGCGGTGGGNCTGGCCCTTCAGGGCAGCCTNGGCAACTTCGCCGGCGGCGTGCTGATCCTGATCTTCAAACCGTTCAAGGTTGGNGANACCATTGATGCTCAGGGATATCTCGGTGCCGTGCGGGAAATTACCATCCTCTACACGATTGTCGACACCTTCGATAACCGCCGCATCGTCATTCCCAACGGCAGCCTGTCCAACGCTCCGCTGGTGAACGTCAGCTACTACGACCCCCGCCGTTGCGACATGACCTTTGGCATTGCCTACGGCGATGACATCGATAAGGCCCGGGCCGTGATCAAGCAGCTTCTGGACGAGGACGAACGGGTGCTGCCTGAGCCGGAGCCGAGAATATCGGTGGGTTCGCTGGGCGACAACTCGGTCAATATCATCGTCCGGCCCTGGACCAAAACCGACGACCTCTGGCCGGTTTACTGGGACATGCACGAGCGGGTGAAGAAAGCCTTTGACAGGGAAGGCCTGACAATCCCATTCCCACAGCGCGACGTTCATCTCTACAAGAACGAGTGAACCGGTTCGCACTGATACATCCGGTTACTCGCAAACTGCGCAGCCTCAACTAAGCTGACCATTAATGGCGGGGTTTTCCGGCCCCGCCAGGCCATCGGGGCCCGGCAAGCCAACAACCGCAGGCTCCGGAACGCTGTCATTGCTGGTAGGAGGTGGTCACTATGCCGGTACAGCAGTTGAAGGAGTTCCTTGATGTGGCAGGCGTGGAATATATGTGCCTCTCCCACCCCCCTGCGTTTACCGCCCAGGAACTGTCCCATCACGTAAGGATTGCCGGCGACCGTGTCGTCAAAACCGTGATTATCGAGCTGGATGGCAAAATGGCCATGCTGGTAATGCCGGCTACCTGGCGCATCCGCTGGGACAGGCTGTCCCGGATTCTTGAGACCGACTTTCTTGATCTTGCCGGTGAACAGGAATTCCAGGACCGGTTTCCGGATTGTGAAGTGGGCGCCATGCCGCCGTTTGGCAACCTGTTCGGCATGACCGTGTACTGCGCCGAGGCCCTGACCGAACAGCCCGAACTCGCTTTCGCGGCCGGCAGCCATACCGAATCGGTTCACATGAAAACAGCGGATTTTCTGACTCTGGTTCAGCCAATGATCCTGAACCAGGGCTTTACCAAACCCGGAGCCCAGAAGCCCGCCTGGCTGGTCAAAAATCGCCGCCGGCCCGAACACGCCGCGAAACAACGGGTGTCCGGGATGGCTGGGTACTGACACGTTTCATGCCGGCTTGATCCAGGCCTCTTGTCTGACCACCGTCATCGCGTAAACTGAGGGCATCAGACAGGAAACCGATATGACTCAAGCCTTTGATATTGTAGTTGTTGGCGCCGGCATGGTCGGTGCCGCCCTGGCCACTGGCCTCGGCCAGAGTGGCTTCAGTGTCGCCCTGGTTGATCGTGCTCCCCCGCCGGTCTTCGATCCGCAAGCCAGCCCGGATATCCGAGTATCCGCCCTGAGCGCCGGTAGTGAGCGCTACCTCCGGAGCATCCATGCCTGGAACAAAATCCTGAACATGCGGGCAACGCCCTACCAGCGGCTTGCGGTCTGGGATGAAACCCGGTATCCGCTTCAAAACCTCGTGCCCCGGAAACTGATTGCAGTTGAATTCGACGCGACGGAACTGGGCGCCCAGCATCTCGGCCATATCGTCGAGAACCCGGTAACCCAGCAGGCGCTCCGGCAGACTGCGGAGGCGGAACCGCGGGTGACCCTGATTTACGGACACGGCATTTCATCGCTGGGCCAGGCCGGCGAATCGGCCACCGTTACCCTGGATGACGGTCGCGAACTCACCGCAGCCCTGGTGATCGGCGCTGATGGCGCCCAGTCCCGGGTCCGGGATCTCGCCGGCATCGGCACCACCCGGAACCAGTATGGCCAGCAGGCCATGGTGATCTCCGTGCGCTATCAGGGTCCGGTTGAGGACATTACCTGGCAGGGCTTCCACCCCTCCGGTCCCCGGGCCTTCCTACCGCTGCACAGTGCCGGCCCGGCGCACCCAGGCGAAAGCTGGGGCTCGCTGGTCTGGTACGATGCACCCGATGAACTGGCCCGCCTGAAGGCACTGGAGGACGACGAACTGATGGCCGAAATTCAGTCGGCCTTCCCATCGCGCCTGCCACCGCTGACCCACATCGACGCCCGGGCCTCTTTTCCCATTGCCCGGCAGCACGCCCGGCACTATTTCGCGGGCAGGGTGGTTCTGGCCGGTGACTCGGCCCACACCATCAATCCCTTGGCGGGCCAGGGCGTAAACCTCGGCTTCCAGGACGCCCAGGCACTGCAAGGCGTGCTCAGGGAAGCCAGGCGCGCCGGCGACGACCTGGCTGACCGGAAATGGCTGGATCAGTACGAGCAGCAGCGCCGTCCGGCCAACCGCCGGATGATGCTGACCATGGATATGTTCTACCATCTGTTCAGCAACCGGGTTCCGCCTGTGCACCTGCTCCGGAACCTCGGCCTCGGCGCCGCCCGCGCCCTGCCCTTCGCCCGTAACCGGGTTGCCCGCTACGCCATGGGTATCGATGAAGAGTTGCCGCCTATGCTAAAACAGGTCACCGCCCGGATTCCGGGCCTGAACCGGCTTTAAAACCCGAACGCGAAAATCCGTACAACCAGAAAGGAGCCACCATGTCAGAGACGATTTTCACCAAGATCATCAACCGGGAAATCCCCGCCGACATTATTTACGAGGACGACATCAGCCTGGCGTTCAATGACATCAATCCCCAGGCGCCGGTGCATTTTCTGGTGATCCCGAAAAAGGCCATCGCCACCATCAACGACCTGACGGAAGCCGACCGCGAACTGGTCGGGCATCTGTATCTGGTGGCAGCGAAGATAGCCAGGGAACAGGGTTTTGCGAATGACGGCTATCGGGTGGTCATGAACTGCGGGGAGAATTCCGGGCAGACGGTGTTCCACATTCACCTGCACGTCCTGGCCGGCAAGCCGCTGGGGTGGCCGCCGTATACCGACAAGATGAAGCAGGCCTGAATGAACACGGGGTCATGAACACGGGGTCATGAACACGGGGTCAGATGAAAGCTTTCATCTGACCCCAATTTCGACCCCAGCTTTGACTGGACGAAGTCCTAACTCCGATGTTTAACCGATCAGCGACCGACGACTCTTTCGGCCTCTTCCACCGGCGTATGACGAACGTCCTCGCCCTTGACCATGAAGATCACGTTCTCGGCGATATTGCAGGCGTGGTCACCGATCCGCTCCAGGGCACGAAGCACCCACATGACCGACATGCACCGTGAGATGTTGCGGGTATCTTCCATCATGAAGGTCAGCAGGGTGCGGGCCGCCGCCTGATACTCCTCGTCGACCCGCTTGTCTTCCTTCATGATCCGCAGGGCCTGCCCGGAGTCCAGACGTGCGAAGGCATCCAGGGCTTCGTGGAGCATGCTGAGTACGTGGGCGCCGATATGACGGACTTCCACGTAGCCGCGGGGGGCCTGCCCTTCCTCGGTCAGTTTGATGGCCAGTTTGGCGATCTTCTTGGCCTCATCGCCCACACGCTCCAGATCAGCCACCATCTTGATGACCGAGATCACCAGGCGCAGATCCCGGGCGGTAGGCTGACGGCGGGCAATAATCAGTGTCGCCTCTTCGTCAATCTCTACTTCCATCCGGTCGACTTTCTTGTCGTTGGCGCGGACTTCGTCGGCCAGATGGCCGTCGCCGTCCACCAGGGCCTGAATGGCATTCCCAACCTGGGCTTCTACCATGCCGCCCATTTTCAGAAACTCGGTTTTGAGCGCCATCAGTTCGTCATTGAACTTGTTGGAGATGTGATCTCCGTAAACGTCGTCCTTCTTCGTAGGCATACTGTTGTTCTCCAATATTCCCCAGGTCCGGAATCAGCCGAAACGGCCGGTGATGTAGGACTCGGTCAGTTCATGTTCCGGCGAGGTAAATACCTTGTTGGTCTCGTTCACCTCCACCAGGTGCCCGAGGTGGAAGTAAGCCGTGCGATGGGATACCCGGGCCGCCTGCTGCATGGAGTGCGTCACAATAACAATTGTGTAGCTCTCCGACATCTCTGCGATCAGCTCTTCCACCTTGGCGGTCGCGATGGGGTCCAGCGCGGAGCAGGGCTCATCCATCAGGATCACCTCCGGGCTGACAGCAATGGCCCTGGCGATACACAGACGCTGCTGCTGGCCACCGGACATGCCGGTTGCGGTCGCGTCCAGGCGATCCTTTGCTTCTTCCCACAGGCCCGCTTTGCGCAGGCTGTTCTCGACAATCTCGTCCAGATCGGACTTGCGGTTGGCAAGGCCGTGAATGCGCGGGCCGTAGGCTACGTTGTCGTAAATCGACTTCGGGAAGGGGTTCGGCTTCTGGAACACCATGCCAACCCGGGCGCGCAGCTCAACCACATCCCGCTTGGGGTCGTAGATGTCATGATCGTCCAGCTGCAAGGACCCCTTCACACGACAGATATCAATACTGTCGTTCATGCGGTTCAGGCAACGCAGGAAAGTGGATTTACCACAGCCTGAAGGCCCGATAAAGGCGATGACCTCATTGCGGGAAATATCCAGACTGATTTTCTTGATCGCACGGGTGTCACCATAGAATACGTCAACATCCCGAAGTTTGAACTTCGGATCGCCAGAGAACGGTTTGCCGACGGTTTTGCCTTCCTCGATGATGGTTTCCGCCGGTTTCTCTTCCTGAACCGGGATGGCCGCCCCTTCGGGCTGAGACGCCTCACCGGTAATCGTCGGGTTAATGCTATTCATTGGAATCTCCTCACCACCGGCGTTCAAGACGCTTGCGCATCCAGATCGCCAGTGCATTCATACTGATCAGGAAGGTCAACAGCACCATAATGGCGGCTGATGCACGCTCAATAAAGGCCAGCTCGGGGCTGCCTGCCCACAGGAACACCTGCACGGGCAATACGGTTGCGGAGTCGAAGAAGCCGTCCGGCACGTCGACGATGAACGCGACCATACCAATCAGCAGCAGCGGCGCGGTCTCTCCGAGCGCCTGGGCCATACCGATGATTGAGCCGGTGAGCATACCCGGCATGGCCAAAGGCAATACATGGTGCAGAACCACCTGCATCCGGGAGGCGCCGATGCCTTCAGCCGCCTCCCGGATCGATGGCGGCACACTCTTAATCGCGGCGCGGCTCGATATGATGATGGTCGGCAGTGTCATCAGGGTCAGTACCAGGCCACCGACCGTCGGAACAGACCGCGGCATGCCGAAAAGGTTGATGAACACCGCCAGACCCAGCAGACCGAAAATAATTGACGGGACAGCCGCCAGGTTGTTGATGTTGACCTCAATAAAATCGGTGAACCTGTTTTGCGGGGCAAACTCTTCCAGATAGATAGCCGCTGCCACGCCGATCGGGAAGGAAAGTATCAGGGTCACGAACATCGTCAGCAGAGACCCGACAATGGCACCGAGAATACCCGCTTTGGACGGATCCCGGGAGTCGCCCCCACTGAAGAACACATCGTTGAAAGAAGTCTCGATGACATCCCTTTCCAGTAGCTCATCCACCCAGGCCCTCTGCTGCTCATCCAGCTTGATCGAGTAGGCCTCATCCCCGGCGTGTTTCACATAAACATCGACATCAGTGTGGGTGAGGAAGCTCATGGTCTGAGTAGTACCCAGCCACCCAGGATTTGCCTTAATCGCATCACGAAGGGTCACGGACGCATAGGGGTTGATCAGATCGCGAACGCCGTCCCGATCTTCTTCCGTCGCCCCGGGGATCTCCTGGATGAGCGCCTGTATCAGCGGCTCCACAAAGTCCGCCATTTTCATCTGGCGCTCATCCGTGGGGTCATCCAGGTACATCATCTCGCGGTCAAGATTCACCTCAAGCGTGATGGTGGTTTTGACGAAGCCGGTGTACCCCTTCCCGATGATGTCGGTAAAGAGGGTTAGCAGAGCCCCCAGGGCAATGGCGATGGCCAGTATGCCGTAGGCGCGGAACCTGCGTTCCTTGCGGTAGCGGCGCTTGAGCGACTGGCGGACAATCTCCGCCTGTGAACGTTGATCAGTCATACTGTTCCCGATATTTACGGACAATTTTCAGGGCAATTACGTTGAGCAACAGGGTTGCCAGGAAGAGCATGGCGCCAAGTGCGAAGGCGGCCAGCGTCTTGGCGCTGTCAAATTCCTGGTCACCCGTGAGCAGGGTGACAATCTGAACGGTGACGGTTGTGACCGTTTCCAGTGGGTTAGCAGTCAGATTCGCAGCCAGGCCAGCGGCCATTACCACGATCATTGTCTCGCCAATGGCCCGGGAAACCGCCAGCAGAATGCCACCCATGATTCCCGGCAACGCCGCGGGAAAGATAACCTTCTTCATGGTCTCCGACTGGGTCGCTCCCAGGGCAAGGGAGCCATCACGCATCGCCTGGGGTACGGCGTTGATCACGTCATCTGACAGGGAAGAGACGAATGGGATGATCATGATGCCCATGACAGCACCGGCCGCCAGCGCGCTTTGCGACGACGCCTCGATGCCAAGGGAAGCGGCCAGATCGCTGATAAAGGGCGCAACCGTCAAGGCGGCAAAAAAGCCATAAACCACCGTGGGAATGCCTGCCAGCATTTCCAGCAGCGGCTTGACCACACCACGAACTGTCTTGTTCGCGTATTCAGACAGGTAAATAGCAGACAGCAAGCCGACCGGCACCGCCACCACCATGGCAATGGCAGAAATAAGCAGCGTACCGGTAAACAGGGGAATCATCCCGAAGGCACCCTCTGCAGCTACCTGATCCGCCCGAAGTGCAGTCTGCGGACTCCACTGGCTACCGAAGAAAAACTCGGAAAACGGCACCTTTTCAAAGAAGCGGAAGGTTTCCAGTGCGACCGAAAAGATGATGCCAACAGTGGTCAGGATGGCCAGGGCGGCACAGGAGAAAAAGAGCCACTTGAGGATGGATTCCACCTGGGCCCGGGCGTTCAGGCGTGGCCGGATTCTCAGCCACCCCAGGAAACCCGCGAGAACAGCGACCGCGATCACAAGGGCCGACATCAGAAACTGACTTTGGGAGCGCAAGGCCTTCAGACGCTCCGCCGCCTCCGCGATGGGCGCTTCCGCAAACGCCGGCGACAAGGCGCCGCTGGCAACGTTACTGATCTTGCTGAGCAGCAGGCTGGCCTCGCCTTCACTTGCTGGTATCATGCCTTCCGGCAACCCGCCAATCACGATCAACTGGATGACTTTTCCCTGAAAGGCCGCCCAAAGGGCCAGCACAATCAGCGCAGGAATACCGCTCCAGAGTGCCGCACGGGCCCCATAATAGAAAGGCAGGGACTTGAGGTGACGAATACCCCCCAATGGCATGGCCAATGACCGGGACCGCGCATACCCAAGCCCGTAGGCGACGACGGCCAGCACCAGGGTCAGCAAAAGAAGATTAGCCGGTTGCATGAAAATTCCTGTCTTCGACTTCAGATAGGCGCACAGTTTACAGATTCAGCTCTGTGCTGGCACCAGATCGTCCAAACGTACAAAAGGGCGCGGATCCCGTTTGGGACCCGCACCCCTGCTTTACCGGACGGCTGATTACTTGAGTTCATCCAGCGTCAGGTTCGGCATAGCCTCTGCCTTGTCCATCAGGTCCATCAGAGCGGCACGCGGCGGGACGATCAGGCCAACGTCTTTCAGGTAGCCGTTCGGGCCCATGGCCGCGCCGCTGATAAACTCATCAACGTAATCCTTGATGCCCGGAACCACACCGATGTGAGCCTTCTTCACATAGAAGAACAGTGAGCGTGCAACCGGGTATTCATCGGCGGCAATCGCCTCAGCGGTCGGAACCCTGCCGTTCAGAGTGGCTGCCTGCAGACGGTCTGAGTTTTCTTCCAGGAAGCTGTAACCAAACACACCGTACATGGCGGCATCGCCAATCAGCTTCTGAACAATCAGGTTGTCGTTCTCACCGGCTTCGATGAAGGCACCGTCTTCACGGACGCTTTCGCAGATGGCGCTGTGCTCGTCTTTGCTCAGGCTCTTCGCCTCAGGCAGCGCGTCGCAACCGGCGGCCAGGGCCAGCTCGTTGAAGGAGTCCCGGGTACCGGAGGTCGGAGGCGGGCCCATCACTCGGATCGGCTTGTTCGGCAGGCTGGAGTCCACGTCGCTCCAGCTTTTGTTCGGGTTGGCAACCCATTTGCCGTCAACGGGAACCTTGGAACCCAGAGCCAGGAACAGCTGCTCAAGGGTGATATCGAGGTTCTCGGCATCCTTGGAGCTGGCAATAACGATGCCGTCCGAGCCGATGCGGAACTCCGTGATGTCGGTAACACCGTTGCTCTGGCACAGCTCGAACTCGGAGGTCTTCATGCGGCGTGAAGCGTTGGTGATGTCAGGGTACTGGGTACCGATGCCCTGACAGAACAGCTTCATACCACCGCCGGAGCCAGTGGACTCAAGCTTCGGCGTGCTGAAGTCGGTTTTGGTGCCAAAGCGCTCGGCCACCACGGTAGCGAACGGATAAACAGTGGAGGAACCCACGATGCTGATGGTGTCACGGGCCATGGCCGGTGCGGACAGGGCGGCCACGGAGCCGGCCAGCGCAACAGTCACGAGTGCTTTGTTCAGTTTCATCACGTCAAGTCTCCATCATTCGGTTTGGACGTTGTGTCGGATGTGTTTTCCCGATGGATGCAGACTAATGTCACTCTGTGACAGCTTTGTTACAGCATCTGAAATATAGTCCGGAATGTTCAAATTTGCTTGCAGCGGCGCCTCAGGCCGCTACCATGCGGGTTACAACAACTCCAGACTCGCTAAAGGCAGTACTATGACCGCGCATGACGATGACAAACCCACACCTCGTGGTGAACTGACGCTTCAGGTAATTCCCCTTCCCGTCGATACCAACGCCAATGGTGACGTGTTCGCCGGCTGGCTGGTCAAACAGATGGATATCGCCGCCGCCACCATGGCCGGTCGTATTTCCCAGGGCCGCAATGCCACCGTGGCCATGGACCGGATGGAGTTTCTGTCGCCGTTACGGGTTGGTTCGCAGGTGGGCTGTTATTGCGAGCTGGTCGATATCGGTCGCAGTTCCATGAAGATCAACGTCGAAGTCTGGACTCTGGACCGCACCGCGAAGAATCCCCGCAAGGTAACCGAAGGCCTTTTCGTTTATGTAGCCATCGATGAACACGGCCGGATCCGGGAAGTTCCCGAGCAAAGCCTTTGAACTTCATCTCCAGCCATGTAACAGGCGGGCGTAGTTCAGCCGCTCCCAGATTTGAGCGTTCGGGCATTTTCCATGGAAAGGACACCCCGGGCTTCGGCCAGTGAGTCGTAGCCCATTCCGGACAGTCTGCGCGCCATATCTTCGGTGATCCTGGCAAGAGCCTTGGGTCCCTCAGCCAGCAAGGCTGAGACAACCTGCACAGCAGTGGCGCCAGACAGGATCGCCTTAGCAGCATCTCAAGGCCTTCCAGCTCCGGGGCATGGAAGGCCATCAACACCACGCCTTGTGAAAACCGTCCGACTGCTTTGAGTCCAGGTGGGTCTCCTGACAGTCACAAGCGCCTTGAAGTCGACCTGGAAACACTCTATTGCATCGGATAAATGGAGACTACATCCATCCCCTGCGTTTGAAAAACCACAACAGGCCTGCGGTGAGGGCAATCATCACGCCCCAGACCATGGGGTACCCGAAGTACCAACCCAGCTCCGGCATCGCCCAGGGGCTGTCCGGATTCGTGAAATTCATGCCGTACACACCTGCCACGAAGGTCAGCGGAATGAAGATGGTGGCAATGATGGTCAGCACGCGCATGGTTTCGTTGGTACGCTGGCTGATGCTGGAGAGATAGATATCGAGCATGCTGGTCGCCATTTCCCGGAAGCTCTCCAGCAGTTCGATGATCTGCACGCTGTGGTCGTGGCAATCCCGGAAATAGACTTGCGTGTTCGCATGGATTAATGGGTCTTCCGTGCGCATCAGGCTGGTCAGCAGCTCCCGTTGCGGCCAGAGCACCCGTCGGAGCACCAGCAACTCCCGCTTCAGACTGTGGATCTGGGCCAGTGTCCGCTGATTCGGGTTCTCGAGCAGATCTGTCTCCATCTCCTCCAGCTGGTAACCAAACTGCTCCAGCACGGGAAACGCGGAATCGGTGACCAGATCCAGTAAGGCATAAAGCAGGTAGTCGATTCCCCGGGTTGCAAATCTCCGGTTATTGGGCAGCCGCATGCGCTTTCGGACCGGCTCAAAGGGGTCTTCATCAAGCGGACAAAGGCAGATCAGGTAGTTTTTGCCAATGAACAGGCTGACCTGGACGATGTCCAGATTCTCGCCATCGTAAAACGGCATGGCAGCAATGATAAACAACTGATCATCGTATAGCTCGAGCTTGGGGCGCTGGCCGGTATTGAGCACATCTTCAAGGGCCAGATCGTGAAGACCGAAGAGATCGCCCAGGTTTCTGAGTGTCTCCGGATCGGCCTGGCCATTCACCTGAATCCAGGTTCTTGATTCTCTCACCAGATAATCACGGCAGTCAGCGGCGCTCGCCAGCCTGACTTCCTCAAGGCGGTCCTCGGTGTAGTCGATCAGGTGAATGGTCACCGGCCGCCTGCGGTCACTCTTGGCAACGAGAGTGCCGGGCGCGGTGCCGGGGTTGTGGTAATGCTTGCTGAAATAGGCCATGTCGTGTTCCTGTGCGCCTTACCGGTTGCTGATCACTACCCTTGCCCAAGAGCATAACAGTTTGCGGCTCAGACAGAACCGGCCTACGCCCCGGCCCGGGCCAGCGACCAGAGCCCGAACACCGGGCCGGGCACCAACAGCAGCGCCACCCAGACCCCCAGATCACCCCACAAGCCGCTGGTCAGCCAGATGGCCGGCAAGGTGAGGCCGAACCCCACGGCATTCATTACCGCCAGCGACGAGCCTACCGATTCCCGCGGCGCCGTGGCCGCCGCCAGGGCGGAGAACTGCGGCGAATCCGCGACTACCGCGAGCCCCCAGACAAACAGCAAGGCAATCAGGAGCAACGGCGACAGCCCGCTTAACCAGGGGTACACCAGGCAAACAGTTCCTGACAGCATCAGGGCCCGCCAGGCCACCCATTCGCTCCCCCTGGTACGGCTCAGTCTGCCTCCACCGATACAACCGGCCGCCCCTATTCCAATTACGGCAAAAGCCAGCCAGGGAATGAGTCCGTCATCAGCACCCAAACGCTGCAACTCCCGGCCAATCAACAAGGGCGTCAGCGTCCAGAAGGCGTAAAGCTCCCACATGTGCCCGAAGTAGCCACCGGCGACCGCCCGAAACCTGGGTATACGCAATGCCGCCAGACCCTGACTCAGGGGTATGGGACCACTGCTTTTAGGCAGATGCGGCCCGTCACCCAACAGAAACACCATGGCACCTCCAGCCAGCGCCAACACAGAGGCCACCAGTAACGGCAACTCCCAGGGCAGGCCGAATGTCGCGCCGCGCATAAGGTGAGGCAATGCCGTGCCGAGTGTCAGCATGCCCACCAACCACGCCAGGGCCGCCCCGGCGTACTTCGGTGTCCAGGCAATGACCATTTTCATGCCAAGCGGGTAGATGCCGGCCAGGCAAAGGCCTGTGGCAAACCGCAGCAAGAAATCCAGAGGTGGCAGATGGGCGGCGAAAACAAATCCACCGTTCACCAATGCCCCCAGCAGGCTGGACACCGCAAAAATCCGGCTGGCGCCAAACCGGTCCGCCAGCCCGGTTACAGCGATGGTCAGAGTGCCCACAATAAAACCGGCCTGAACCGCCAGCGTCAGCCGGCCCAGGTCGGTTTCCGTAAGGCCCAGCTCCCGGGCAAGCGACAGCCAGACGCCGTTGATACTGAACCAGAGCGACGTGCCAAAGAGCTGGGCCAGCACAATAACAGGCAGGGGGTAACGCCTTAGCAGGTCGATCATTATTGTTGTCTTTTCTCCCTGGCTCAAGACGTTACCAACCGGTCCAGACGCAAACGCTCTCGATCATCAAACAGCCGGCGACCACCCCAGGACACCGCCATCACTGCACCAAAACCGGTGCCTGCCGTGATGATGAGCATCACCAGAATCTGGTATTTCACCGCCACCGCAGGCGGACTGCCCGCCAGGATC
>PAKW01000019.1 GCA_002707215.1 Halomonas sp.
TGCTGCTGCTCAACAGCGTCCTCACCGTCGTCCAGGGCCAGGCCGGCGCCCACCAGGGCAAAGGCTGGGAAACCTTCACCGACAAAGTCATCGAAACCATTAACCGCGAACGGGAAGGCGTGGTATTCCTGCTCTGGGGCAGCTACGCCAAAAAGAAAGGCCAGCACATCGACCGCAATAAACACCTGGTCCTCGATGGCCCCCATCCCTCGCCACTGAGCGCTTACCGGGGCTTCTTCGGTTGCAAGCACTTCTCAAAGGCCAACGACTGGTTGCAACAGCAGGCCAAGCCCACCGTTAACTGGGCGTTGCCAAGCAAGGCAGAGTTGATCCAGAGATACAAGAAGAGCTGAAGGTATGCCCGAAAGTAGTCTTCGGGATGGGGTCAGGCTCCCAAAACCGTGCGGAGCCAAGGATGGCGGAGCCGAGCGTACAGGGAAGTATTCACAGCGTGTTTTGGGAGCCTGACCCCATCCTGAAGACAGGCGGTCAAACTCCCAGCAACAAATTACTGAAGCAGCGCCATAGCCGCTTCCATCTGGGCGTTCAGATCCTCTTCCTCGCTCATGTCGATATTCGAATCCAACCCAAGGCGATCAAAAGCAGAAATCTTTGTCCAGTCCATCTCCGTCCAGGGGTGCCCGGAGCCGGCAACCAGTTGGAGATTGGCAACCATCACCAGATCCGCATAGTCCGCTGCCGGAACCTCACGGTTGAAGCTGGCGTATTCCAGCGGAACATTCTGAAGATCTATCGGGAAGTCCCACTTCTTGAGGATGGTCGCCCCAATCTTCGGGTGCAGCTCATCGACAACGTTGTCCAGCATGATGCTGCTGATCTGGATATCCTGATCTTCCACGTATCGCAGGATCGGCAGCACACCAATCAGGTGCACCAAGCCTGCGAGAGTGGCCTGGTCCGGTTTCAGCCTGGTGTAGTGCTGGGCCAGTACGTGACAGACACCGGCAACTTCGGTGCTGGTCTGCCAGGTGGCGCGCATCCGCTTGTCGATCATGTCGGAGGTGGCCTGGAACATCTGCTCCATGGCCAGGCCCATGGCCAGATTGCTGGTGTAGGCCATGCCGAGACGACTCACCGCCATATTCAGGTTTTCAATAGCCCGACTGCCCCGGAACAGCGGGCTGTTGCACACCCGGATAATGCGTGCGGAAAGGGCGGTGTCATTGCTGATTACCTTCACCAGGTCGACAATGGCCGAATCCTCGGATTGCGCAATATCCCGTACCTGCAAGGCCACTTCCGGAAGGGTGGGCAGCACCAGTTTGTCATTTTCAATGGCAGCGTTGAGATCGGCTTTAATGGTTTCGACAATATTCGACATGGTCAGTAGAGGTCCGCGTGTAGGTTCCGAACAATCAGATATGTGAGCTACTGCATAGCAAAATAGCAAATTCCGGGACGTTTGCCTGTCAACTTATGTATCTGATTGTGCGCTTTTTTCCCTTTCCGGCACAGCATAGGGCAGTGTCATCGGTGTAAGCACAGCCTCGGGCAGGCCATCAGGATGCAGGGTATTTCGGGCGGCATCGTGGCGCACGACGGCCAGGAGTTCAACACGGCCGTCACGGTATTTGACTGCGTTCACCACTTCGCCCACCGACCGCTCGCCAGCATACAACGCACAGCCGGGTGCCGGCACGTCTCCGGCCTGTTCGATCCGGAAACGGAACAGGCTTTTCTTCAGTTGCCCGAGAAAGTGCATTCGGGCAATCACTTCCTGACCTGTGTAGCAGCCCTTTTTGAAATGAACGCCGCCCACATGTTGCCAGTTCAGCATCTGTGGCACGAAGGATTCCCGTGTGGCGGCTGTGAGAGAAGCTATCCCGGCAGCAATCTCGGAAGCCCGCCAGTTTGCCGTGGACATCCGGGTGCTGGCGGGAAGAGCTGTCTCATTATCTTCAGGCTGCCAGAATTCAAAGCGGGGTGTGCCTTCGGCGGTTGGCTCTGTTTTTACCAGCAAGCCGTCACTGAGTGCGGTTGAGTCGCCGGGTTCCTTCAGGCTATCCATGGCGTCACCGGCCAGGCTTTCAGCAGACTGGCTGCCCAGAATACCAACGATCCTGGCTTCCGGGACAACGTCCATGGTCGTCCCGCGAAACAGCATCAGGTACTTGCGCAAATGGCTGATGGTGTCCTCCGCCAGATCAGAAGGGAAATCCATCAGTATGTCCTCTCCCGCGCGGACCATGCGGGTCAGGCAATAGGCGCGGCCCTTGGGGGTCGCGGCGGCGGCTCTGGGCGAGTGGTCCGGGGTTACCTCGTCCAGGTTCTGGCTGAACTGGCCCTGAAGAAACTTGTCGGTGCCCGGACCGCTGATGCGCGCAACCACCCGGTCGTTCAGGACCGCCCAGCCGTCGTTCGGCAGGGGGAAGTCTGCAACGGCTGATACAGGTGCGTCTGTGTCGGTCATGGCGTGCTCCGGATCGGTGATTCAGGTGGATGGTCGCCTGGAGCGGCCCAGCCTGAGCCACACCCTGAGGCGACGGAAATCGTCTTCCTGGACGTTACCCGGCCTGTGCGGCGACGGTGCCAGAAGTATTGTGGTGTAAGAACGGAATCTGGTGCCATCCGGGCGCAGTTTCAAGAGTGCCAGCCCGGACCAGATCTGGCTGGACGCTGCGGGCTGCACCGGAATCTGCCGGTTGTCTCCGGTTTTTGCGTACATCTTGCCCTGGTCGATCAGCAGGCCGTTCACCGAATGGCTGCCCAGAAGTAACCCGTTACACCGATACTGCAGCGCTGCTCCCGCCAGAGCAACCGGCACAGCAGCGAGCAACCAGGTTTTGCCGGCCAGTGCCGAGATCACCAGAAAGCCCAGCAGTACCAGCCAGGGTATGCTCGCCAGCACGCCGACCAGCAGGGAAGGTGAGAGCGTCAGCTCAATCCGGCTGGACACGTTTGAGGATGATGCCGACCATGCGTTGAAGGTCCGGATCCTCCGGGCGGCTGCGCTGCATGAACCATTCGAACATGTCGTTGTCCTCGCAGGTGAGCAGTTTTCTGTAGCGCGCCTGGTCTTCGGCGTTGAGGTCGCGGTAGGCCTGCTCCACGAAGGGAATCAGGAGGTTGTCCAGCTCAAGCATGCCGCGACGGCTGTGCCACCACAGGCGGTTAAATTCTGCTTTTTCGGACGGTGCGGATGTCTCTGACATAGTGTTTACCATTGAATCGTGTGTAAAAGCCGGCGTTGGTTCAAGGCGCAGGCGTCCGGTAGGTCGTGGGTACCAGTACGGTATCACGGACTTCATTGAGCAGTCCCGGATAATCCAGCGTGTAGTGCAGCCCACGGCTTTCCTTGCGCTGCAGTGCAGAACAGATAATCAGGTCGGATACAGTGACCAGGTTGCGAAGTTCAAGCAGGTCGTTGGTGACCCGGTAGTTGCTGTAGAACTCCCCGATTTCCGCAGACAGAAGATCGACCCTGTGCTTGGCCCGTTGCAGTCGTTTGGTGGTTCGCACAATGCCTACGTAGTCCCACATGAAATGCCGCAGCTCGTCCCAGTTGTGGGAGATGACGACGTCCTCATCGGAATCCCGGACCTGGCTTTCGTCCCAGTCCGGAGCCTCCGGGGGTGGTGGGATGTCCGCTTCCCGGCGGGTAATATCGGCAGCGGCGGCGCGGCCATACACCAGGCATTCCAGCAGGGAGTTGCTGGCCATGCGATTGGCGCCATGGAGTCCGGTGAAGGCGGCCTCGCCCACCACATAAAGCTGGTTAATGTCGGTTCTGGCGCGTTCGTCACTCATTATGCCGCCGCAGGTATAGTGAGCGGCAGGAACCACGGGAATGGGCTCGCGGGTGATATCAATGCCAAAGCCCAGGCACGTCTCGTGGATGGTCGGGAAGTGGTGCTTTATGAAGTCCGCGGGTTTGTGGCTGATATCGAGATACAGATGGTCAGCGCCCAGGCGCTTCATCTCATGGTCAATGGCCCGGGCAACGATGTCCCGGGGTGCCAGTTCTCCGCGCGTATCGAAGCGGTCCATGAATCGTATGCCATCGGGTAGCTTCAGCAAGCCACCTTCACCGCGCACTGCTTCGGTGATCAGGAAGGATTTTGCATGGGGGTGATACAGGCAGGTCGGGTGGAACTGGTTAAATTCCATGTTCGCCCCCCGGCAGCCGGCCCGCCATGCCATGGCGATACCATCGCCGGACGCCCCGTCCGGATTGGTGGTGTAGCGGTAGGCCTTGGAAGCGCCCCCGGTGGCAATAACGGTAAACCGCGCCCGGAACAATTCCACATGGTTGTCCTCAAGGTTCAGGATGTAGGCGCCGACACAGCGGTTACCCGGCAGGGATAACTTGCGATTGGTGATCAGATCCACCGCTACCCGGCCAGACATAAGCTCGATGTTGGGCCTGGCCTGGGCCTGGGCTGCCAGGGTGGTTGAGACGGCATGGCCGGTGGCATCGGCAGCGTGAATGATGCGTCGGTGGCTGTGACCGCCTTCCCGGGTGAGGTGATAGTGGGCATCCTGGTCCCGGCTGAAATTGACCCCGGAATCAATCAGCCAGTCTATGCTGTCTTTGCCGTGCTCCACGGTGAAGCGGACAGCGTCCTCATGGCACAGGCCGGCGCCGGCATTCAGAGTGTCGGTGATGTGGTGTTCCGTGGAATCCTGATCATCCAGTACCGCAGCAATGCCTCCCTGGGCCCAGAGGGTGGCGCCGCTGCTGATCCCGGCCTTGCTAACCACGCATACTTTCAGGTGCTCTGGCAGATTGAGAGCAACGGTCAGGCCGGCAGCACCACTGCCGATAATAAGAACATCGTATTCGTAGGGCTGTAGCATCGGGTCGTTATCGCAGGCCATAATGTGGACGTGTATTGAACTAAACTTTACGCTTGCTGTCTATTTGGCTTGACAGGGTGAGCCGCCTGGCAGGTGGCACAACCCGTTTCACGAACGGACGCCGGATAGCATCAATGACGCAACGAAACTTGGTACAGGCCGGACAGCTGGCCGTCAAATCAGGGAACCCCGGCAAACAGTCCATGACTCCTGATACAGACAAACAACAGGGTGAGCACTCCGACAGTCAGACGGACCTGCAGTTGGTGCGCAAGGTTAAAAGCGGTGACCGTGCCGCGTTCGACCTGCTGGTGGTCAAGTATCAGTCCAGGGTTGCGTCCATCATCGGCCGTTACGTTTACGATAGCCAGGAAGTCATGGATCTGACCCAGGAAACCTTCGTTAAGGTATTCCGGGCGATCGAACGTTTCCGTGGTGACAGCGCCTTCTATACCTGGCTTTACCGAATTGCCGTGAATACCGCGAAGAACTATCTGGAATCCCGGGGGCGGCGTCCCCAGGGCAGTGCCGATTCGGCTGAGGCGGAGAATTTTGATGAAGGCTCGAGGCTCAGGGATACCGCCTCACCGGAACGACTACTGCAGAGGGAACAGCTCCAGGAGGAGTTGACCAAGGCCATTGCCCAGCTGCCGGAAGAACTGCGTTCGGCGTTTTTGCTACGGGAATATGACGGCCTCAGTTATGACGATATTGCCGGGATACTGGAGTGCCCCATCGGTACCGTGCGTTCACGGATTTTCAGGGCCCGGGATGCGGTTGATCGTCATCTCGGACCGTTGCTCAACCACTCGGTCACGTAATTGAGGTTGCATCCCATGGATGATCGTCTCAGAGAAACACTGTCCGCCATGATGGACGACGAAGCTGACGAACTGTCGGTGCGTCGCCTGTTGTCACACGGTAGCCAGGATGAGGTCCGGGCCCAGTGGCAGCGATGGCAGGACGTTCGGGATCTTCTGCATGATGGCCACTCACCGGCCCATGGAGTGGATGTCAGTGTTGCCGTGCGTGAACTGCTCGATGGTCGCACGTCCGCTTCGGCGCGGTCCCGGGTCCTGCGGCCGAACACGAATGTTCGCCGCTGGCACTGGCCTGCCGCAGCCATGGTTGCCACGGCGCTGCTCATTGGCTTTGGCGCTGGTGCCGGTTGGGATTCTTCTGATGTCGGGCCTCTCCAGCCAGCGACTGCGGCTGCGCCAGAGCCAGAGCCAGAGGTGTCGACACAGGATCAGCCGGTCAGGGAGATTGCACTGCAGGGTCTGGATGATGAGCAGTGGGAGTACATGAGTCGTTATCTGCTGGAACATGCGCAGCACAACAGTGTCGGCGCCGGTCGGGGAGCCGTCGGCTATGCCCGTCTGGTCAGCGCCAATGGCAACGGTTACTGACCCCTGACCCTTGGAGTGAGTGTGATCATACGCAAAGCCCTGAGTGCTGTTTCCCGGAATCGGGCACTGTCATTGCTGATGATCCTGGTGGTCCTGCTTGCCGGCCCAATGCCGGTGGCTGCCGGTGAAGAAGAGGAAGCAGTGGCCTGGCTCAATCGCCTCGGTCCGGCTCTGAACATGACGTCCTACCGCGGCGTTTTCGTGTACGCCCGGGGTGATCGCGTACATTCAATGCAGATTGCGCACCGTTACAATGAGGGTGTTGTCGAGGAGCGCTTGGTTCTGCAGGATGGCGGCAGCGGCGAAATCGTCCGCAAGGGAATGAACGTGGTCTGCGTACTTCCCGAAAGGGGGCGCATCAAACTTGATCAGGTCATTCCATCCGGTCCTTTCGCCGAGGCGTTTACCAGCCAGTTGGTGCCGGTGAGCCGCTGGTATCGTGCTGAAATGAAGGGTGGGGACCGGGTAGCGGGTTACGATGTGGTGACAGTAGCCCTCAGTGCGAAAGATCCCTACCGCTACAGTTACCGGTTGTGGCTGGAGAAGTCGACGGGGCTGCTGGTAAAGAGTCATGTGCGCAATGCCAGGGGTGAGGTTCTGGAGCATTTCCAGTTCACCAGTTTGCAGATCGGCGAAAATATCCCCGACAGTGAGTTTGAAATTCGCACCCGTGGCCGTGAAATTTCCAGGACGCTCGGGGAACCGGCACCCCAGGCATCGGCCGTTCAGCGCATGGATGGCTGGCAGCTTGGCTGGCGACCGGACGGTTTCATGCCGGCTGCGGCTCCTCGTTCCGGCAAGGGGCAGGCAGTTGCTTTCTCTGACGGCCTGGCGGCATTTTCGGTCTTTGTTGAGCCTGCGGGTGCGGTAAACATGCCCACCGGTGCCTCCCGGATCGGTGCCACGACAATCTATATGCACAAGGTCTGGGATAAGGGCAGGGTATTCCTGGTTACGGTTGTCGGTGAACTGCCGCCACAAACCGCTCGCCAGGTTGCCGAATCCGTCCGGATCGAGAACGCACTGGCACTCGGTGCAGGTGGATCGTGATTACGGAAACGGGAAAAGTTGTTGCACTGAAGGGGGGGCGCGTCTGGGTTCAGACCATCCGCGCCAGCGCGTGTAAGAGCTGCACTGCCCGTAATGGTTGCGGGCAGAAAGTGCTGGCAGCCGCAACCGGGGGGCGGGCGAATCAGATTCTGGTGGCGAACACAATGAATGCCCGGGTCGGGGATGAGGTCACCATCGGGATTGATGAGCAGGCACTGCTTGGTGCCTCGCTGGTGGTCTATGCGATCCCGCTGGTTCTGATGGTGGTGGCGAGTGTTCTTGGCCACCATGTGTCTGGCGGGCAGGACAGTGCTGCCATGCTGGCCGCCGCAGGTGGCCTGGCCCTGGGTTTTGTGGCTGTGCGCAAACTGCAGCGCTCTGGCACAACGGACTGCGAGCCCAGGTTGGTTCGGGTTAACCGGATTTTCTCCGAAAACTGTCTATAAATCCTACCGTTTTTTAAGTTGAAATTCGGTGTCCTGACCCGAAAACTACCATAGGGTCTTTGCTGCACAGGGGGAGTACAACATGTCGAGAACAACAGACGTTGCCCAGCGTTCCCGGAATTTTCAGTCCGGCGGCGCACTGGTCATTCTGCTATTGGCACTGTCCGTCATGGTGCTGGCGGGTTGGAGCCAGGCAGGGGTGGCTCAGGGTTTGCCCGATTTTACCGAGCTTGTTGAAGACAACGCGGGCGCTGTGGTCAATATAAGCACGACCAGTGAACCCAGGGCGGGCAACGCGCGCGGTCTGCCTTTTGATGAGCGCCAGCTCGAACAGATGCCAGAATTTTTCCAGGACTTTTTCCGCGGCCCCCAGTCTCCCTTTGGTGGTGCTCCTGGGAACTCCCAGCCTCGCCGGTCCATGGGCTCCGGTTTTATTGTGTCTGAGGATGGCTACGTTCTCACCAACAACCATGTGGTTGAAGGTGCCGATGAAATCATTGTTCGCCTGAATGACCGGAGGGAGCTGCCGGCAACGCTGGTGGGGACCGATCCGCGTTCCGACATGGCGGTACTGAAAATCGAGAATGGTGAGGACTTGCCGGTGGTGAAAATCGGCCGCTCGAAGGAGTTGAAAGTCGGTGAATGGGTGTTTGCCATCGGGTCTCCGTTCGGTTTCGATTATACGGTGACCGCAGGAATCGTCAGTGCTCTGGGTCGTTCACTACCGTCTGAGAATTATGTTCCCTTTATCCAGACCGACGTTGCCATTAATCCGGGTAATTCCGGCGGCCCCCTGTTCAATCTGGACGGTGAAGTGGTCGGCATCAATTCCCAGATCTATACCCGCTCCGGTGGTTTTATGGGTGTCTCTTTTGCCATCCCCATTGACGATGCCATGAACGTTTTCCGCCAGTTGCGCGATAAGGGCGTTGTTTCCCGTGGCTGGCTGGGTGTATTGATCCAGGAAGTGAATCGTGATCTGGCGGAATCCTTTGGCCTTGAACGGCCAAGAGGCGCACTGATTGCCGAAGTCATGGCAGGCTCACCGGCGCAACAGGCGGGCCTGCAGGCGGGCGATATCGTGCTCAGTTACGACGGTGAACCCGTTGAGCTCTCCTCGGACCTGCCGCCAATGGTAGGGCGCACCCCGGTCGGTGAAACGGCCAGTCTCAGGGTGCTCCGTGGTGGAGAAGTCATTGAACTGGGTGTCGAAATCGGCCAACTGCCCGAGGACGGAAGCCGGCAGGCGGCAGCTCCTTCGGATGGCAGTGGCGGCCCCTCCTCCGCACCTCTGGGTATTATGGTGGAGCCTCTGCCCGCGGATCTTGCCGATTCCCTCGGTGTTGACGGTGGGGTGATTGTTGCCGATGTCGCCCGTGGCGCCGCTTATGAAGCCGGTATCCGACCGAGAGACGTAATTACTGAAATCAACCGCAGGAAGGTTGCCTCCGTTGCAGATTTTCGTGAGGTGGTCCGGGCACTGCCTGACAACAAGGCAGTGTCGGTGAGGGTGGTGCGGCAGGGTCGCGCGCTGTACCTGGTGATTAAGCCCTGACCCTGAGGCACTGAACACCAGGCAGTCTCTGGAAGCCCCCGGATGCGTTGAAAACGGCACGCCCCGGGGGCTTTCGTTATACCCGCTGTCATCAATAAAAATGAACGGCCATGGAACGGATAAGGACCCATGATGAAAAGGCAGGAGCTCTCCCTCAGTAAGCTGTTGGAATCTGGTAATGCCTGGACGCCCTCATTGGCTTCCTTATCCGGCAGTGCGAAAGGCCGCTGATTTCCTGGTCATGGCAATGGCGGCCGGTAACCGGTAAAATCACGCGGTTCCCGGATCCGGGTAGCGGCTCTTCCGGGCTCAATCCTTCGTCTTAACTGAGTATTCATTGTCTGTGACTGAACTGAGCCGAATTCGTAACTTTTCCATTATCGCGCACATTGACCATGGTAAATCCACGCTTGCAGATCGTTTTATCCAGATCTGTGGTGGCCTGACTGACCGTGAAATGGCTGAACAGGTCCTGGATTCCATGGATCTTGAGCGTGAGCGAGGGATTACCATCAAGGCCCAGAGTGTCACGCTCAATTACACGGCCCGGGATGGCCAGGAATACAAGCTGAATTTCATTGACACCCCGGGGCATGTGGATTTTTCCTACGAAGTGTCGCGCTCGCTGTACGCCTGCGAAGGGGCATTGCTGGTGGTGGACGCCGGGCAGGGTGTGGAAGCCCAGTCGGTGGCCAACTGCTATACCGCCATTGAACAGGGGCTGGAAGTGGTGCCGGTCCTGAACAAAATGGATCTGCCCCAGGCCGAGCCGGAGCGGGTGGCTGCGGAAATTGAAGACATCATTGGTATCGAGGCATCGGGGGCAGTACGTTGCAGCGCCAAAAGCGGCATGGGCGTTGAAGATGTGCTGGAAGACCTGATCCAAAAGATTCCGCCCCCCAAAGGTGATCGTGGCGCGCCTCTGCAAGCGTTGATCATTGATTCGTGGTTCGATAATTACCTGGGTGTGGTATCCCTTGTACGGGTGACCGAAGGAACCCTGAAAAAGGGCGACCGGATTGTTATCAAATCCACCGGCAAGGCCTGGAACGCGGACAAGGTCGGGATATTCAATCCCAAGCCAACCGATACCGACGTGCTGGAAGCCGGCGATGTCGGCTTTGTCGTTGCCGGTATCAAGGATATTCATGGAGCGCCGGTCGGCGACACCATCGTGCACCAGAAATTCGCTGCCGAAACGCCCATGCTGCCCGGTTTCAAGAAGGTCAGGCCGCAGGTATACGCCGGTCTGTTCCCGGTGAGCGCAGACGACTACAACGATTTCCGGGATGCGCTGGAGAAACTGACCCTGAATGACGCTTCCCTGTTCTTCGAGCCAGAGAGCTCAGACGCCCTCGGTTTTGGTTTCCGGTGCGGTTTTCTCGGTATGTTGCACATGGAAATCGTCCAGGAGCGGCTGGAACGGGAATACGATATCGATCTGATTACCACCGCCCCCACGGTGATCTATGAGGTAGTTACCAAACGGGGTGAGATCCTGTCGGTGGACAACCCCTCAAGCCTTCCGGATATTGGTTCGATTGAAGAAATGCGAGAGCCAATGGTGGAGGCGAACATTCTGGTGCCCCAGGAGCACCTCGGTAACGTGATTGCCCTGTGTGAGGAGAAGCGGGGCGTCCAGAAGAACATGCACTTCATGTCGACCCAGGTTCAACTGACCTACGAGCTGCCCATGGCGGAAGTGGTGATGGATTTCTTCGACCGGATCAAGTCCGCCAGCCGTGGTTTTGCGTCACTGGATTACCATTTTACCCGTTTCCAGGAAGCCAATCTGGTGCGGCTGGATGTGCTGATCAACGGTGAGCGCGTGGATGCGCTGGCACTGATTGTTCACAAGGAACAGGCGCATCGCAAGGGGCGTCAATTGATCGAGAAGATGAAGGAGCTGATTCCGCGGCAGATGTTTGATATTGCCATTCAGGCCGCCATCGGAAACCAGGTGGTGTCGCGGGTTACGGTGAAGGCGCTGCGCAAGAATGTAACCGCCAAGTGTTATGGCGGCGACGTCAGCCGGAAGAAGAAACTGCTGCAGAAGCAGAAGGAAGGTAAAAAGCGTATGAAGCAGCTGGGTAATGTCGAGGTGCCTCAGGAAGCGTTTCTTGCCGTACTGAAAGTGGATAACTAAAAGGCCTCCTGAATGGATATCGATTTTCCCCTGGTACTGGTGGTACTGACCTTTGCAACGGGTCTGATCTGGCTGGCGGACAAGCTGTTTCTTCGGCAGCGTCGCCTCGCCGGTTTCCGTGCCAACGGCAATGCCGCAGGCGGCCCAGCCGTCGAGAACGAAGAGCCCAAAGAACCCTACCTGGTTGATCTCAGCCGCTCCTTTTTTCCGGTGCTGGCGATTGTGCTGGTACTTCGGTCCTTTCTGGTGGAGCCGTTCCAGATTCCGTCCGGCTCCATGCTACCAACGCTTGAGGTCGGGGATTTTATTCTGGTGAACAAATACGCCTACGGGCTTCGGTTGCCCGTCTCGGGCACCAAAGTGCTTACCGTTGACGATCCCCGGCGGGGCGATGTCATGGTGTTCAAGTACCCGAAAGATGGTGAGACCAACTACATAAAGCGGGTCATAGGTGAGCCAGGTGACCGTATTCGTTACAAAGACAAGCAGCTATTTATCAATGGCGAGCTTGTGCAGACCCGGTTTGTCGCAAGACTGCCGCCCGTGGAGTTGCGCCGGGAAGATCTGGGCGAGGTTGAACACGACATCTACCTGACCCTGGGCCGCGTCGGTGAGAGCGGTGAAGGGGAATGGCAGGTGCCCGAGGGCCACTATTTCGTCATGGGCGATAATCGCGATAACAGCAACGACAGCCGCTACTGGGGCATGGTTCCTGACGAGCTGGTCGTCGGCAAGGCCTTTGCCATCTGGATGCACTGGAAATCCCTGACCAGCCTGCCATCCTTTGATCGTGTGGGCGGAATCGAGTAACTCGGACTATCTGGAGTGCAGGCATAATGAAGAAAAACAATCTTTCCGGCATGGGCCGTCAAAGAGGTGCCTCGGCATTGACGATGATGGTCGTGGTGCTGTTTTTCGGTGGTTTGCTGACCCTGGTGATCAAGCTCGGTCCCATTTACCTGGACGACATGACCATTCAGGAAGCGCTGGAAAGCCTTGATGGTACCGAGGGCCTGTCGGAGATGGGGGTTGCCCAGGTTCGCACGCTGATTAACAAGCGCCTGAGTGTGAACAATGTCCGGGGCTTTGATGCCAAGAATATCACCGTCGAGAAAAACGGTGAGCTCGTTATTATCAATGTTGATTACGAAGTGCGCAACAACCTGTTCAGTAACGTGGATACCGTCGTTCACTTCAAGCATGAATATGAGATGAAGGGCAAGTGAGTTCACAACCGGATCTGGATCAGTTGCAGCGCCGCATCGGCTATCAGTTCCAATCGCCGGAGCGGCTTTTGCTGGCGCTTACCCACCGGAGTTACGGAAACCAGAATAACGAGCGCCTTGAGTTCCTCGGTGATTCCATTGTCAACATGGTCATTGCCGAATACCTGTTCCTCCATTTTGAAAAAGCCCGGGAAGGGCAACTGAGCCGGCTTCGTGCCCGCATGGTCAAAGGTGTCACGCTGGCGGAAATCGGCAGGGAGTTCCAGCTCGGCAATTACCTGCGTCTGGGGTCCGGGGAACTGAAAAGCGGGGGATTCCGGAGAGAGTCCATTCTGGCCGATACGGTGGAATCCATCATTGGTGCCATCTATCTGGACAGCGATTTCCACACCTGCCGTGAGCAGGTGCTGCGCTGGTTCGAGCACCGCCTGGACAAACTGGATCTCCAGGACACCCAGAAAGACCCGAAAACCCGTCTGCAGGAGTACCTTCAGTCCCGGCAGTTTCCGCTGCCGCGGTACGATGTGCTTTCAGTGGACGGCGAAGCCCACAACCAGACCTTTCACGTATCCTGTGCGCTGCCTTCGCTGGACCGAAAAACCACCGGGACCGGCAGCAGCCGCCGCGTGGCGGAGCAGCAGGCAGCCCGTAACGCCCTGAAAGAACTGGGCGTGGAGGACCAGTAATGAACGATATCACCCGTCCGGAGAACCCGGACAGTCGCTGCGGTTTTGTGGCCATCGTCGGTCGTCCGAACGTGGGTAAATCCACGTTGCTGAATCACCTTCTCGGGCAGAAACTGAGCATTACCTCCCGCAAGCCCCAGACCACCCGGCATCAGGTGCTCGGCATCAAGACCGTCGGGCCAGTCCAGGCGATTTACGTGGATACGCCGGGCATGCATGAAGAGGAACCCAGGGCCCTGAACCGCTATATGAACAAGGCAGCCACGTCGGCATTGATTGACGTGGATGTTGTGGTGTTCGTGGTGGATCAGTTGGCCTGGACCACCGCCGATGAGCTGGTGCTGGAGAAACTCGGCAAGCTGAAATGCCCGGTTATCCTGGCGGTCAACAAGGTCGACAAGATCGAGAAGCGGGAAAGCCTGTTGCCACACCTGGATATGGTCTCGAAAAAGCGCGAGTTCGCAGAGATTATTCCACTTTCAGCCCTGAAAGAGATCAATCTTCAGCCTCTGGAAGAAGCCGTCGGCCGTTACCTGCCGGAGAGTATCCATTTCTATGGCGATGACCAGATCACTGATCGCAGCGAGCGCTTTCTTGCCTCGGAAATTGTCCGGGAAAAGATCACCCGCCAACTGGGCGCGGAGCTGCCGTACTCAGTGGCGGTAGAGATTGAGGCGTTCCGGCGCGAGGGGAAGACTCTTCACATCTCTGCGCTTGTCCTGGTAGAACGTGAAGGGCAGAAAAAGATCATGATCGGCGATAGGGGCGAGCGGATGCGCCGTATCGGCCAGGAGGCGCGTGTCGATATGGAGCGCATGTTTGACAGCAAAATCATGCTACGGCTCTGGGTGAAGGTAAAGCGTGGCTGGGCAGACAGCGACCGGGCCCTCAAGAGCCTGGGCATGAACGACCTCTGAGGCGGGTATGACAGGGCCTGAGTTGCAGGAGCCCGCCTATGTCCTTCATCGCCGCCCATGGCGGGAAACCAGCCTCATGGTTGATGTGTTCACCCTGAATCACGGCCGTATGACCGTGATCGCCAAGGGCGCCAACAGCGCCAAAAGCCCCCTGAAAGCCCAGCTCCAGCCATTCCGGCCGCTGGTTATGAACTGGGTCGGTCGGGGTGACCTGAAAACTCTTACCCAGCTTGATGTACGCAGTGGCCCGGCGTTGAGCCGGACGATTTCCCTGTACAGTGGACTTTATCTGAATGAGCTGCTGCAGCGGGTTCTTCCGGCTTCTGATCCACACCCGACCCTGTTTGCAGCCTATATCGATGCCATCGGCCGCCTCTCCGGCACAACCGATGTCGAGCCGGTGCTGCGTCGGTTCGAACTGGCGTTTGCTTCTGCCCTGGGCTACGACTTTGCCTGGGATATTGCCACCGATACGGGGCAATCCATCGAGGCCGGTCAGCAGTATTGTTATGATCCGGAACAGGGCATTGTGTCCGGGGTCTCGTCCGGCGTACGCCTGCAAAATCTGCCGGGGGACGTGTTATTGGCCCTGGCCCGGGAGGATTTCGAATCCGGCGCCTGCCGCCGGGTGTCCAAGCGGGTTATGCGTGTGCTCACCGACTACCTTCTGCAGGGGCGGCCCCTGAACAGTCGCAGCCTTTTCACTCACCTTCGGGGAGAATCACATGAATCCTAGAGTTTTGCTTGGCGTCAATATTGATCACGTTGCCACCCTCCGGCAGGCGAGGGGGACCCGGTATCCAGACCCGGTGCAGGCAGCGCTGGTGGCCGAGGAGGCGGGTGCCGATGGCATCACCATCCATCCGAGGGAAGATCGGCGCCATATCCAGGACCGGGACGTACTGCTCCTGAAAGAGGTACTGCAGAGCAAGATGAACCTCGAAATGGCCGTTACCGATGTCATGCTGGCGTTTGCCGAGCAGGTGCGGCCGGAGTGCGTGTGTCTGGTGCCTGAAAAACGGGAAGAACTGACCACCGAGGGCGGTCTCGATGTCGATGGCCAGGAATCCAGGGTGGCGAAGGCCTGTGAACGCCTCGCCCGGATTGGCGCCGAGGTGTCACTGTTTATTGATCCGGATCCGGCGCAGATTGATGCCGCGGTTCGCTGTGGTGCCCCGGTAGTGGAGCTGCATACCGGCGAATATGCCGAAGCCGGCACTGCCGAGGCCGAGGATGCCGCCTTCAGGACCCTCGCCGATGCCGCCGCCTACGCGCGCAAGAAGGGGCTGACTGTGAATGCCGGCCATGGCCTGCATTATCAAAACACCGAGCGGGTGGCGGCTATTCAGGGCATCAACGAACTGAATATTGGCCATGCCATTATCGCCCGGGCCGTCTTCACCGGCTTGAAAGAGGCCGTCCGCGATATGAAAGCCATTCTTGATCAGGCCCGGGGCCGGGCCTGATCAAGAGATTCCGGCCGCCTGGTGCCGTTCGCGAAATCGCTGCTGCCAGTCGGTCTGTTCGCTCCAGATCTGCAGGCGCTCCATGGCGGAAAGCAACTGGTCTTTGCGGTGTTCCAGATCGGGTGCGGAGCGCTTGATGGCGGTCTCCAGCCGGTTGGCCGCGGCCCGGAGTTCCGGAACACCGCAGTAGCGGGTGGCACCATGGAGCTTGTGAACGCATTCCAGCAGTGCATCCATGCTCCGGTTTACCCAGAATTCCGATACCCGCTCCAGATCAACGTGGACCTGTTCCAGCAGCATGCTGAACAGTTCTTCTGCCAGGTCCGCTTTGCCGGCCGCCAACTGAATGCTTTCATCAATACTCACACAGTCCTGTTGCATCTGGCGCGTTGACGGGCGTAGGGCGCGGCGGGTGTCCCGGACTTCCGGTATCCGGAGGCGCCCCGGGCCGGCCATGCTCGGGCAGACATAGCCGGTGTACTCGTAAATGGTTTCAGTGAGCTGGGTGCTGCTGAGGGGTTTCGGCATGTAGCCGTCGAATCCCCGCCTGGTCAGCCTTTGCTGTTCGTCGGCATGGGCTGTGAGCGCAATGATCGGCGTGCGGTGGCTGCCGGTATCCATCTCCCGTAATCTGGCTGTCGTCTCCACGCCATCCATGCCAGGCATCTGAAGGTCCATGAAGACCAGGTCGAAGGGTTTCTGTCTGGCCTTGCTGAGGGCTTCAAATCCGCTGGAGGCCCCTTCGGCTTCGAGCTGGCAGTCTTCAAGCAGGGTAAGGACCAGTTTCAGGTTGGCGTCGTTGTCATCCACGGCGAGTACCCTGGGCACGTTGCCAGTGGACAGTGGATATCCGGCAGTTTCAACTTCCACAGCAGTGCGTCCCGCCGAGTGGATGCCATGTACCAGAAGCAACAGCTCGTCGTACAGGGCGTCCCGGCACACCGGTTTGGTCAGGTGGCTGCTGGCCAGCCCGGAGAGCGGGGTGTCATGGCTTTCGAGTGTTGGTGTCAGTAGCAGGGTCCGGCAATCCCGTTCAATTTCCAGGGTGCGCACGAGCCCGCAGTACTGGCTGGAATTGAGCAGATGGCGGGTAATGCCAATGATGGCTGCGGCATAACCGGCCTGGCTTTTCTGGGCTTCCCTGACCTGCTCCTGCAGGGCGCCGGGGGTTTCCACACGGTCAACCACCATGCCCCAGTCCCGTAACAGGTGTTCTACTGCCAGGCCCGTGGTCTGCTGTTGCTCCAGATAGATAACCCGCTCGCCTTTCAGGGCATCCCTTGGTGCGACGGCCTCGCCGCTGGTGGCGAGCTCCGGAGTCAGGGTAAACCAGAAGGTTGAGCCCTTGCCCAGTTCGCTCTCAAGGCCGATCTTGCCGCCCATCTCCTCCACCAGTCGTTTGGAGATGGCAAGGCCCAGACCGGTACCGCCATACTGGCGGGCCGTGGACGCGTCTGCCTGACTGAAGGCATTGAACAGGGATTGCTGCTGGGCCCGGGAAAGGCCCACGCCGGAATCGGAAATGCTCAGGCGGAGGGTGACCCGATTGGTGTCTTTCTCTTCTTCTTCCAGGCTCGCGCGGAGCACCACTTCACCCGTCTGGGTAAACTTGATGGCATTATTGACCAGGTTGGTGATGACCTGTTTGACCCGCAACGGATCGCCCATGATGTTGTCCGGCACATCGTTGTAGACCAGAGGCACCAGGTCCAGGTTTTTGGCGTGAGCCGCGGGCGCGAGCATGACCATGACATCTTCCACAATGTCCCTTAACTGGAAGGGTACACGGTCGAGTATCAGTTTGCCGGCCTCGATCTTGGAGAAATCCAGAATGTCATTGATGATGGTGAGCAGTATTTCAGAGGACTTGCGGATGGTGCTCAGGTGGTCCCTCTGCTGTCTTGGCAGCGCGCCTTTCAGCAACAGTTCGGTGAAGCCGATAATGCCATTGAGCGGGGTGCGGATTTCATGGGACATATTGGCCAGGAATTCCGACTTGATCCGGCTGGCTTCCAGAGCCTCCTTCCGTGCGAAGTCCAGTTCAATATTCTGGATCTCGATGGTTTCCAGGGTCTCACGCAGGTCTCCGGTAGCCTGATCGACATTCTGTTGCATCTCGGCCTGGGCTTTGCTCAGCTCCTCAGCCATGGCATTGAGCCCGGATTCGAGCTGCTCGAATTCAGGGCCGGCGCCGGTATGGATACGGGTGTCCAGCTTTCCTTCCTTGAGCCTGGCAACGGCTGCATTCAGTTCAAACACCGGATTGGTGAAGGCCCGGCTGAGTCTCAGGGCAATCGCCATACTGAGAATGACGCCGCCCAGAACCAGCAGCAGGGAGATCAGCAGAGCCTTGTAGGTCTCCTTTTCGGTGCGGACGTGGGACATCTCCACGACAACCCAGCCCAGGGGCTCCCGCAGTCCGGACACGGATTGGCGGGCATCCGGGTCCATCATGCTCTCGATCATCAGGTCCTGAAGGAAGACGGGGGTAATAAAGCGGGTGCTGTTCTCCCGGGAAATTCGTGTGGCATGTTCGGCGGTCAGCTCTTCGCTTTTCACGATATCGGAACTGCCAGGCCCGGTATGCAGCAGTTGTGAGCCGTCGCTGCCAAAGAAAGTGATTGAGCGGACATCCTGTTCTTCGAGAAGGGCATTGGAGAGGCTGCTGAGCAGACTCCGGTTAGCGGTAAACAAACCGTACTCCGACCCTGCCGCCAACTGGCGTGACAGAGATTCACCCCGGTCCCTGAGCAGACTCTCAATATTGCTGACCCAGCTGTAAGTGAAAAACAGCCCCAGCATCAGGGTGGTCAGAAGGGTGGGAACCAGGGTTACCACCAAAACTTTCTTGCGAATGCCCCAACGTCGCATACCGTGTTCCTGAATTTGCCTTTTCCGCACGCACGTACGGAAAACGTCCATGTTAAGAATAGATCATCCGGACGCGGATAACTGTGGTATCAGTCCCGACAGCACCGGAAAATCCCGTGGCGGATATAGCCACCGGTCATGGATATAGCAAGAAGCTGTATTGGGAGACCGGAGCAATAGCGCGTATCATGCGAAGCCAAAAGTGTACCACAGGGTTATCGTATGCATTTTCCCACCATTGAAGATTATGTCGGGCGCACTCCTCTGGTTCGCCTGCAACGTCTCCCCGGTGAGACCAGTAACATCGTTCTGGCCAAGCTGGAGGGTAACAACCCCGCCGGATCGGTAAAGGATCGCCCGGCCATCAGTATGATCCAGGGGGCCGAGCGCCGTGGTGAAATCAAGCCGGGTGATACTCTGATTGAGGCGACCAGTGGCAATACCGGCATAGCCCTTGCCATGGCGGCCGCGATCAAGGGCTATCGTATGGTACTGATCATGCCGGCCAACATGAGTGAGGAGCGCCGGGCCTCCATGCGGGCCTATGGCGCGGAGATTGTCACGGTTACCAGAGAAGAGGGCATGGAAGCCGCCCGGGACCTGGCCCTCAGGATGGAGGCCGAGGGCAGGGGCAAGGTGCTGGACCAGTTCAGTAACCAGGATAATCCACTGGCGCATTACCGCACGACCGGACCCGAAATCTGGGAGCAGACCGAAGGGCGTGTCACGCACTTTGTCAGCTCCATGGGCACCACTGGCACCATCATGGGTGTTTCCCGGTATCTCAAGGAGCGCAACCCTGATATCCGCATTATCGGTCTGCAGCCGAAAGAGGGCGCCTCGATCCCCGGAATCCGGCGCTGGCCCGAGGCCTACCTGCCAAAAATCTACGATGCCACCCGGGTGGACCAGGTGCTGGACATCGGGCAGGAAGAAGCCGAGACCACCATGCGGGCCCTGGCCTCCGAAGAGGGTATCTTTTGCGGGGTATCCTCGGGCGGGTCCATTGCCGCCGCTCTGAAACTGTCACAGCAGGTTGAAAACGCCATCATCGTAGCCATTATCTGTGATCGCGGTGATCGCTACCTGTCGACCGGCGTGTTTCCCGGCGCCTGAATCCGTTTATACCAAGAGACCCGAATATGAGCAGACGACGCAGGAAGGCTCTTCCCAAAGAGCCTGTGCGCTGTGGCATTGAATCCCTGAGCCACGACGGCCGGGGTATCGCCCGTCGGGACGGCAAAATCCAGTTTGTGGATGGCGCCCTGCCCGGAGAGACGGTGAGTGCCAAAGTGGTGTCCAGTCGCAGCAAATTTGATGAACTGCGCGTCGAACAGGTATTGGAAGCTGCGCCGGAGCGCCAGGCACCGCCCTGCGAGTTCGCCGACCTGTGCGGCGGCTGCAGCCTTCAGCACATGAGTGGCGACGCCCAGATCCGGTTCAAGGAAGATACCCTGCGTGAACATTTTGCCCACTTCGGGGGCATTGAACCCGAAGAGTGGATCGAACCCCTGCGCTCGGAAAGCAGCCTGGGTTATCGCCGTAAGGCGCGCCTTGGGGTCCGTTACGTGAAGGCCCGGGAATCCGTTCTGGTGGGTTTCCGGGAGAAGCGCAACAGCTTCCTGACCGACATTGATCGCTGCGCCGTGCTGGATCCGCGCATTGGAGAGCGGGTGCTGCCACTGCGCGACATGCTCCACGACCTGGACGCCTACAACCGGATTGCCCAGGTGGAAGTGGCCTGTGGTGATGATGTGGCTGTGATGGTTTTCCGAAACATGGATGAGCTCTCGGCGGGTGACCGGGAAAAACTCATTGCCTTTGGTCAGGCCCACGATTTGCATATTTACCTGCAACCCAAGGGGCCGGATACCGTGCACCGGATCTGGCCTGAATCTGCTGGCCGGGATGACGAACGTCTGAGCTACCGGCTGGAAGAATTCAAACTGACCATGAAATTTCATCCCATGGACTTTACCCAGGTCAATGCAGGCATCAANCGGGCGATGGTACACAGGGCNGTNGAGTGGCTGGATGTGCAGCCAGAGGAGCGGGTGCTGGATCTGTTCTGCGGTCTTGGCAACTTTACCCTGCCGCTGGCCAGGAAGGGGGGGCAGGTTGTTGGCGTGGAAGGCGATGAGACCATGGTCGCCCGTGGCCGGGAAAACGCGGAACTAAACGGTCTGGATAATGTCGCTTTTCATGGCGCCGATCTGCATGGGGATTTCACGGGACAAAGCTGGGCAAAGGAAGGGTTCGACAAGATCCTGATTGATCCGCCCCGTTCCGGTGCCGGGGAAATCTGTACGTACCTGACGGCATTCGGGGCCCGGAGGATTGTCTATGTGTCCTGCAATCCGGCCACCCTGGCGCGGGACGCGGGGGTGATGGTGGGCAACGGCTATCGTCTGGTGCGCGCGGGTGTGATGGACATGTTTCCCCACACCACCCATGTGGAATCCATCGCACTGTTCGAACGGGATTCCCGCTGAAGATGTCGTGGCCAGTCAGGGATGGCTGCGTGAACCATCAGGAACAACAAGACTGTTATGGTAAAAGTTCGCGAAGACTACGCAATGACCGGCGACGGCCAGGTAGACATTGAGGGCTGGGTGCGCCAGATTGCCTCGCAAACACATCTGGACGACGTTGACCAGTTCCGGCGAGCCTGCGAAAAGGCGGCTGAGATTGATCTGCAGGCGTTCCGGGAAGATCGCCTGTGGGCGCCCGGCTCCAGCAGTTTCCGTATCGGTATTGAAATGGCCCAGGTGCTGGCGGAGCTGCATCTGGACCAGTCCAGCCTGGTGGCCGCGATTCTGTATCGAGCTGTTCGTGAGGAGCGGGTTCCGCTTGCAGATATCCGCAAGGAATTTGGCGATGAGGTCGCCGCCCTGATCAATGGCGTTCAGCAAATGGCGGCGATTTCCTCCATTCATCACCCGCTCAAGGGCAATGTGCTGGGGCAGAGTGAAGGCCAGCTGGACAACGTTCGCAAGATGCTCGTCACCATGATCGACGACGTGCGCGTTGCCCTGATCAAGCTCGCGGAGCGGACCTGCGCCATCCGGGCCGTCAAGAATGGCACCGAAGAGAAGCGCATGCGCGTTGCCCGGGAAGTGTTCGACATCTATGCTCCGCTTGCCCATCGTCTTGGCATAGGCCACATCAAATGGGAGCTGGAGGACCTGTCCTTCCGCTACCTGCACGGGTCCGCCTATAAAAAGATTGCCAGGTTGCTTGATGAAAAGCGCCTTGATCGGGAGGGCTACATCAGGCGGGTGCTCGAGACCCTGCAAACAGAACTCAAAGCGTTCGGCATTGAGGGAGAACTCTCGGGCCGGGCCAAGCATATCTACAGCATCTGGCGGAAAATGCGGCGCAAGGGTATCGACTTTTCCCAGGTGTACGACGTGCGTGCTGTCCGAATCCTGGTGCCGGAAGTGCGGGATTGCTATGCCGCGCTCGGGATCGTTCATACCCTGTGGCGTCATATCCCCAACGAGTTCGATGACTATATTGCCAATCCCAAGGAAAACGGTTACCAGTCGCTGCACACGGCGGTGATCGGGCCGGAAGGCAAGGTCGTGGAAGTCCAGATCCGTACCCACAAGATGCACGAGGAGGCGGAACTGGGTGTGTGTGCCCATTGGTTGTACAAGGGCACGGACAAAAGCAACAAGTCCACCGGCTACGATGCCAAGATCAACTGGCTGCGCCAGGTTCTTGAATGGCAGGAAGAGCTTGGTGACCTGTCCGGGCTGGCGGACCACCTGAAATCCGATGTGACATCGGACCGGGTGTACGTCTTCACGCCCGAGGGCCATGTGGTGGATCTGCCCCAGGGTGCGACCCCGGTGGATTTCGCCTATCGGGTTCATACCGAGATAGGCCACGCCTGCCGGGGAGCGCGGGTCAACAGCCGTATTGTGCCGCTGACCTATCCGCTGAAAACCGGGGATCAGGTGTTCATCCTGACCTCCAACAACCCGGCCCCCAGCCGGGACTGGCTGAACACAAGCCTCGGCTACATCCAGACCTCCCGGGCCCGGGCCAAGGTAACGCACTGGTTCAAGCAACAGGATCGTGGCCGCAATATCATTGATGGCCGGGCCATCCTTGAGGACGAATTCAGGCGCCTGTCGCTTTATGATGTGGATCTCGGCGAGCTGGCAGAGAAAGTTAACTACCACAGTGCGGAGGACATGTTTGCCGCCACTGGTGCCGGCGATCTGCGCCCGACCCATGTGGCCAACGTGGCCCAGCAGATGCTGGAGCCGAAATCCGAGCAACTGGACCTCAAGCTCAGCACCCAGCGGCGCAAGCCCTACGATACCGAATCTGACATTCAGATCGTGGGGGTCGGCAAGCTCAAGACTCAGGTGGCAAAGTGCTGCAAACCCCTGCCAGGTGACGAGATTGGCGGTTATATCACGGTAGGTCGGGGCGTGACGGTTCATCGTCAGGACTGCCTGACTTTCCTGAACCTGCGTGAGTTTGAGCCGAACCGGATCATTGAGGTGAGCTGGGGAGGCCGGCCGGCGGCGGTCTATCCGGTTGATATCGAGATCGAAGCCTATGACCGCTCGGGTCTGTTGAGGGACATCACCCAGGTGCTGTCCTCGTCCAGGAGTGATGTTCTTGCGTTAAACACCCTAAGCAACAAGGACGAGAATACGGCCACAATGACCGTAACCGTGGAGATCTCCAGTCTGGAACAACTGGCGCGATTGCTGGCGCAGATCCGGAACCTGCCCAATATCATTGATGTAAGGCGTAAGCGCGGATGAGCTACACCATTGATGACCTTAAAACCCTCATGGCCCGGCTCCGGGACCCGGAGACAGGTTGCCCATGGGATACCCGGCAAACCTACAGGACCATTGTGCCTCATACCCTTGAGGAGGCCTACGAAGTCGCCGATGCGATTGAGCGCGAGGATTACCCGCATCTGAAGGATGAATTGGGTGACCTGCTGTTCCAGGTGATCTTCTACGCCCAGATTGGCCGGGAAGACGGGCATTTCGATTTTGATGGTGTGGTTCATCACCTGGTCCGGAAACTGGTGCGCCGGCATCCACATGTTTTTCCGGAAGGAACCCTGGACAGTCGAATCGATCCGGACAACCGGCCGGATGAGGCCTGGATCAAGGAAAGCTGGGAGCGCATCAAGGCCGAGGAGCGGGCACTGAAGCCGGCACCGGATGCCGGCGCACCGGAAAGCCGGCTTGATGGCATTGCCCGCACCCTGCCGGCCATGGCCCGGGCTGAAAAGCTCCAGAAACGGGCGGCGCGCCACGGCTTTGACTGGCCGGATATCGCCCCCGTGTTCGACAAGCTCCATGAGGAAATTGACGAGCTCAAGGAGGCCTGGGAAGCG
>PAKW01000020.1 GCA_002707215.1 Halomonas sp.
CCATCAGAAATGAATAACCGTCCGGATGCTCTTACCCTCATGCATCAGATCAAAGGCCTTGTTGATGTCCTCCAAAGGCATTTCATGAGTAATAAACACATCCAGCGGAATCTCGCCCTTCTCGGCCTTTGCCACATAGCCCGGCAGCTCGGTACGGCCCTTTACGCCACCAAAGGCTGAACCACGCCAGACCCGGCCGGTCACCAACTGGAACGGACGGGTGCTGATTTCCTCACCGGCGCCGGCAACACCGATGATAGTGGATTCGCCCCAACCCTTGTGACAGGCCTCGAGCGCCGCGCGCATCAGTTTCACGTTACCCACACATTCAAAGGTGTAGTCCGCGCCGCCGTCGGTCATCTCGACGATCACCTCCTGAACCGGCTTGTCGTAATCGTTGGGATTGACCACATCGGTAGCGCCCAGCTGTCTGGCGATATCGAACTTGCCGGGATTGATGTCCACGCCGATGATTCGCCCGGCTTTGGCCATCTTGGCACCGATGATGGCAGCCAGGCCGATGCCGCCGAGGCCAAAGATAGCAACGGTTGCGCCTTCTTCAACCCTGGCGGTGTTCAGAACTGCACCGATGCCGGTAGTCACACCACAACCGAGCAGGCAAACCTTGTCCAGCGGCGCTTCCTTGGGGATCTTGGCCAGGGAGATTTCCGGCAGCACAGTGTATTCAGAGAAGGTGGAGCAACCCATGTAGTGGTAAAGCGGCTGGCCTTTATAGGAGAAGCGGGAGGTACCATCCGGCATAACGCCCTTGCCCTGGGTTGCACGAACGGCGCCACACAGGTTGGTTTTGCCAGAGGTGCAGAACTTGCACTCGCCACATTCAGCGGTATAGAGGGGAATGACGTGGTCACCGACTTCCAGTCCGGTTACGCCGGGGCCGACCGCTTCAACAATACCGCCACCTTCATGGCCAAGGATAGTGGGAAACAGGCCCTCTGGGTCAGCGCCAGACAGGGTGTAAGCGTCGGTATGGCATACACCGGTGGCAACGATACGCACCAGGACCTCGCCCTTCTGCGGCGGGGCAACATCAACTTCAACGATTTCCAGCGGCTTGTTGGCTTCAAACGCCACCGCGGCACGGGATTTAATCACTGGCAGGCTCCTCTGGATCGATTGGGAATCTCGGCTATTACGGATTCCGGTTGTTTGACGGAATCTAGACGACCGGTCTAATATACCAATCATGACAACGAACGACACCCGCACCCACATTATTCACACCGGCGCCGACCTGATCGGCCAGAAAGGCTTTGGCGCAACCGGCATTAATGCCGTGCTGACGGCCGCCGGCGTGCCCAAGGGATCGTTCTATCACTACTTTAGCAGTAAGCACGATTTCGGTCTGGCGGTTATTGATACCTTCGCTGAGGAATACGACGCCAAACTGGATCGGATTCTCAACGACACCAGCCGCACCTGCGTGGACCGCCTGCGCGCCTACTTCGACACCGGCTTTGAGACCATGACCGGTTGCGAGTACACCCGGGGCTGCCTGATCGGCAATCTGGGCCAGGAGCTGGCGGGGCAGAACGAGGCCTTCCGGCAACGGCTGGACACGGTCTTTGCCAGTTGGGAAAAACGGTTCGAACAGTGCCTTGCCGAGGCCCAACGGGCCGGGGACATCAGCGCCGGCATAGACCCGGCCGACGCCGCCAGCTTCCTGCTATCCGGCTGGGAGGGCGCCATCCTGCGCTCAAAGGTTCTCAAGTCCACGGAACCCATGGAGCGGTTCGTGCGGGTCTTTTTCAAACAATGCCTGAACATCGGCTGAACTTTTTTTCGATCACTAACTAGTAGACTGGTCTAATTACCAGAATTTAATCTTAAGCGTATGTCATCCTGAAGGAGGATGCCCGATGAGCACCCAGAACGATCCACTGTTTCAACCCTGCCATCTGGGCCAATTGGCCCTGCCCAACCGGGTTCTGATGTCGCCACTGACACGCTCCCGCTCAAGCCAGCCCGGGGACGTTCCCAATGCCATGAACGCCCGCTACTACCAGCAACGGGCCGGCGCCGGCCTGATCATCAGTGAAGCCACCCAGGTGTCACCACAGGGCAAGGGCTATGCCTTTACCCCCGGCATTCATTCGCCGGAGCAGGTTGAAGGCTGGAAGAAGGTAACCGGCGCGGTGCACATGGCCGGTGGCCGGATCCACATGCAACTGTGGCACGTGGGCCGGATCTCCCACCCGGACTTGCAACCGAATGGTGAAAAGCCCGTTGCGCCTTCCGCGATCAGGCCCGAAGGCGCCAAGACCTTCATCAGCGCCGACTCCGGCATGGTGGATATTCCGGAGCCACGGGCCCTGGAAACCGGGGAAATGGCCGGTATCGTCGAGCAATACCGCCAGGGCGCACTGAACGCAAGGGAAGCTGGCTTTGATGGTATTGAAGTCCATGCCGCCAACGGCTATCTGCTGGACCAGTTCATCAGGAGCGGCAGCAACCAGCGCACCGACGAGTATGGTGGCCCGGTGGAAAACCGCCTGCGCCTGCCGCTGATGGTGGTCGAGGCCGTTATCGACGTCTGGGGCAAGGACAAGGTCGGGGTTCGTGTCAGTCCCACCGGCAGCTTCAACGCCATGCACGACGACAGCCCGGTTGAGACCTTCGGCACCTTCGCCCGGCACCTGAACGACCTGGGCATCGCCTACATCGAAGTGGTGGAGGACTCCTTCCAGGGCAATCATACCAACGGACGCCCGGAAGAGGTGATCAATGCCATCCGTGCCAGCTTCAAAGGCACCTACATCGCCAACGGTGCCTACACCGCTGATGAGGCCCGCAAGCGTATCAACGAAGGTCGCTGCGACCTGGTCAGCTTCGGTCGCCCGTTTATCGCCAACCCGGATCTGCCGGAACGCTTCCGCCAGAATGCGCCGCTGAACGAGTGGGACGACCGTACCTTTTACGGCGGCGACGAGCGCGGATACACCGATTACCCAACGCTACAGGAGCTCGAAAAGAGCGCCTGAATAGAGCTTTCATTCCCAAAGGAGACACACCATGAGCAATACCAACGACCCGATCAACCGCAAAGTCGTCATTATCACCGGTGCCAGCAGTGGTCTCGGTGAAGCCACCGCCCGCCGCTTGGCTGACAGGGGCGCCAGGCTGGTGCTCGCCGCCCGCCGTGAAGATCGCCTGAAAGCCCTGGCGGAGGACCTGAAATCCAGGGGCGCCGAGGCAATCTGGCAGGTTACCGACGTGACCGACCGCACCCAGGTGGAATCGCTGGCCGCGGCGGCTAAAGAGGCCTTCGGCCGGATCGATGTACTGGTCAATAACGCCGGCCTGATGCCTCTGGCGCCGCTGGACGCCCTGAAGGTAGACGAATGGGAACAGATGGTGGACGTCAACATCAAAGGCGTGATGTATGGAATCGCGGCGGCATTGCCAACCATGAGAGAGCAACACAGCGGGCACGTCATCAACCTGTCGTCCGTCGCCGGTCACAAACTGTTTCCGGGGGCCGCTGTCTACTGCGCCACCAAATACGCTGTCCGGGCCCTGTCTGAAGGGCTGCGCATGGAGGCGGGTGACGAGATCCGCAGCACCAACATCTCGCCGGGGGCCGTGGCGACCGAGCTCACCAGCACCATCACCGATCCGGACGCCAAACAGGCGGCGGACGAGCTCTACAAGGTGGCGATTGATTCCGACGCCGTGGCCCGGGCCATTGTTTATGCCATCGAACAGCCCGCAGACGTCGATATCAACGAAATCATACTGCGGCCCACCGCCCAGGAGTTGTAACCCCAACCCGGTCCTTCAAATCCTTAGCAGCGCCGCCGCATTCCGTCTGGCGGCGTTGCGACCCATCTTCAAAGTTCCCCTCCGCCACCCAACGTGCCATTAAAACCCGGGCAGTCGCCGCGACACCGAGTCCCGGTGGTGAACCGGGCCCGGCCTGGCGTTGGCGCGGCATGGCTTAAGGAGCAGTTGATCGACTATGATGTTGGAAGCAACTACGGCAACGGGCTATACCTCGCCAACGTAGGAGCCAACCCCAGAGGCCTGAGACAGTTCAACCTCAAGAGGCAGACGCGACAGCACGGTCCCACGGTCACCTTTGCGGATCGCTGGGGCGGACATGCGGAACTGCCCGTGGGATTACACACAGTGGATGCAGCAGACTGGCTTCTGTTGTGACAAGCGTGGCAGATATGACAAATTCCGGAAAGACCAGCACAGCGCGGGACACCCTGGCCCGCATTATCGACACCACTGCGCCGGGCACACTGCTAAGCTGCGGAGCTCTGGCCACAGAGGTATCCCGGTTCTGGCAACAGCATCGGAATGACACTCACCTGCACACTCTGGACACCAGCGACCCCAACGCCAGCCTGCCAATGGACCGCGTTGCCGATCTCGCCCTGATCAGCGACACCCTGGAACATCTGCCCCACGGCGAAGGGGCACTGCTGCTGGGCCAGCTCAGGAACTACGGCACCCATCAGATAGCCGTGCTGGTGGGCGAAGCGCCAGACTGGGCCTTTACCGATTTCATTGGCCTGGGCTTCCGGCGCCATGCCGAGCTGGAAAGTGAGAACGGTGCACTCACGCTGTACACCTACAATCTGGACACTTACAACCATAAACGGGCCTGGAACAATCCAGAGCACTGGGCCAATCCGGAAATGTGGGGAAAAGCATGGTGGTGAACAGCCTGTCTTCAGGAAAACTCAAACCCAGCACCATCCGAATCGGCACCCGGTACCGGGCCAACCGTCTGAAAGGCCCCTACGATGCCATCGTGATCGGCTCCGGCATTGGCGGCCTGACCACAGCAGCCTGTCTGGCGAAGGCCGGCAAGAAGGTTCTGGTGCTGGAACAGCATTACACCGCCGGTGGCTATACCCACAGCTATGCCCGCCACGGTTACGAGTGGGATGTGGGTGTGCACTATATCGGTGACATGGGCTCGCCCCATACCCTCGGCCGCCGGCTGTTCGACTACATCACCAACGGCAAGCTGGAATGGGCCCCCATGGACGAAAACTACGACCGGTTCTTTCTGGGCGACAAGGTGGTCAACCTGCGCGCCGGCAAGGAAGGCTTGCGGCACTCGCTGCTCAGCGCTTTCCCCGATGAACAGAACGCCATCGACCAGTACCTGAAGCTGCTGGACAAGGTCGCCGACGGCATGCAGTGGTACACTCTCTCCAAGCTGACCCCCGGCATTCTCAGGCCACTGGTCCACAAGGGCCTGGATGTGGCCCTTCCGGCGTGCTTTAACAAAACCACCTGGGACGTACTGGGCGGGCTGACCGACAACCAGGAACTGATCGGCGCCATTGCCGGCCAGTGGGGCGATTGCGGGGTCACGCCGAAACAGTCCAGCTTCATGGTCCACGCGCTGATCGCCAAACACTACCTGCATGGCGGTTTCTACCCCGTCGGCGGGGCGTCGGAAATCGCCAAGACGATTATTCCGGTCATACAGAAGCCCGGCGGAGAGGTGTTCACCTATGCCGATGTCACCAACATCCTCATCGAAAAAGGCAAGGCGACGGGTGTACGTATGGCCGATGGCGAGGAGATCCGCGCACCTCTGGTGATCAGTAATGCCGGCGTTATCAACACCTTCGAGAAGCTGCTGCCTGAGGATGCAGCCGAGAAAACCGGGTATCAGGGCAAACGCCAGCGCATCACCCCATCAATGCCCCACATTGGCCTGTACATTGGCCTGAAAGGCACGCCGGAACAACTCGGGCTGCCCCGCACCAATTTCTGGATTTACCCAGGTGCCGATCACGATGGCAACGTGCAGCGGTTCCTTGATGACCCGGAGCAGGCGGATTTCCCGGTGGTGTACATCTCCTTCCCGGCTGCCAAGGACCCGGATTACCAGAACCGCTGGCCGGGCACCTCCACCATCGAGATAGTCGCACCCACCACCTGGGAGCTGTTCGAGCCCTGGCAGGGCACCCTCTGGGGCAAACGTGGCGAGGACTATGAGGCCCTGAAGCAGAAGATCACCGACCAGTTACTGGAGGTGTTGTACGAAAAGCTGCCACAACTGCGGGGCAAAGTGGATTACGTGGAAACCTCCACTCCGCTTTCCACCGCCTGGTTCTGCCGGTATGGCCGGGGCGAACTCTATGGCCTGGATCACAACCCGGAACGGTTTGAACAGGCCTGGCTGAAACCCAAGACCGACATTCCGGGCCTTTACCTTACCGGCCAGGACATCCTCACCTGCGGGGTGGTGGGCGCCATGATCGGTGGCCTGGTCACCACCCTGGCCATTCAGGGCTGGCGAGGCGCCGGACTGGCGAAGCGAATCTTCGTGGGTTAATGCCATTGGAAATGCCGCCGGGGTTGCGCGATCATGGCTGCCCAACATCTCAGGTAATAAAGGGAACCTGTTCATGGCCCTGTTCAGCCAGAAAAACGCCGAGAAACAGTTAAACGCGGAAGCCAGCAAGGTCCATCGGGAAGACCTTGAAACACTGCTGGACCGGCAACACGCCATCGAGGAAAAAGTGAAAGGCAGCGGCAAACTGAAGCGTTTCAGTGCGGATATCCAACTGATGTTCTCGATGATCCGGGACTACTGGTACGGCAATTACCGCAGCGTCCCCTGGAAAACCATCGCAGCAGTGGCGGGCGCGCTGCTGTATGTGATGAACCCGCTGGATGTTATCCCGGACCTGATCCTGGGTTTCGGTTTTCTCGACGATGCCGGCGTGGTCGCCCTGTGCCTGAAGCTGGTGGAATCCGACCTGCACCGTTACGCAGCCTGGAAAGAACAGCAGGAAGAGGTGAAAAGTGCACCTCAAACGAATTGATTAAATTCTGAACCGAAGGTACCCTCACACCCCTTGCTCTGTCGGTACGTCAATCAAATCTGGAGTTCCCGTGGATTTCGCCACTCTTATCGGTCTTGCTGGCGCCATATTACTTATCGGCTCCGCAGTAATTCTCGGCACCTCGCCGGTGGTTTTCCTCAATCCTGCGTCACTCTTGATCGTTGTTGGCGGCACCTTGCTGGTGGTACTCGCCAAGTTCAGCATTGCCCAGTTTTTCGGCGCCTTCAAGGCCGCTGCCAGGGCGTTCAAGTTCAAGTTACCGGAAACCCAGGCCAGCATTGAAGAACTGGTGGATATCGCCAATGTCGCCAGAAAAGAGGGCGTGCTCGGCCTCGAGGACCGGGAAGTAAGCAGCCCCTTTCTCGGGCAGGGCATCCAGATGCTGGTTGACGGACAGGACGGCAATACCATCAAGCAGCTTCTGAACAAGGAACGCCTGATGACACTGGAGCACAATCGCTGCGGCGCCAAGGTTTTTACGGCCATGGCGGACGTCGCTCCGGCCATGGGCATGATCGGCACCCTCATCGGTCTGGTTCAGATGCTTTCCAATATGGAAGACCCGAAATCCATCGGCCCTGCCATGGCCGTTGCGCTTCTGACCACGCTCTATGGCGCCATGATCGCCACCATGATCGCTACGCCCATCGCAGACAAGCTGTCTCTCCGAATGACAGAAGAAGCCCGGATGCAGTCTCTTTACACCGATGCTCTTGTGGCCATTCAGGAAGGCACCAATCCGCGGATTATCGAACAGATGCTCTCAAGCTACCTGCCACCGAAGGAGCGCGGGAAACTGGTCGAAGCCGAGGGCACATAGGCATGGATGAGCTGCCGGAAGAGGAAAAACCGGGCATCCCCGCCTGGGTAGTCACCTTTGCAGACCTGATGTCCCTGCTGATGTGTTTCTTTGTTCTGCTGCTTTCATTCTCGGAAATCGACGCCCAGAAGTTCAAGCAGATTGCCGGCGAACTTTCCAAGGCCTTCGGGGTCCAGCGCGACGTACCGGTACTGGAAATACCCAAGGGCACCAGCCCCATTTTTGACACCTTCTCGCCCGCCCCGCCTGAGCCCACGGTAGTAAATGAAGTAAAGCAAACCACCACGGATGAACAGCCGGAGCTGCAGACCCTGAAAAGCCCCACCGACATGGCCGTGGAGGCCGCAATTCAGGAGCAGATAAAGGAAACCATGAACGATCTTGCGCAGGTACTGGAGCCGGCCATCGCCGACGGGCGCATCAACGTCAGCCAGGACCAGCGGCGCATCGTGATCCGCGTCGAGGAAAAAGGCTCGTTTCCATCAGGCTCCGCACAACTGACCTGGGAATTCGAAGGCCTTCTGCTGGAAATGGCGAAAGTTCTGGCCACGATTCCCGGCAATCTGACCATTGAAGGCCACACTGACAACGTGCCCATCCGCACAGAACGCTTCTACAGCAACTGGGACCTGTCCGCGGCCCGGGCGGCGGCCGTGGCCAATGTATTGCTGGCCCGGGATTACGTGCAGCCCACCAGGCTGGCGGTAACCGGGCGGGCGGATACCGAGCCGAGAGTGTCGAACACGTCCCCCGGGAACCGCGCAAAAAACCGCCGGGTGGAGATCATCATTGATCTTTCCGAGCCCATGCAGGAACAGGAAATTCGCCTGCGGGAACTCATTGAGTCCGAATCCGTGGGTCAGGAAGCGATCATTGGGGTTGAGTCTGGCACCCCCTCCTCCGGCGAAATCAGCTGGTAAAAAACAGGCCATATTGGTGCGTCGACCCTTAAAACGCACAATGATAGTGCGATAAACGCCAGCCATACCCCGCCAGCCGCGTTCAATATTGCCGCAACCCTCACTCCACCCTGGAAATGCATTGTTTTGGAACAGCTCTTGCTAAAGCTGCCCCTCATCAATGCACAACCCAATACCCTTCCCATGCACAATGGCCCGAAAGAGGCCGGATACCCAACATCAGGAGCCAAAACCCGTGGACATCACGAGTGCAGTAAACACCCTGACCGAAAGCGCCAACACACTGTTCATCCTGATCGGTGCCGTTATGGTGCTGGCCATGCACGCCGGCTTTGCCTTTCTGGAAGTCGGTACTGTCCGCCACAAGAACCAGGTAAACGCGCTGGTCAAGATCATGACCGACTTCGGCATCTCCGCCGTGGCCTACTTCTTTATCGGCTATTACATCGCCTACGGCACTCACTTCATGAACGGCGCCGCCGAGCTCACCGCCGCCAACGGCTATGAGCTGGTGAAGTTTTTCTTCCTGATGACCTTCGCCGCGGCGATTCCCGCCATCGTATCCGGCGGCATTGCCGAGCGGGCAAAATTCTACCCCTTGCTGATTGCTTCGGGTCTGATCGTGGCTTTTGTCTACCCCTTCTTCGAAGGGTTGGTCTGGAACGGCAACTACGGCTTCCAGAGCTGGCTTGAGAACCAGTTTGGTGCATCCTTTCACGATTTCGCCGGCTCTGTTGTGGTGCATGCGGTCGGCGGCTGGATTGCGCTGGCGGCGGTGCTGGTACTGGGCGCCCGTAAAGGCCGGTATCGCCACGGCAAGGTCGTGGCGTTTGCGCCTTCCAATATTCCATTCCTGGCCCTCGGCGCCTGGATACTCACGATCGGCTGGTTTGGCTTTAACGTCATGTCCGCCCAGACCCTGGATGGCATCAGCGGCCTGGTGGCGGTAAACAGCCTGATGGCCATGGTCGGCGGTATCCTGACGTCGATGCTGCTGGGCCGCAAAGACCCGGGCTTTATTCACAACGGCCCGCTGGCCGGACTGGTGGCCGTGTGTGCCGGCTCGGACCTGATGCACCCGGTCGGGGCACTGATTACCGGAGGTGTGGCCGGCGCCATCTTTGTGTACCTGTTTGAATGGGCCCAGGCCAGGATCGAACGCCTGGACGATGTGCTGGGCGTCTGGCCCCTGCACGGTGTCTGCGGTGTCTGGGGCGCCATCGCCTGCGGCATCTTCGGCCAGGAGGCTCTGGGTGGCCTCGGTGGCATCAGCCTGATGTCCCAGATCATCGGCTCGGTGGCCGGTGTCAGTGTCGGCTTTGTCGGCGGTCTGATCGTCTATAGCGTTATTAATGCGATCTCCGGCCTGCGGCTGACGGAAGAGGAAGAGTTCAATGGTGCGGACGTAAGCATTCACCGCATTGGCGCAACGGCTATCGAATAATCTTGTCGGTGGCCCGTCTTTTGCAGCCGGTTTTTCCATTCCGCGCCGTTATTTACGGCACGATTGACAGAGGCGGACCGAACCATGCTGATCCAGACGCCGGCCGAAGGCCTGTACGACGAACTGTTCGATGAAAACAACCGGGTACGCCCCCAGTGCCGGATGCTGGAGCATTGGCTGATCAACTCCAACGAGGAGTTGATCGCCGAAAAGCGCCGGGAAGCCGATGTACTGTTCCAGCGACTCGGCATCACTTTCAATGTCTATGGTGAGGACCAGGGAGCGGACCGGCTTATCCCCTTCGACCTGATCCCCCGCGTAATTTCCGCCAGTGACTGGCAGAAACTGCAAAGCGGACTGCGGCAGCGGGTCCAGGCCCTGAACCGGTTTCTCTTCGACATCTACCACGACTACGACATCGTCAAGGCCGGCGTGATCAGTGCCGAACAGGTGTTTTCCAACCCTCAGTACCAGCCGGGGATGCAGAACCTGAAGCTGCCCCGCAACCTGTATTCCCACATCGCCGGCATCGACCTGATTCGTCATAACGACGGCGATTTCTACGTGCTGGAAGACAACCTCCGCTGCCCCAGTGGTGTGTCCTACATGCTGGAAAACCGGCGGATGATGATGCGGCTGTTCCCGGAACTATTCACTCACTCCGCGGTGGCACCGGTGGAACATTACCCCAACCTGTTGGGCGAGACCCTGCGGGCGGCATCCCTCAAGGCCGACCCGACAGTGGTCGTGCTCACCCCGGGCCGGTTCAACAGTGCCTATTTCGAACATGCTTTCCTGGCCAGACAGATGGGTATCGAACTGGTGGAGGGCGCAGACCTGTTCGTGGCCCACAACAAGGTGTACATGAAGACCACCATCGGCCCGCAGCAGGTAGACGTCATCTACCGGCGCATCGACGACGACTTCCTGGACCCTCTGGCCGGGAATCCGGATTCCATGCTCGGCGTGGCGGGTCTCTACGCCGCCTACCGCACCGGCAACGTGGTTATCACCAACGCCATGGGGACCGGGGTTGCCGATGACAAATCCATCTACCCCTATGTACCGGACATGGTCCGCTTCTATCTGGACGAGGAACCCATCCTGAAAAACGTCCCAACCTGGCAGTGCCGCAAACCGACAGACCTTCAGTATGTGCTGGACCACCTGCCGGAGCTGGTGGTCAAGGAAGCCCAGGGTGCCGGGGGCTATGGCATGCTGATCGGCCCGAAAGCGAGCAGCAAAGAACTGGCCACCTTCCGCAGCCTGCTCAGGGCCAGACCCCAGGACTACATAGCCCAGCCAACGCTGAGCCTCTCCACCTGTCCGACCTTTGTCGATGAGGGTGTCGCTCCGAGACACCTTGATCTGCGCCCCTTCGTATTATCCGGAAAGAAGATCCAGATGGTACCGGGCGGGCTGACACGGGTGGCCCTGAAAGCAGGGTCACTGGTCGTTAACTCTTCCCAGGGTGGTGGCACCAAAGACACCTGGGTACTGGAGGGCGACCCATGCTGAGCCGCGCCGCCTCAAGCCTGTTCTGGATGGCCCGTTACCTGGAGCGGGCCGAAAGCCAGGCCCGGCTTCTCAATGTCAGCCTGACCATGGCCCTGATTGATGTGCCGGAAGATCGCACCGAGCAGTTATCCGTGCCCTTGCTGGTGTCAGGAACCCGCGAGGTTTTCCTCGACTACCATGAGGAAATCACGCCCCAGAATCTGATCGATTTTCTGTTGCTCGACAACCGGCACCCCGCCAGCGTGTTCAGCATTATACGAAGTGCCCGGGATAACGCCCTTCATGTGCGGGGCAACCTGTCCTCGGATGTCTGGGAAAGCATTAACCAGGCCTGGCTGGAGATGCAGGGATTACAACGCAAGGGCGTTACCGAATCCAACGCCAGCACTGTGTTCGACTGGGTCCGGGAACGCTCCCACATGTTCCGGGGCGCAGCCTATGGCACCCTGCTGAGAAATGATGCCTTCCATTTCCTGAGGCTGGGCACTTTCATTGAACGGGCCGACACCACCGCCCGGGTGCTCGATATTCGCCACGTCATGGCCATGAAAGCCATGGAAGACCACACCACCCAGGCCTTTTTCGAGTGGACAGCCGTGCTGCATTCCCTGGCAGCCTTCGAGGCCTACCAGAATACCTACGGCCATAACCTTGATGCCACGAGCGTTGCCGAGCTCCTGATCCTGGAGCCGGACGTGCCTCGTTCACTGCATGGTTGCCTGCAGGAAATCGCCAGTCTTCTCGAGCAGGTGGAAAGCGGGGATGCCAGAGGCTCCCGGCGCCTGGCATCCAGCCTTTACGCCAATATCCGCTACGGTGACCGGGATTACATAGCCGAACGGGGCCTGCACGAATACCTGGTGGATTTCCTCGACCGGATTCAGGGCATCGCCGCTCAGATCCAGAGAGACTACATGGGGTGGCAGGGATGAGACTTCATATCCGGCACGAAACGCGCTACACCTACGAAGCACCGGTGAGTGACAGCATCCAGTACATCCGGCTGACGCCCCGCAATACCCCGCAGCAACGCATCCACGACTGGCACCTGGAGGCACCCGGTGAAACCAGTCAGATGGTGGATGGTTTCGGCAACCTGGTGACGGTAATGACCCTCGATAAAGCGGTGAACGAGATCGTGCTGACCGCCGAAGGTATTGTCGACCTGACGGGAAAACCACTGACCCGGGATGATTCCCCCTTCCCGCCGGAGGTCTTCCTGCGCCAGACCCCGCTCACCGAAGCGGACGAAGCGCTGAAAACCCTGGCTGTTCAGCATCCCCCCAATAAACGGGGCCTGGTAAGGCTGATGAAACACCTGCGGGAGCACGTGACGTTCATGCCGGGCGCCACCACCGTGACCCACACGGCCAGCGAAGCCTTCAAACAGAAGGCCGGTGTCTGCCAGGATCACACCCACATGTTCCTGGCCTGCTGTCGGCATATCGGCGTTCCCGCCCGATATGTCAGTGGCTACATACACTCATTGAACGACGCCCACGTTGCCACCCACGCCTGGGCCGAAGCCTGGATTGGCCGGAACTGGCAAACCTTCGATGTGGTAAACACCCTGAATGTGGCCGAAAGCCACATCAAGCTGGCAGTCGGTCTGGATTATCGCGATGCGGCACCGGTGCGCGGCGTTCGGGCTGGCGGGGGGATGGAGCACATGGAGACCCGGGCCTGGGTGACCAACCCGGCAGACAGTCAGTAACAAAAAGCCGGCAAACGCCACAATAAAGCGCTCACACCTGACCGGAGGAGTTGATTAGACTACGCGCAACAGAGCAAGCCTTTCAGGAGGGCTTCATGACCTATTGCGTAGCGATGCGGCTGGCCGATGGCCTGGTGTTCGCATCGGACTCCCGGACCAATGCCGGCTTTGACCAGATCTCCACCTTTCGCAAGATGCACGTTTTTGAAAAACCGGGCGAACGCGAGCTGATCCTGCTGTCCGCAGGCAACCTGGCCACCAGCCAGAGCGTGATCAGCCTTCTGGAGCGACGGGCCGGAACCGACGGGCACAACGTCCTGAATACCGGCTCGATGTTCGAGACGGCGGAAACCGTTGGCCAGACCATGCGGGAGGTGATCCGCCGCGACAACCCCGACGGCAGACTCGGCCATGTGGATTTCAGTTGCTCGCTGATCCTCGGGGGCCAGATTCGGGGTGAAGAACCCAGGCTGTTCAATATCTACCCGGAAGGGAATTTCATTGAAGCCACAGAAGAAACGCCGTTCTTCCAGATCGGCGAGTCCAAGTACGGCAAGCCGATTCTGGACCGGGTCATCAGCTACAAGACGCCGCTGAACCGAGCCTATCAGTGTGCCCTGATCTCGTTCGATTCCACTATGAAGAGCAATCTCTCGGTGGGCATGCCCATCGATGTCGCCATCTACCCGCGGGATGCCCTCAAACCCTGCTTTACCGAGCGGGTCGAAGAGAACAGCAACTACTTCCATGAACTGCGACAGCAATGGCATCAAGGTATTCAGGGACTGTTCAATCAGCTTGAACCGCCGGTGCTTGCCACCCGCTAATGGCCATAGCCGGTCAGCTCCATGTAGCCCACACCGGAGTGACTGCCGGAGACGGTAACCGGGCTTTCCCAGTAAGGGTAAAGCCCGGTGTTTCGGTAGTCCCCCACCGGCGCAGACACCTCGAGGCTGACCCCGTAGCCCGCCACTTCCAACTGCCATTGGCGTGGGTAGCCGCTCTGCCCGGAAACAGGTGCCATTCGGAGCTGGTCCGGCGTAAGGGCCACCGGCTCTCCCTTTTCCGGAATCCAGGTGCCGGACCGGAAGGCACCGCCGTCTTCCCGCAACTGAAAGGCCATCAGCTTGTCGCCCGAATCCAGGTGCAGGGCAAACCAGTCCCAGCCCTGTTGCCCGGCCTTGAGAAACTGGCTACTCCACTCCCGGTCGAACCAGCCCTGGCCCGAGACGTCCAGTGTCTCATCGCCCAGGGTAACCGTGCCTTCAATCTGCAAGTCCACCAGGCTGAAGTACATAGACCCCTNGCCACTGGCGGATTTGGNNCTGAAGCCCTGNTTGCCGTGGGCGACGGGTCCGCGGTTGATGCTCATAAACAGATCGTAGGACCAGCTATCCGCTGACACCCGCAACTGCCAGGGGCCGTCACCAGACGGGTCGCTGAGTTGCCAGTTATCCAGCCACACCGTCAGTGGCTCCGCAATCGCACCGGCATGGCCAACATCGCCGCGGGCCAGTTTCTCCGCAAAATAGTGTCGACCCTTGAAACTCACCGCGCCATGGGCCATCCAGGCGGCTTCCAGAGGCCATTCGCTGGCGGGAAGCGGTTCGGCATCCACCGGCCTGGGCTTGATGGCCTGACGGAACTGGGTCCATTGCAGGCCCAGGGAGTCTCCGCCGGCGGTTTCCAGGTTGGCGGTCAGGTACCACCACTCGATGCGGTGTTGCGGGTGGGGGCCGAAGTCTTCGGGGAAACTCAAACGGTCGCCTAGGCCGGGCTGCAAAAACGGCACCTCGGACTCCGGCTCAGCAACGCCCGCCAGGCCGGCAAACCCGGACTGTTGCTGCTGTTCCGAACAACCGGCAAAGACAAGCAGAAACAGCAACCAGAAACTCCGTCTCATCGTTCACCTCCTGCCAGGGCACTGGTGCTCTCCGGGGCCAGGGCCGGGGTTTTGAGCTGCCGACGCATCAGCAGGGCAATACTGAGCCCGACCAGCAGACTCAGCACGCCAAGTTCCAGCCAGAACCGCGGATAGACCACCATGGGCAGGGACCAGCCAAAGGCCAGAGGGTTGATGCGATGCACCAGAGCCCAGGTCAGCCAGACGCCCAGGGGCAGGGCCAGCAACGCGATAGCACTGGTCAGGGACACCGCCAGCCGGGTCAGTTGGGCCGAGGCCTGTCGGCGTGACAGCCCCCACACCACCAGCAACCGGAAGTACCAGGCCCGGGTGGAGAAAAACACCCAGCCCATCATCAACAGGGCAATGGCGGCCAGGATCAGGGTCAGGGCGGTCATGGCCCGGGTGAACACAAAGGTCTGGTCAAAGATCGCAGAAGCCAGCTCTGCAATGGCCCGATTGTCCCGGACGGTGAGTTCCTCAACCCGCCAGATCTGCTTCAACTGTTGGCTAATGGCCTCAATATCGAGCGTCCCGGGCGATACCGACAGGCTCTGGAAACCCGGAATAAAATCCGGGGGCAACACAGCAGCGTTCACCAGAATTTCACCCGCAGGGCGGCCGTAATCCGGGTAGATCGCAAGCACCGGGAAATTGAGCACCTGGCTACCGAGTTTCACCTTCAGAAGCTGGCCGGCGGTCACACCCTGCCGGCGGGCAAGCTGTTCATTCACCATCAAGCCCTGGCCCTGTTGCAGCGCCCGCCATGGCTGGGCCGTTGATTCAAACAGCTGCCATCCGGTCACCAGTGGGCCAACGGGCCCGAGGGCAAACACGTCCACCACCGGGCCCGGCTCGCCGGCGGCGCCCATGAGCGTCGCCTCACCCCGAACCACCCGATGCCACAACCCGGAGGATGCGAGTTCCGACTGTTCCGACAGCCAGTCCAGAGCCAGGCCTGTATCCACGGCCTCGGGCACTTCAATGTAATACTCCGCCTCCAGCCTTTGGGCCAGCCACCGGTCAAAGGTGCTTTCGAAGGTGGTGACCAGGGCCTGCACCGCCAGCACCATGGCCATGGCAAACTGCAGTGCCACCAGTGGCAGGGCCAGGCGCCGGGCCAGCACCGAAAGCTCCCGGTGGCGCCAGCGTGACAGCGGGTCTGTGTCTCTCCCTGCCCACCCGTCTGCAAGCCGGGAAATCAGCATCGGCGCCAGAGTACCTGCCGACACGAACACCATGGCCAAGGCAACGAAAAGCCAGACCAGGGCAGAGGCCCAAATCAACACGGCAATACCGGCCATCAGCACCAGAACCAGGAACCCGCCAACCCAGCGGGCATCCCCGGACAACCGCTGCGCCAGTGGCCGGAGCAAATCCGCCAGGCAAGCCACCAGAACCACCGCCAACATGGTAGCAAGAGGCATCAGCCATCCGCCGTCCCGCCCCGCGTACAAGGGCTGATCGAACAGCCCTTCCAGCGCCCGCCCGAAACCACTGCCAAGACCGGTAGCCAGCCAGCGGCCAAGCCAGATTCCGGGCATAATACACACCAGGGCCAGCACCATGATCTCAATGGCCAGCAGGCGGTTGATGCGCCGCCGGGGAACGCCAAACCTATGCAGCAGGGCAAAACTGTCGCGACGCTGGGCCAACCCGAGCAGGTAAACACTGCGTACCAGCAGGGCCGTGATCAGCAGAACCAGCACACCCAGCGCATCCAGATTCAGCAGGAAACTGTCACCCAGCTCCCCGGTATCGGGCCCAACCCTGAAAGGCGCCAGTTGGTAACCGGAAGGGAGGTCGCCGGCATCCTGGGCGTCCGACACCAATAACGACAGCTCACTTCGCTGCCGCCGGGCCAGTTCGGCCGCGTCACTGATATCCACAAAGGGCCGGCCGTCCAGCTCACCACGCCAGGGTGATTCTTCCCGGTCAGGATTCCCGAAGCAGCCGGCCGCCAGGGGATCAACACCAACAACACGACCCGTTTCCGGCGAAGTCACTTCCAGCCAGGGCATCACGCAAAGCCCGCGGCGCCGCAGCTTGACAAAGTCTTCCACTGTAACCCGTTCGCCGTCTTTGCGTTTTACCTGCTGGCGCCCGGCCACTGCCGATTCGCTCTGCTCAAGACTGGCCCGGGCCTGGCTGGTCAGGTGGTGAACGCCGGTCCAGAGCATGGTGGCCAGCACAATCATGGCGCCCAGCGCCAGCAGTTGCAGAGGGTGGCGGCGATAGTGGCTGAACAGGGCGGCTGGGAGAGTCATGACAGGCTCAGGTTCCGGGCTGATGCCCGAGATCCATGTGCTGGCTGCAGCGGATGGCCAGCTCCGGGTCGTGGGTGGCCAGGACCAGCCCGCAGCCATGGCGGGCCTGCAACTCAAACAGTTGCCCGATAACCGCCTCGGCGGTGTGGTGGTCGAGACTGCCTGTAGGTTCATCGGCAAGAATCAGGGTGGGTTTCATGGCAAACACCATGGCCAGTGCGGCCCGCTGGCGCTGACCGCCGGATACCTGATCCGGGTAACGGTCCGAAAGCTCGCCGATACCCAGCCTTTCAAGCCAGTCCTGACAGTCATTTTCATTGTGGCCCGCAAGCCGGGCCCGCAAGCGGACGTTATCCAGCAGGGACAGAGCAGGCATCAGGTTGGCTTCCTGGAACACCACGCCGATCTGATGCCGGCGCAGGTTGCCCCAACGTGCTTCAGCCTTGTTCATTGCGTCGGGCTTCCCGCTGTCGAAGGTCTCGCCAAGCACCTGGACCACACCGGCATCCGGCATTTCCAGGCCACAGAGGATGTTGAGCAGGGTGCTCTTGCCGGAACCGGAACGACCGGTCAGGGCCAGTGATTCGCCCCGCTCCAGATGCAGGGAAAGATCCGTGAGCACCGGTACCGGTTCCGTGCCGCTGCGAAACTGCTTGTCCAGGCCTCGGGCCCAAAGCAAAGAATCCACCATGTCTTTCCTGTCTGATTGCCTGTCTGATTGCCTGCCCGATGGATTGGGGCAACCGCTTTACTCACACAGTCGGAACCCTCTTCTCAGTCAGGGGCTCCCAGAGGCTCGGCAAATGAGCCATGCCTGCGTGCGCGCCACTCGCGGAACTGCTCCAGCCAGGACAGCAACGCCGGAATCACCAGCAACACCAGCAAGGTTGATAACCCAAGGCCAAAGGCAATGGAGGTGGCCATGGGAATCAGGAACTGGGCCTGCAGGGACGTCTCGAACAACAGGGGCAGAAGACCACCGATGGTTGTCAATGATGTCAGCATCACCGCCCGCACCCGCTGCACGGCGGCCTCATTGAGTGCATCGGTAATATCCAGCCCTTTTTTCCGCTGCTGATTGTAGAAAGCTACGAGGATAATGGCGTTATTGACCACAATACCGGACAGGCCGAACAAACCAAACAGCGACAATATGGTCAGTTGCAGCCCCATCAGCCAGTGGCCGAGCAACGCCCCCACCAGGGCAAATGGAATAATAGCCATGACGATCAGCGGCAGACTCCAGGAGGCAAACACCCAGGCCAGAACCACATACATCAGCGCCAGGCCGATCACCAACCCAGTCTGCATATCGGACATGGTTTCCCGCTGATCCGCAGCCCGTCCCTCAAAGCTGTAACGCACGTTATAGCGGCTGGCAATTTCTGGCAGCACCCCGGCCTGAAGGCTTTCCAGAATCTGGTCTGTGGTGCTGACCCGGGTATTCAGGCCAGAGGTTACCTCAACAGCCAGCCTGCCCTCGGCATGGCGCAGAGCCTGGAATCCCTGGCGGTGGTCCAGGTTCATCACCTGAGTCAACGGCACAAAACGCCCGTCCGGAACCCGGACCGTCATCCGGGACAGGGTGGACAGACGCTCACGCTGGTCCCGGGGCAGCTGCACGCGAACCTCCACTTCGTCCCGGCCATCCTGGTAGATCTGGGCAATCCGGCCATCAAAGGCCGCCCTGAGCTGCCGACCAAGATCGGAAGTGCTCAGCCCCAGGGCCTCGCCGTAGGCGCTGGCCTGATAGATCAGCTGTTCCCGCCCCCAGGGCATATCCTCTTCCACGTCCAGTACCCCGGGCAGGGTAGAAAGCGCCTGAATCAACTCGTCCGCCGCCTGTTTCAGGCGCTCGGCATTGTCGCCGGTCAGGCGCACGTTCACATCCCGGCCCGGCGGACCCGCCTGCCGTTCGGATATGGTCAGGCTATCCAGCCCGGCCGGCGTCTCCAGCCGGCTGCGCCACTCGGTGATGAATTCGGGGTTGCGGACTGAGCGCTGGTCCGAGGGCACCAGCTCGATCATCATCGAGCCCAACTCATCGCCACTTCGTGAGCTGCCTTCAGAGCCCTGGGTCGCGCCCCGGGTAGTGACCGCATGGAGGATGAAATCGCCGCCCAGGGCCTCCTCCGTATCGTTGAGGGTTCGTTGCATCCGCTCAAGGAAGCTATCCACCGTTCCCCGGGAAGTTCCGGCCACGAAACTGGCATTGGCGTAGAACACCGACGGCTCCGGCGTCGGGAAAAAGTTGAACCCGAGCCGGCCGCCAGCCAGCAGACCGACGGTCACAATGGCCAGGGCAACCGCACCGGCGACGGTCGCGCCCCGGTGCTCCAG
>PAKW01000021.1 GCA_002707215.1 Halomonas sp.
CGGTCCGGCGACATTTCGATGACCGCCTCCAGGGTTTCCGCGAAGCTTTCCGGGGTCTGGTAGGGCAAGCCGTAGATCAGGTCCAGGTTGATGGAACGGAAGCCGAGGCGACGCGCCTCATTGAGCACGGATTCGGTCATGTCCCGGGGCTGGATGCGGTTCACCGCTTTCTGAACCTCGGGGTTCACGTCCTGGACACCCAGGCTGATACGATTAAACCCAAGATCCCAGAGTGTGGGCAGGGTGTCCTGGTCCACTTCCCGGGGATCGATCTCCACACTGTAATCCCGCTCATCACCGGTCTGCAGGTTGAACAGTTCGCCATACCCCGCCATCAGATGTTCCATAACATCCTTCGGCAAAAACGTGGGGGTGCCACCGCCCCAGTGCAGCTGGGTAACCGTCCGGTCAGCCCCGAACAGCTTTGACTGGATGGCAGCCTCCTTCAACAACCTCTCGACGTAAGGCATCGCCTTGTCACGTTTCTTGGTGATGACCTTGTTACAGGCGCAGTAGTAACAAAGATGCGCGCAGAACGGCAGGTGGGTGTAGAGGGATAATGGCCGGTCGCTGGCCTTGCTGCGGGCGGCTGCCTTGACCATGTCCTCAATCGGGTAGTTCTGGTTGAACTCCACGGCCGTAGGGTAAGAAGTATATCGCGGTCCGCTTAGGTCGTAGCGCCGGATCAGCGCCTCGTCCCAGATGAATTCCGGCAGGCTGGAGTCTTGGGTTTTGCGTGCAGGGTTGGAGGTCATAGTAAACTCGGGGCAGATGAAATCGGGGTCAGATGAAAGTTTCATCTGACCCCATGTTCAGGGGAGCTGAAGGGATTTTATGGCAATCCATTGGCTCACATCTTGATACGGGTCAGGTGGCCGATGGTTTCAGTTTACCACGCCGCTTGATGAACCACCCTTCGGCTCTTGGCGTACTTCCCCTACCTCTTTTGGGGAGTTTTTGGTGTTCGGCGCGCCGATGACTTGCTGGCACGGCTGGAACACCTATGACAATGTTGCTCACGGCGGCCCCACCTCACAGGCCAGCACCAGTGCCCAGAATTCCGAAAAATCGTTGACCACGACATCCGGCTTGTCGGGATGTTTGTGGGTACCCGGAAAAATCCTGTTCAGCCACGGCAGGTCCCATTGCGCACCGTTAAAGAAGACCGAGGTCATGCCCGCCCTCTTGGCGGCAATCACATCCGTGGTGCTGTCCCCCACGTACCAGACACTCGGGTCCGGAGGGTAATCCAGTTTCTGCACCGCCAGAAGCAGCTGATCCGGGTGCGGCTTGCGCATTGGTGTATCGTCGCCGCAGACATCCACATCAAAAAGATGGGTCCAGCCGGTGTCTTCCACCGCAGCCAGCTCATACTCAAAAAACTCCCGGTCCCGGTTTGTGATCACCCCCACCTGAATCCCCAGGCGCCGCAACCCCTCCAGCACTTCACGCACCTTGGGCTCAAACGCCTTCACCGTGCCATAGTGCTTCCGGTAGTGGTCATTGAAGGCTTTGTGGGCAATCTGCTTGGCGTCCTGATCCTCCCCGAACAGCACTTCAAAAATGTCGGTCCGGGAGATTTTCCGGTCGTCTTTCACCTTGGGGTGCAGCCTGGCGAACTCGCGCACATAGGCAACCAGTTTGACGTCCTCCGGCGTCTTGCTGTCCTCGGGGGCCACCATCCGGTCCATCAGCCTGAGGCTGTGAAAGTCCGGCAGCATGTCATCCACCGCGTGGTACATGGCGTCCAGGGTATCCACCAGGGTGGCGTGCCAGTCGAACAGGATCACCGCCGGCCGGACCAGTTTGACAACCGCCGGGTGCCAGTCCGGTTCGATCCGGGGTTCGGGGCGCCGAGGGGGTGGGTAGGACCTCGGTCTGACCTCCGCGGGCGCCTGACGGAACGCCTCAGGCTCGTTTCTTTCCAGCAGCGCCAGCAGATCCATCAGATCTTCGAAGCTGTCAAGAATGGCTGCGGGGGCGTCCCGGTGTGAGAACCAGCTGTCGATCCGGCCCGGTTCCCAGCAGGCACCGTTATAGAAAATGCCGGACACACAGGCCTTGTTGGCGGTCAGCATGTCGATATAACTGTCGCCGATGTACCACGCCCTCTCATCGGCCGGCAGTCCCAGTTTCTCAAGAGCCTTGAAGATGACTTCGGGGTCCGGCTTGTACTCGGTCACATCATCCGCACAGACCGTGGCATCAAACAGATGCTGCCAGCGGCCTTCGTCCACCATGGCCAGTTCCTTATCGAGAAATTCCCGGTTGCGGTTGGTGGATACCGCCAGCCGGATGCCCATCGACCGCAGGGCCGAGAGGTACTCATAAGCCCCGGGCTGGAAAGGTTTAACCTGCCCGAAATACCGACGGTACGCCTCGTTATAGGCCTTGTGGGCAATCAGTTTTGCGGTTTTATCCTCGCCGAAAATGGCGTTGAATATGTCCGTCCTCGATACCCGGCGCTCCGCCAGTATGCGTGGATGCAGGCGCCGGAAAATCCGGATGTAACGCACCAGCCGGGCATCGTCGGCTGTGCGGCACTGGTCTTCAGGCAGCAGGTGGTCCACCAGCCCCAGCTCTTCTAACCGGGGCAACATGTCCTCCATGGCACTGAACATGGCGTCGTGGGTATCTACAAGCGTGCCGTGCCAGTCGAGGATCAGCACTGACGGAGCAGACAGATGATCACTGAACCGGGCCATAGACAATCCTTTGAAGTTTCAGAAGCGGCCCAAAGTACAATCCGCGAGCCACTCCGATCCGTTGTCGCTGTTCGACTAGTCAGTTGCAGCCTTCTTCACTATTTTTCAGCCCGGCCTTCTCCAGCGACGGCAGAACCAGGACCGGACAAGGGGCATTCACCGAGACATACTCCACGGTCGCCCGGCGCAGGGACCAGCGACCACAGTCGCCACGGGATACCAGTAACATCAGGTCGGCACAAAGCTGGCCGGCCAGGCCCACCAGTTTTTCGCCGGCGTTTCCCGCCACCACATGCAGGTGCGCGTCACGGTTGAGAGGCAGGTATTTGCGGGCAAGCAGATCCAGCACCTCCCGAACCTGCGCCTCCTTCTGCTCGGGCGCTTCTTCGGTGACGTGAGGAAAGAACCCGCCACCACCGGGGTTATAGACGCTGGCCAGGTGCAGCTCACCATCCTCCGCCAGCAGATCCATGGCGGCCTCCAGGGCACGCTTGCCCTCACCGCCGTCCTCCGGGTCAATGGCGATTAACAGTTTCCGGTACATAGTCGTTCTCCTGCTTGGTTCCTGAGGTGGCGTCCACCTCCGGGAAGGCCCGCCCCTGGACCAGTTCCTCCATGCTGTAGCCCCGGTAATCCGCGCGCAGTGCCCTGACCAGGGCCACCGCCATGAAGACCAGCAATATACCGAAGGGCAAACCCAGGGAAGTGATCACGTTCTGCAGGGCATCCAGCCCACCCGCCAGTAACAGTGTAGCGGCAATAACGCCCTGGGCCGCCGCCCAGAAGATACGCTGGCGCACCAGGGAGGGCTGGTCATCCCGACGGGTCAGCATGTCGATCACCAGGGAGGCGGAANCGGATGAGGTGGTGAAGAAAATNACGATNATNNCNACACTCAGGGCCGANGCCACGTCCGCAAGAGGAAAAGCCTCNAGAAANGCAAAAATCGCCACNGANGGGTCCTGCTGNACCTGCTCCGCCAGNGCNATCTGGCCGTTCATCTCTACCTGAATGGCNGATAACCCGAANATCCCGAACCACACCAGCGTGAAGGCCGTGGGGGCNANCANAACACCGGCGACNAACTCNCGGATGGTCCGGCCCCGGGAGATCCGGGCAATGAAGATACCAACGTAGGGNGCCCAGGAAATGGTCCAGGCCCAGTAGAACAGGGTCCACTGCCNCTGCCAGTNGGTTTCCCTGAAGGTCTCGGTCCAGAAAGCCAGCCAGGGCAAGGCGTCGAAATAACTGCCCAGGCTCTGGACCATACCCTCGGCAATAAACACGGTGGGCCCGACGGCAAGCACGAACACAAGCAAGACCACGGCCAGCACGATGTTAAGCTGGGACAGCCGGCGCAAGCCCTTGTCGAGCCCCAGGGCCACCGAGGTCGCCGCGATGCCGGTAATGATTGCAATGAGAATAACCTGAACCACGCCGGTGGAGGGTGTACCAAACAGGTAGTTCAGGCCACTGTTCAGTTGCAGGGTCCCCAGCCCCATGGAGGTTGCCATACCAAACAGGGTGCCGAGCACGGCAATTACATCCACCGCCCAGCCCCATGGACCGAACGCCCGCTCCCCGAGGATGGGGTAGAACAGGCTGCTGATGCGCATGGGCAGATTATGCCGGTAGGCGAAGTAGCCGATCGCCAGCCCCGGTATCGCAAAGATGGTCCAGGTATGCAGGCCAAAGTGATACAGTGCGATGGTCATGGCATCGCTGGCGGCCCGCTCCGAGCCCGGCTGCACGCCTTCAAACGGGGGGTTGGCAAAGTGGGACACCGGCTCGGCGACGCCCCAGAACATGAGTATGGTGCCGATGCCAGCGGCAAACAGCATGGTGAACCAGGTCAGGTTGGAATAATCCGGGCGGCTGTCGTCTGCTCCCAGACGGGTATTGCCGTAACGGCTGAGCGCCAGGCCCAGCAGGAAGATCAGCAGGGCGCTGACAGCGAGAATATAGAACCAACCCAGGTTACGGGCCACCCAACCGGTGAGCAGCCCGAAACTTTCGGCAACGGCTTCGTCAAACGGAACCGCCAGGGCAACAAAGAGGGTCGCTACCCCGGCGGAGGTGAAAAACACCCCTGGTATGGTCTGCAGTCCCAACCGGCGTTGCAGCCGTTCCAGCATAAAAGCCTCCGTTTGTTCCGAAAAGATCCGCCAAAGGCCCTACGCTACCACACCCGCGAACCGGTTGCGGGACAGAGACCATTCCCGCTTCAGCCTCCCGGCGGCAACCCGTCCGGAATGACTCCGGACCAGGTAACCAGCCTGAAAAGCAAACCGGTGGCGGCTCACTCTGCAACGCCCACGCGTCTCCAGAGGTAGTAACCCACCGGTATCACCAGCAGTGCCAGAATCACGGCGCTGATCATGCCGCCAATCATGGGTGCGGCAATCCTGCCCATGACTTCCGATCCGGTTCCGCCGCCCATCATGACCGGTACGAGACCGCCGATGATGGCGGCCGCGGTCATCATTATCGGCCGCACTCTCATGCCGGCGCCATGAAGCACTGCATGGCGAAGGGTTTCCCGCCTTGGCTTCAGCCCGCTCTTTTCACAGGTTTCCAGCATCGACTCGTAGGACTGATTGAGGTAGACCAGCATGATCACACCAATCTCCACGGCAACACCGGCCAGGGCAATGAAGCCGACGCCGACCGCAACCGAGAAGTTATAACCCAGCAGATACATCAACCAGAAGGCGCCAACCAGGGCAAAGGGCAGGGTAACCAAGATGATACCCACTTCCGCAAAGCGCCCGAAGTTCAGGAACAACAGGAGGACAATAACACCCAGTGTCACCGGAACCACCAGGGTCAGTTTCTGCTTGGCGCGAAGCATGTACTCATACTGGCCAGACCAGTTGACGGAGTAACCGGCGGGCAGATCCAGCTCCTCCTTCACGGCGGCCTGCGCCTGCTGCACATAGGTGCCGATATCCACACCCTCGATATCCACATAGCTCCAGCCATTGAGGCGGGCGTTTTCACTCTTGATGGAGGGCGGCCCGTCCTCCACCCGGATATCGGCCACGTCGGCCAGGGAAATCCGCTGGCCGGATTCCGTCACCACGGGGAGCTGCTTCAGTTTTTCGGGTGAGTCCCGATAATCCTCCGGGTAGCGGAGGTTGACCGGGAAGCGCTCAAGCCCTTCGATGGTCTGCGCCACGTTGATTCCGCCAATGGCCGAGGCCACAACCTGCTGAACATCGTCGATATTCAGGCCATAGCGGGCGGCACGCTCCCGGTCAATATCCACCTTGATATAGCGCCCGCCGGCGACCCGCTCGGAATAGACAGAACTGGTGCCGGGAACCTTCTCCAGTATCTCCTCAAGGCGTTTACCGATGCGCTGGATAACCGAGAGATCCGGGCCGGCCACCTTGATGCCCACAGGAGTTTTTATACCTGTTGCCAGCATATCGATGCGGGTTTTGATCGGCATGACCCAGGCATTGGTGACACCCGGGAAGCGAATCAGCGAATTGAGCTCCTGCTTGAGCTTATCGGTGGTCATTCCATCCCGCCACTGATCCTTGGGCTTGAGCTGGATAAAGGTCTCAACCATGGTCAGCGGCGCCGGGTCGGTGGCGGTATCCGCCCGGCCCACCTTGCCAAACACGGTTTTCACTTCAGGCACCGTGGCGATCAGTTTGTCCGTCTGCTGTATCAGCCTCCTGGCCTCGGCAATCGAAATGGCCGGGTAGGTGGTCGGCATGTACATCAGGTCCCCTTCATCCAGATTGGGAATAAATTCACTCCCGATCTTGGTGGCCGGCCACAGGCCGACAACCAGAACCAGCACCGATGCCAGCACCGTGGCCAGCGGGAACCGGAGTACCAGCTTCAGGGCCGGCATGTAGGCAGCCACCAGCAGCCGGTTAATCGGATTCTTGTGCTCCGGCAGCACCTTGCCGCGAATGAAGTACCCCATGAGTACCGGGACCAGTGTCACTGCAAGGGCGGCACTGGCGGCCATGGCGTAGGTCTTGGTGAACGCCAGGGGTGCAAACATCCGCCCTTCCTGGGCCTCCAGGGCAAACACCGGCACAAAACTGACAGTGATGATCAACAGCGAGAAAAACAGTGCTGGCCCGACCTCAGAGGCTGACCTGGCAACTATTTCCCATCGGTTCTCAGGCGTCAGCGGTGTTCTCTCCATATGCTTATGCATGTTCTCGATGAGCACGATAGCGCCGTCGATCATGGCGCCGATGGCAATGGCGATCCCCCCCAGCGACATGATATTGGCATTGATACCCTGAAAGTACATAACAATAAAGGCGGTCAGGATGCCCACAGGCAGACTGATAATCGCCACCAGCGACGAGCGGACGTGGAACAGGAAAATCATACACACCACAGCCACCACGAAAAATTCCTCGAGCAGTTTGAACCCGAGGTTATTGACCGCGCGCTCAATCAGGCCGGAGCGATCATAAACCGTCACCACCTCAACACCTTCGGGCAGGCTTGACTGCAGCTCTTCCAGCTTTGCCTTCACGCCATTAATGGTTTCTTGGGCGTTTTCACCAAACCGCATCACCACAATGCCGCCAATGGTCTCTCCGTTGCCGTTGAGTTCCACAACACCCCGTCTTGCCTGAGGCCCGAGCTCAACGCTTGCGACATCCCTCATCAGGACCGGCGTGCCGTTTACGTCAAGGCCCAGCGGGATCGACAAGAGGTCTTCACGGGACTGGATATAGCCGGTCGAGCGGACAATGTATTCCGCCTCGGCCATCTCGATCACGGACGCACCGATTTCCTTGTTGCCCCGCTTGATGCTGTTCTGGATATGGGACAGGGGAATACCGAATGCCCGGAGTTTTTCGGGATTCACCTTGACCTGGTACTGCTTGACCATGCCGCCGACCGTGGACACTTCCGAAACACCGGGCACTGTCTGCAGCTCGTACTTCAGAAACCAGTTCTGCAGGGTGGTCAGTTGGCTCAGGTCGTTGTTGCCTGTCCGGTCAACCAGGGCATACAGGTAAACCCAGCCGACCCCGGTCGCGTCCGGCCCCAACTGAGGCCGGGCCGATTCAGGCAGACTGGGTATTACCTGCGACAGGTATTCCAGCACACGGGAGCGGGCCCAGTACATGTCCGTATCTTCATCAAAAATGATATAGACATAGGAGTCGCCGAAGAACGAGTAGCCCCGGACCGTCACCGCACCGGGCACCGAGAGCATGGCGGTGGTCAGCGGATAGGTCACCTGATCCTCCACCACCTGCGGGGCCTGGCCGGGGTAGCTGGTTTTAACGATAACCTGGACATCCGAGAGATCCGGCAGGGCATCCACCGGCGTCTTTGACACCGAGTAGAGCCCGAACCCGGTCAGCAATACGGCGGCAAGCATGACCAGAAAACGGTTCTGGACAGACCAGTTAATGACCGACGCAATCATGAGGCGCCTCCGTCATGGTCCATTTCGCCCTGGTTCATCTTGCCATGGTCCATTTCGCCCTGATCCATCTTGCCGTGGTCCATTTCGCCCTGGTTCATTGGGTTCTGATCCATCCCCTCATGATTCATGGTTTCAGGGCTGCCCTTGGCATCAGCCTTGCCCGCGCCCATGGCGTGCCCGGAATGGTTCATATCCGGGTCCATCGCCCCTGTGGGCGGCGGGGACATCCGCCGGAAATCCGATGTCTTGCTGGATTCCGAATCAATCAGGAACTGCGCCGAGACCACCACCCTGTCGCCGGGAACGACGCCTTCGAGAACCTCGGCATACTTATCCCCTACACGTCCGGTGGTCACGTTAACCGATTTGAAGGCACCTTCTTCCAGCGCCAGAACAACGCGGTCAGTCTGCCCGGTGCGGATAACGGATTCCCGGGGCACCAGGGTGCGTCTTTCACTGGGATCGCCCTGTATGTCGACGCTGGCGAACATGCCCGGCTGCAACATGCCATCGGCATTGTCAAAGCGCATCCTGACCTGTGCGGTCCGGGTCTCGAGATTGATTTCCGGGTACACGTAGTCCACGCTCCCCATCCAGCTGCGCCCGGGCATGTAGTCCAGGGTCATCTCTACCGGATCGCCGGCACTGATGGCCCAGAGCTGGCTCTCGAACACCTCCCCGATCACCCAGACCTCGTCAAGCGAACCGATGGACACAACCTTATCTCCGGGCTTGACGAATGCACCCTCACGGACATTCAGGACATCAATAACCCCGGAAGCCGGGGCATAGAAAGTTATGGTCCGCTGCACATCCCGGGTCTGCCTGAGTGTCCGGATCAAACGGTCCGAGACATTCAGCGACGACAAACGCTCCTCGGCCGCCCTGATCAGGCGCGGGTTTTTCCGGTCCAGTGCCAGGAGCAATTCCTCCTGCGCATTCACCAGCGTGGGTGAGTAGAGGGTGTAAACAGGCTTGCCCTTCTCAACCGGGTCGCCCTCGGCCTTTACATACAGTTTCTCGATCCACCCTTCAACTCGGGGGTGCAAGTGGTACAACTCATCTTCGTTGTACTGCACGTAGCCCACGGTAATGATATTGCTGGGCAACTGCCCCTTGACGGCTTCGTCCGTGCGAACACCCAGGTTATTGACAATATTCGGCGCGATCCGGACGGTGCCGGGCGTGTCGTCAGCACTCGCGCTGTCCTCGTACACCGGAACCAGATCCATGCCCATGGGCGATTTGCCCGGTTTGTCGCTTCTGAAACTGGCATTCATGGGCGACACCCAGTACAGAGGTTCCTTTTTCGCGGACGTGGCATCCGGAGAAACAGGGGCCATTGCGGTTTCGGAGGCCAGCCAATAGGCCGCCCCGGCCCCGGCAATGCCACCAAGCAGTATAAAGCCCAGCGGGCGAACAAAATTAGCCATGATGGTCAGTCCTGATAGCGAGTCTGTGAAAGTGAAGGTACTTCGGAAGAGCCTGAGGTCAGGTAGCGGAAACTGGCGAAGTTCCGGGCCCGCTCCGCCGTCATCCCGATCAGCTCAATCTTGGCGTTGAGATCGTCGATCCGCGCACGCACGGCTTCGGCGAAATCGCCGTCGTCGTTGTTGTAGGCAGTCAGCGCGGCCTCGGCCTGCTCTTCCATTTGCGGCAGCAAGAACTGCCGGTATATCCCGATGCGGTCATCAAGTCGTTTAATCCGGGCAAGGGCCGAGCGGGCCCTTGCCTGAATCACGCGAAGTTGCAGGATTCGCTCTGTCTTTTCTGCTTCCAGCCGGGCCGCTGAGGCATTCAGCTGCCGGTCCTGGAGATTGCCGGTAAACAGCGGGAGATCAAAACCAATCCCCACCGAGAAGAGATCTGCCCGGTCCTGCCCGCCGGGTGCGCGATCCCGGTAGCCATATTGCGCGGAAACCGTCCATTCGGGCTTGTAGGCCTCGCGGGCAATATCCACATCGATGGCCCGGGCTTTGATCTGCTGGTCCGTGGAACGGATCAGGGGGTGCCGGATCAGGGCATCGGCACTGGTTTCCGACCAGCCGTCCCGAAGTGCTGTCAGCAGCTCGGGGGGCACCGTTTCAGCTACCTCCAGCGCGGCGTTCTTCGAGCCGATCCACTCACCCAGGGCTTCCTGACTTGACTGCAGCTTCAGCCTCAGGTCGGTCAGCCGGTCATCCAGGCGCGTGAGCTCCAGGGTGCCCCGGACAACGTCCTGCTGGCGTGAGATCATGGTGGCGGTTATGTAACCCGCCTCGGCTACGTCGGACAGTTGTTCGAAAAGATCCCGGTTATCCTCAATCAGGCCGATGCTCTGTTGTGCCTCCCAGACATCGAGCCAGAGGCGGGTCGCCGTTTCCACCACCCTGGCGCGCCGGTTTTCCCTCTGGAAAGGTTGCTCTCCCGCCAGCTCTTCCTTCCTGTCCCGCGACAGCTGCAGGCTGTCGCCGCGTGGAATCCGCTGTATGATTCCGACCGTGGCCTGGGTCATTGCTTCCTGCCCGGTGTCAAACGTATCCACCGGAAGATTCGCGGCGCCAAGTGTCAGTCGCGGATCAGGCAGGGCCCCCTCGGCAATGGACTCCTCCAGTAATGCCTCCTGTATCTGGGCACTCTGGCGAAGCCATGGGTCGTATTCAATGGCGGCATCAATCACATCCGCCAGTTGAAGTCTGGGCTCCGCCCAACCGGGCAGGCTGGTCAAAACCAGCGCCCCGAAGATGGCGGATCTGAAATAGCGAGCAGGAATAGCCAAGGGTAGGTCTCCACAGAAGTCTGTTAATCTGTTCAGGTACGCGATGCTAAATCTCAAACCTGAACTCTAACTGAACTTGCCCGGGTTTTCAGGATATTTTGATCTGGCTCAATTTGCGTTTCATATGCTAAAAACCAAGAAAATTTTTGGTTTTCATTAACTATTCAGAATCACTCCGGAAACTGGCACTTTAAAAAACCCATCAGCCAGGAGCGGCAATTACTTTCTGAACATAAAGCCTTTATCACCAGCCCAAAAATTTGAAATACCTGAGGATCTCAGTGGTATGGCATATAAAGGCTGGCAAGCACATTGCAGCACATAAAAAAAGCCGCGGATGCTTCCGCGGCAAGGACAAACCTGAGATAACACAAAGGACAACCGTGTCAGGTACGGTGACTGCCCAATGCACTGCTAAGTAGAACACACCACCCTGAAACAAACCTGAATTTCCAACATCTCTTAAAAAAATGACCGTCGGGTGAGTTATACCTTAAACAACTGCCCATTGAACCGTCATACGGTTCATTTACTGCAATGTATATATAAAGGAAAGCCCGGGCAGAATTTTTCAGAAAAACCATTGCATCTCCACCAGCCCCAGAGACTCAAGCTTTCCATACTCGCTGGTGTCGTTACCACCGAACCACTGGGCTCCGGCGGTGAAATAGATTTCCCGTTTGAGCGGCAGTATCCATGTGGATCGTGGGTAGAGCACCCAGCTTGCATCACTGGCATTGCGGATGACCACCACCCGATACTGCCAGAACGGATTGATATCCTGCCATGCCAGCAACCCGGCATAATGACGCCCGGCATAAAGCGGCAGTGTGGACACCAGGCTGGCCAGGCCGGAGTTTTCCGGCGATACCGGCCGGCCATTGTAGAAATACTCCAGCGCCAGGTTGAACCCGTTGCGAAATGCCCAGTTCACATCCGCCACTGCCTGCCAATAGCTGCCTCCGGCATCTGGCTCGCTCCAGACGATCTCAGTACGCCAGCCAATATCACTCACAGAGCCGCTGCCACTCACTCCCGCCCTGGTGGCGTCGGCAAACTCACCGGCCATCAGTCCGGCATCCACACCACCAATATAGCGCTTGATCCGGGCTGCGGTACTGGCCTCGCCATCATCGTGTTGCGGGGCATGGACGGCGCTGATACGCCCCAAGGCTCCCCAGGGCCTGTCCCAGAGAATTGCGTCCACACCCACCCGTTCATCCGGTTCCAGTTGCAGGGGGCTGACAGGGTTGAGAATGTACATGGGGTTCCAGATCAGGGCCGTGGACCAGTTCACCTGCTGGCGCCCGAAGCGGAAATCACCGGCCGGCGACCGCCACTGCACCGTGCCACGGTATAGCTGGTGGCGCGCCAGCAATGCCCCCGACTCGTGAATGTCCCCCTGCAAATCCCAGTAGCGAGGCTCCGGAGCATCCCTGAGCAAGGCGAATTCCGGGCTGTCCAGAAAACTGCCCGAGACCAGCTCCAGGTCGTAGGCCGCGTCCACAACCCAGTCCTGATACTGATACCGGGGGTTCAGGCGCAGGCGGGGAAGGTTCGACAGGTAGCGATCACCGTCGATCAACGAGCGCGAGCCGACGCTGAGATTCTTCAGCGATCCGGACTGGCTGAACCCGGCCTCAATGCCCGAAGTTATTAGCAGGCAGGCCAGGCCCAGCGCCACGGGCCAGCGCCTAGCCATGATGAATGGCCTTGACCGGGTCCAGCCGTGCCGCCCGCCAGGCCGGATACAGCGCCACCGTCACCGAACACAGAAACAGCAGCAGGCTGGGCAGCCAGACATGATCAAACATCAGCACCGGGTAGACCCGGTCGGTAATGCCCGGAATGGTTTCCAGCGCTCCACTGATCGAGGACAGGTTAATACCGGTTCGGTTCAGCCAGAAGACCAGCGCACCGCCCACCACGCTTCCGGCCACCATACCCAGTACCGCCAGAAAGAGCGCCTCGAACAGAATCGTCAGCAGCAACTGACCGCCCCGGGTTCCCAGCGCCAGCATGACACCCAGCTCCCGGGTACGCTCCATCACCGACATCACCATGGTATTCATGACCCCGATGGCAACCACGACAAAGACCACCGACAGGATGAGATAGAAATCCACCTGGCTCATTTCCACCATCTGTACCACCACCGGGAGCAGGGCTTCCCAGTCCATGGCCACCAGTCCGTCGCGACTCAGCGACTGGTTCAGGGCGCGCGCCAGCGCGGCGCTCCCGGCGCGGTCCGACAGCCGCAGCGCGATCCGCGAGGCCTGATCCCCCTGCAGGCCGCCCAGGCGGCGGGCGGCATCGATACCGATAAACGCATACTCACTGTCGAACAGATCACTGCCGGTGCGGTAGATACCGCGAATCGGCTGGGCGCCGGAGGCCAGGTCGCCGCCGGCCTGCTGTACGGTGATAACCAGTTTATCTCCCAGCCGGGCATTCAGTTCCTCGGCCAGCTTCTGGCCGATCACAATCCCCTTCTCTCCTGGCTGAACGTAAGTGCCCTGCTTCATATACCCGGAGAGTTCCGTTACCGCCCTTTCCTGTTCCGGCACAATACCCACCAGCTCCACCGGCAGGCTTTTCCCCGGGTTCGCCACCATGGCGCGGAGCACCACCCGCGGGGCGGCGGCCTCCACTTCAGGGCGCGCCCGCAACTGCCCCAGCAACGCCGGGCTGTCGACGATGCGCAGGGCCGGCGACAGATCGACGGCCTGCCCCGCCTTCATCACCTGCACGTGCCCGCTAAGCTGCCGGGTCGAGTTTTGAATCATCTGTTCGAAGAAGCCATCGGCGAAGGCGTACAGGAACAGATAGGCTGCCAGCCCGAACGCGGTGGCTGAGGCGGTAATCACCGACCGTCGCGGGTTGCGGAACACCGAGCGCAGTGCCATTTGCGCGAAAATCAGCAACCGGTGATCGGACGTGCCCTGCCAGTGAATCCGGCGGATGCGGTTGATCACCGTGCGCCGCGCGCCCATCGCCTCCAGCGGGCTGTTGCCGCCCGCCTTCCAGGCCGGAAGGGCAGCCGCCAGCAGGGCTACCGAGACCACCACAACGCCAATCACCACCAGACGCTGGAATTCAATGGTGGGATAAACGATGCCGCTGAGCCCCGGCATGGTATCCATGGCCTTGATATAGGCACTGAAGTCCAGCCCCTGGCTGCCGAAGTAGCCGGTCAGCGACAACCCCAGCACCAGTCCCAACAGGTAGCCGAGGCCGGCCAGAATCGCTGTTTCCAGCAGCACCAGCCAGACAATACGATTGCTGGGCGTGCCCAGTGCCAGCATCACGCCAAATTCCCGGCTGCGCTCCAGTACCGACATCAGGATGGTATTGACGATGCCGGCGGCCACCACCACGAACACCACGAAGATCACGATGTAGGCGACGGCGTCGTGAAAGGCAATCATCTGCACCAGCGATGGCATCAGCGCTGGCCAGCCCAGGACTTCGACGTTTCGGCCCTGCAGCCGATCCTGCAAAGTGCCCACCACCTCGTCGAGCCGATCAGCCTCCTGAACACGGGCCGCGATCTCGGTAAACCGCCCCTGAAAGGCATACAGCGCCTGGGCTGATGCCAGGGGCATCTGGGCCACGAAGCCATCAATACGCTTGATGCCGGTCTCGAACACGCCCGCCACCGCGAACCGGTCGGCGCCAATGGAGCCGTCCGCCGCCTGCACCACCAGCACCAGCTCGTCGCCCGGGGAGACATCCAGGGCACCGGCGGCGTCAACACCTAAAATGATCTCATTGCCGCCGGCCAGATAGCGGCCGCGGACAATCGACCGGTCAAGCCGGGTAACCCGCGGCTCGGTCGTGCTGTCGACGCCCATCACCTGCAATACCCGTGACTGGTCCGCTCCGCTGGCCAGGGCGTGCCCCGTCACCCGGGGGGTGGTTGCCGCCACACCGGTTACGGCCGACACGTTTGCCGCCGTGTTCCGACGCTCGGCCAGGGCGATGTTCATTTCCCGGTCGTCGTGAAAGCCGCGCTGATGCACCTTCAGGTCGCCGGTTACATAACCGGTTATGTTATTGATCATCTGGGCGTTGATGCCATCGATGAATGCCCAGACAAACACCAGCCCGCCGACACCGACGGCCACCGACAACAATGTGATGGCCGTGCGCCGGCGATTGTTCCGGAGATTGCCGAAGGCCAGCCGTAACCACGCCATCATGGCCGTCGCTCCTCACGCTCGACGCGGCCATCCCTGAGATGGATTACCCGCCGGGCGCGTTCCATTACCATCGGATCATGGGTGGAAAACACAAAGGTCATGCCATGCTCGGCATTGAGCCCGCGCATCAGGTCCAGCAGGGCCGCGCCAGTGGCGGAGTCGAGGTTGGCCGTGGGCTCGTCGGCCAGGACAATGGCGGGCTTGCCGACCATTGCCCGGGCCACCGCGACACGCTGCTGCTGACCGCCGGACAGTTCATGGGGCAGGCGCCGCTCCAGCCCCTGCAGGCCGACCTCCACCAGAATACGCGCGGCCTCGGCGCGGCGTTCCCGAAACGGTACCCCACGCAGCATCAGCACATATTCGACATTCTCCTGCGCCGACAGCACACCGATCAGGTTGTATTCCTGAAACACAAAACCGATCTTCCACAACCGCAGGTGGCTCCGCTTTTTCCGGCTGAGCCCGGTGATTTCCTCACCCGCCACCTGGATACGCCCGCTATCCGGCTCGTCCAGCGCCCCGATCTGATTCAGCAGGGTGGTCTTGCCCGACCCCGACGGGCCCACCAGCGTTGTGAACTCACCGGCGTCGATGGCGACCGACACCTCATCCAGCGCCTTGACGGCAATCGAATCCTGACGGTAGATTCGCGACGTATTTTCAACATTCACGATGCTCATGCCGGGTCCTCACTGTGGATTGCGCAGGCTGCGCAATGAAAACAGGCTTTCATCGATCGGCAGGTCGAATTCGATGGACTCAATGGTGATCACCGTGCGGGACTCGGGGTTATCGGCGTCAACCATTGTCCAGCGAGTGGGAATGCGGCGCCCGCCCATGGTTTCGATCTGGTCGTAGGTCATGCGCTTGACGACCTGATCACGCTCGCCGTAATAGGCGACCGACACCGGGATCGCGTCCTCCCGAACCCGGAACTCCAGGCGACTCCACACCACCGGGGCGTCGGGCCGGGGCGTGGAGACGATACGGTACACGGGCACCTCGCCCGAATCGTCGGTCCCGGCCAGTTCATGGGTATAATCCTCGACGAACGAGCTTTCCTTGACCAGATCGTCGTTGCTGAAGTTTGAACCCATCCAGGGCTGCAGCATCATCGATGGCGGGATCTTGATGGTGCGATCAACCTTGGGCAGGTAATTCCACATGGCGTCGCCGATTCGCAGCGAGCCGATGCCGGCCTCTTTTTTGGGCGCGTGAATGCGGATCAGCGTGTACTCCGGGCGGTCCATCCAGGCTTCCAGTTCCAGAGTGCGGGTCCAGTACTCCGATTCGATCCGCATGGTGAAACGGCCGTGGTTGCTGTCGGACCAGAGGGTGTCCTCCATGCCGGCCACCAGTTGTTCAGCCTCCGGAGCCTGGGCCAATGCCCGGAGGGAATAAACCAACAGGGTCACAATGAGTGCGGTAAGGGCAAGCGGTTTGTGGCTCATGCGCGCTCTCGGATTGTCTGACTATTAATACTTTCTGGTTGTTGTTGCTTTCTAGCAGGTATGAGTAGCTCCAAGGTCAAGCAAATCTCGCCGTGGTGCAAGTCGGTAGCAAGCAGGCTATCTGCGAAGCGCCGCCAAAGCGCTGTACCGGAAACAAGTGCCGAACAACACCACTGAGGCGCTGGCCGCGCTGGTTAAGGGGCATTCGGCCAGTCGCGCCGCGGCCATTAGCCAGGCACAACTGGAGCAACTCAACAGCCTGCTCGAACTGGTGGAAAAACGCCAGCGGGTGGGTTGGTGACAGCCAGGTTTTTAACGCTGGCTGTATTGCCGGTGTTTGTTTGCCTGGTTTTCAAAAGACAGGTCAAAGGACATGGAATAAACCTTTGTGCCTGCTGTTGTCATACCAGGAGTCCGCGCGTAATAAACCGTGGGGCGCCACCAGCGAAGAACACCACCGGTTACGCCCCTGGAGTTTCATAAAACCACATCTTAGGTCGGGACACGATGGGAGTCAGGTCTCTCCCGGCCACTCAAATCGATTCAACAACCTTTGAAAGCATGTCCCTGACTTTCCCGGCAACCTGCTTGAGGCCGTCATTATCAATTGCGGTCATGGAAGCCACGGGGTCTATCGCGCTGACCTCAATACCCTCCGCAACTTCGCGAAGAATGACGTTACAAGGCAGCATCGCGCCGACACGAGGCTCCAGGCCAATGGCCTCCCAGGCCATACCGGGATTACAGGCCCCGAGAATGCGGTACGCGGACATATCCTTGTCGAGCTTTTTCTTCATTGTGGCCTTGACGTCAATTTCCGTCAGCACCCCGAAGCCGTGATCGGCGAGCGCCTGACGCGTTCTCTTGTCCACATCCTCGAAACCCGCATTCCCGATAAGTCGGTTGATCGTGTACGACATAGCTATCTCCCATGATTCAGAAGTGCAGTGGGGCAACAGGCATACTGATGTTCAACTATTTTGACCGCCCCCTCTGTCTGCTGGCCAATCCGCAAACGCGATGAAATAGAGCAGAATAAGGTTGACGATGGGGATCAGTATCAGGATGCCCATCCAGCCCGGATAACCCGTGCGCTGGCATATACGCCAGGCCGGGACGACGACTACGATAGCAATCACCAGCATCCACAGCCAGTGCCCGGCCCACATGGTGTTACCAAACATGTCATTTGCCATCACGGCAGGCCCTCCATGTCGAATGCTGGTTATTGGCAGTATAAGTGAATTTAACGTACATCAAAGTGTAAACGAAAAGCTGTCTTCCGTGCCACCACTCCCACAGAGGGTGAGAACACGTGGTCAATCAGGCCATAACTCAACCCGAGGCCGGTTTCAGTGGATACCAGGCCGCGAAACCGGTAGATACCCGCCTGCCGGATGGAAAACCGGCAGGTAAAGGTTTCTCCCGGCTTGATGCCAGGGAAACTGATACCAGGCACGCCGCTGTGATCGAAGGGGAAGAGAGAGGGTCAGTTGAAATTCACTTCGCCATACATACCGGACTGATAGTGCCCGGGAACGTTGCAAGCAAACTCAATTTCGCCTTTTCCGGAAAACTTCCAGACCACTTCCCTGCTCTGCCCCGGCTCCAGCAGTACGCTGTTCGGATCGTTGTGTTTCATGGCCTGGCCATTCCCCATATCCATTTCCATCTTGTCACGATTGAGCTTGCCGCCCTGGATCACGCCGCGCTCAACCATCATCATCATTTCCTTCTGGTGGGCTTCATGCATGGCAGGCGTGCCAATATTGAATTCGTGAACCAGACTGCCCTTGTTCTGCACCACAAAGCGCACGGTTTCGCCAGGCTTCACTTCAATCGAGTCCGGCTCGTAGTAGTTGTCATACATTTCCACGGTGATTGTCCGGGTGGCTTCCGACGCCTTGCCGGGCTCACCAATCGCCGCGCCGTGCCCGCCGCCATGCCCGCTGCGTCCGCTGCCATGCCCTTCGCCGTGCCCGTCGCCGTGAGCACCCGCTGCAAATGCCGTTGCGGACATCGAGATCGCGGCTGCCGCCACCAAGAACTTTGATGCATTCATCCCATCTTCTCCTGCAATAATTTATAGTAAGCGCTGGTCACACTTGCCCAGAAAATTGAGCAATGTCCAGAATCGGCTGATACCATCGCACACTAACCTGAATTCTTGCTGAAAATACCAAAATAATTATTATTCAGGATGGATTCAGGCGGTTCAGCGAGACTGCGCCGATCATATTGCCACGGAAAAAGAACCACTATGCGATTACTATTAGTTGAGGATGATCGTTTACTTTCACACAGTCTGATAAGGCAACTGGAGAAATCAGGGTTCAGCGTTGATACCGCCCACACGGCAAAAGAAGCCACCGCCCTTGGTGAGCAGGAGGACTATCGTGTAAGTATATTGGATCTGGGCCTACCCGATGGGAACGGCCTGGATGTTCTGAAAAAGTGGCGGGCGAACCGCGTCAGCTTTCCTGTATTGATCCTGACCGCCAGAGACGACTGGCACGATAAGGTAAATGGTCTGAAGGCCGGGGCAGACGACTACCTGGCCAAGCCCTTCCAGACCGAAGAACTGATCGCCCGCCTTAACGCCATAGTGCGCCGAAGCGAAGGAAGAGTCCATTCTCTGGTAAAGGCCGGCCGCTTTGAGCTGGACGAGAATCGCCAGAGCCTGAAACTGGAGGGAGGCGCGGAACACCCTCTGACAGGCACCGAGTTCCGGCTGTTGCGCTGCCTGATGAGCCGGCCCGGCCAGGTTTTCTCGAAGGAGCAGTTGATGGAACAACTTTATAGCCTTAATGACAACCCCAGTGAAAACGTCATCGAGGCCTATATCCGGAGGTTAAGGAAACTGGTGGGCCCCAAGACCATCTCAACACGTCGCGGCCAGGGGTACCTGTTCAACGATGTTGTTTAGAAAACCAGCCTCAGTCAAGGGAACCCTGCTCGTCCTGTTATTGCCGGCCGGCATTTGCCTGATGGTTCTCGCCTGGCTGGTGCACGGCCTGTTGCTGGAACGGATGTCCAGGGAATTCGTTGAAAGCAGGCTCAAGGACGAGGTTGCATTCCTGGTGCACCAGATTCGCAACTCGAATGGCCGCGTGGATACGCTCCAGACCGGTGATTATTTCCAGGACGTGTTCCATCACGCCTTTGCCATACGGTCGCCCTCCGGAACAATCATCTCGCCCGAGGCCTGGACGCCTCTTTTAATGCCCTTGATTGAGTCCGGAAAAGACGGAACCCTTCGGGTGCACGACACGGAAACAGCTGGCGCACCCTCGGACATCCTGGCCTACCGAGAGACGTTTCAGGTAGACGAAACGCCTGTCACGGTGATCGTCTCCGAGGATCTCGGCGCATTGAAACGCAGCCAGGCAGAACTCCATGCCTGGACGGCCATCGTCTCCGTTTTGCTGATGCTGCTCCTGGTCGCCGTGATCTGGTTCGGCATTACCTTATCCATGCGCCCTGTTGTAACGCTCAAGGCTGCATTAAAAAGGCTCCAGGATGGCGAAATATCGCGTATTAACGTCCAGTCCCCCGAGGAGTTCCAGCCCCTTGTAAAGCAGCTCAACCAGCTGCTCGACTCTTTGGATCAGAGATTGGAGCGCTCACGAGAGGCCCTGGCAAACCTGTCCCACAGCGTCAAAACACCCATCGCAGCCGTCCGGCAGATTCTGGAGGACAAAAGCCGCCCCCTGAACAACGACCTGAGGCAGCAGATGGCAGTCCGGCTGAATAGCATCGACAAACAGCTTGAAGCGGAAATGCGGCGCAGTCGTTTCGCCGGCCCGCAGGTTGGAAAAAGTGCGTACCCCTTGAAGCAGGCCCGGGATCTTCTTTGGATGCTAGGCCGTTTGTACCCGGAAAAATCCTTTGAGCTGTCCAGCGATCTTCCCGAGGAAAGCCGCTGGCCGGTTGAGGAACATGATTTGAACGAGATCCTGGGAAATCTGCTGGATAACGCGGGAAAATGGTCGAACGGTTACGTTGAGCTTTCCCTGTCACAAAACAACGGCCTGGCTCGCATGGTCGTGACCGATGATGGCCCGGGGGTCAACGAAAACGAAATGACCAGCCTGGGCCAGCGCGGGCTGCGTCTGGATGAGCAAACACCGGGGCACGGCCTTGGACTCGCCATAGCGAGGGAAATCGTTGAGCGTTATGGCGGACATGTTACCTTCTCAGCAGCTTCTGGAGGCGGCTTGCAAGTGACGGTCGAGATTCCTCATTGACCCTTTATCTGGCGCTTTTGCAGGGTCAACGGCGTACACAGCAACCGCGCCAATACCATTATTCAAAGAGAGAAATACGAAGATCTTGCGCGATTGCTCCGAAGGTAAAATCCCCAGGAGTCTGCACGGCAGAAATCGCGCAGACTCCTAGTACAGGCAACTTCCCCCCTGGCTGCCAATCTCCACATTCCACAGGCCTGAAAACCGTCACCTGACCTGTGTTTGACGGGGACCAATGCCGGCACTATAGTCCAGACCGCCAGAGATAACCGACACCCGTTTCCACAAGCCGAACAACCCACCTCAGCCACGGGCGCCAGATGCAAGACTCGACCCACAGTTACCAACGGACGGCCAATACCCGCGCAGACCAACTCAACCGGCAGTGCTACTGCGTCACTCTCGACCGCAAAGCCCTCGACGACAGCCTGCTGATGCAATTGTCGGGCGCCGGAACCGAACCATCAACGGTCTCCGAACTCCACCGTCTCTTTTCAAACACACCGGTTTTCGTCCCCCGGGAAGAGATAGCTACGATGGAGCGGATCGTTCAGGCGATCGAATCAGCCACCGAACTTCCGTCTTACCGTGAGCGCGTACTGTCCTGGGCGCCGGAAATCGCACGCTTCGATCCCGGCCCCATGGGGGCATTCATGGGCTATGACTTTCATCTGGGCCCCGGTGGCCCCCGACTGATCGAGATCAACACCAATGCCGGCGGCGCGTTTCTCAACGTTGTGCTGGCGCGGGCCCAGCACCGTTGCTGTGACCCATCCCAGCAGACCGCCGCAACCCATCGAGCGCTCGATGGGTTCGAGGACGCGGTGCTCACAATGTTCAAACGGGAGTGGCAAAGACAGCGTGGCAATTCCGTGCCCAGTCGCCTGGCCATTGTGGATGATGCCCCGGAGACCCAGTTTATGTTCCCCGAGTTCCGGTTGGCCCAACGGCTTCTCCAGGCGAAAGGAATTGAGACGCTGATACTCGATCCCGCGGAACTCGAGCATGCCAGCGGCACGCTGACAGCCCGCGGCAAGCCCATTGACATGGTGTACAACCGGCTGGTGGATTTCGCACTGGACACCCCGCCCCATGCGACGCTCAGGCATGCGTATCAGGACGGCGCGGCGGTGGTAACGCCCAACCCCCATGTGCACGCCATGCTGGCCGACAAGCGAAACCTGACCCTGCTATCCGCTCCCCAATCCCTACGGGACTGGGGGCTGAATGAGGCGGATGCAGGCTATCTGGAGAGGGCCGTGCCGGGAACCAGGCAGGTTTCAAGGAATGACGCGGCTGAGTTGTGGAGTGCCAGGCGCCAACTGTTCTTCAAGCCGGTTGCGGGCCATGGCAGCAAGGGCGTCTACCGGGGCGACAAAATGACCCGGCGCGTTTTCGAACACATTCTGAGTGGCGGTTATATCGCACAGGACCTGGTTCCCGCCGGAGAACGAACCCTGAGAATCGACGATGCCGTGGTCACCCGAAAAGTCGATATTCGCCTGTACACTTACGCTGGCAAAAGTCTGCTTGCCGCTGCGCGTATATATCAGGGCCAGACAACCAACTTTCGCACGCCCGGAGGTGGGTTCGCGCCGGTCTTTCAGGTGTGAATGGTTACCTCTCAGTCAGTCTTCACCCAGTAAGAACGAGCATGGCCAGGGGGGCTTCCCCCCCTGGCCATGCTCGTTCTTACTGGGCATCGGCCCGGTTTCTATTTGCTTACCCGCTCCGCCCCTAGATTTTCTCGCGACGCAAACGCAGGGAGTTCATCACCACGGACAAAGAGGACGCACTCATTGCGAAGGCGGCAAAGATAGGTCCTATCAGTATGCCAAGGAATGGATAGAGCACGCCCGCCGCTATCGGCACGCCCGCGCCGTTATAGATCAGCGCGAAAAACAGGTTCTGTTTGATGTTACGCATTGTCGCCCGGGACAGCCGCCTGGCGCGGACAATGCCGCCGAGGTTGCCCTTGACCAGGGTAAAGCCCGCGCTCTCGATGGCGACATCCGCGCCGGTTCCCATCGCAATCCCAACATCGGCCTGGGCCAGGGCGGGTGCGTCATTGACCCCGTCCCCTGCCATTGCCACCTTGCGCCCCTGGCTTTGAAGCTCACGAATGATGCGGGCCTTATCTTCTGGCAGCACATCGGCGCGGATCTCATCAATTCCGAGTTTGCCCGCCACGGCCTTCGCGGTGCGCTCATTGTCACCCGTTGCCATAATAACGCGGAATCCCGCGGCATGCAGCGCCTTCAGCGCGGCGGGCGTTGTTTCCTTGACGGGGTCGGCAACGCTGACAAGGCCCGCAACGGCGCCGTCAAGCACCACAAACATAACGGTTTCACCCTCGTCGCGCCTGGCGTTGGCAACCTCCATCAGATGGCCGCCGTCCAGCCCCAGTTCCTCCAGAAGCCTGGCATTGCCCAGCGCCACCGGCTTGCCATCAACAACGCCCTTAACCCCTTTGCCCGTGACCGCCTCAAAATCATCCGCCTTGCCAAGTGCCACGTTGCGCGCCTCGGCGCCGGAAACAATGGCTTCGGCAAGCGGGTGCTCCGACCCCTTCTCCAGCGTGGCCGCCAGCCTCAGGACCTCGGTCTCGTCATGAGGCGATTCCGGCAGCACGGCCACCAGCTTTGGCTTGCCTTCCGTCAGGGTGCCGGTTTTATCGACAATCAGGGTATCCACCTTGGCAAAACGCTCCAGGGCTTCGGCGTTCTTGATCAGCACTCCCACCTGGGCGCCTCGCCCCGTCGCTGTCATGATCGACATGGGCGTGGCCAGCCCCAGTGCGCAGGGACACGCGATGATGAGCACCGCAACGGCGGACACAAGCGCATAGGACAGAGCGGGATCCGGCCCCCAGATAGCCCAGGCTGCAAAGGACAGGGCCGCCACAACAATAACCGCCGGTACGAACTTGCCGGCCACCATATCGGCAAACTTCTGGATAGGCGCACGACTGCGCTGGGCATTGGCGACCATTTCGACGATCTGGCTGAGCATGGTATCCGCCCCGACCCGGGTCGCCTCCATCACCAGGCTTCCAGTACCGTTGATGGTGGCTCCGGTTACCTTATCACCTTCGGCCTTCTCCACCGGAACCGGCTCCCCGGAAATCATTGATTCATCGATGGAAGATCGGCCCTCAATAACCACACCATCCACCGGCACCTTGTCACCGGGGCGTACCCGCAGATGATCACCGACCTTCACATCCTCCAGAGCGACCTCTTCCTCGGTGCCGTCGGGCCGGATCACACGCGCCGTTTTCGCGGCCATATCCAGCAACGCACGAATGGCTTTGCCGGTGCCCTC
>PAKW01000022.1 GCA_002707215.1 Halomonas sp.
GCCCTCCGAATCCCATGAAGAGGTGGGCGACAAGGCCAACGACGCCCTGAGAATCAACAGTAACCAGCTGCGTTGCAAGGTGCTGGGCGAGGGTGGCAATCTCGGCGTGACCCAGCGGGCGCGGATTGATTTTGCCCGCCTCGGCGGCTCGGCCAACAGTGATTTCATCGATAACGCCGGTGGAGTCGACTGCTCGGACCATGAGGTCAATATCAAGATTCTTCTCAATGATCTGGTGCACCGGCAGCGGATGACCCTGCACGAGCGTAACGGGATGCTGCGGGCAATGACCCCGGAAGTGGCGGACCTGGTGCTGAGAAACAATTACCGGCAGGCCATGGCGCTGAGCCTGGCGCAGAACACAGCGGTTGCCAGCGCGGATCAGTATGAGCGGCTGATGCGGCGGCTGGAGACTGAAGGCAAACTGGACCGCGGCCTTGAGTTTCTGCCCTCCGATGAAGAGCTGCAGGCCCGCCGGGAGGGTGGTGCCGGCCTGACCCGGCCGGAACTGGCGGTACTGGTGTCCTACGCCAAGATCGAGCTGAAACAGGCGTTGGTGGCAGCTCCAATTGTGCATGACCCCCGGTTTAACGCTGCGCTTTACTCGGCGTTTCCGGCGTCCCTGCTGGCGGCGTTTCCGGAGGCGGTAGATGCGCATCCGCTGCGGGCCGAAATTTCGGCAACCCAGATTGCCAATGATCTGGTGAACCGCATGGGAATCACCTGGTTCGACCGGATCCGCAGTGCCACCGGCGCGGATGCGGGCCGGATTGCCGCGGCTTACCTGATCTCCCTCCGGGTTCATGACGTAGACGCTCACTGGGAAGCCATTGAAGCGCTGGACGGAAAAGTCAGCGCGGATGTGCAGGCAGAGCTGTTTGCCGATGCCATCCGCCTGGTGACCCGAAGCACCAGTTGGCTGTTGCAGAACCGTCGCCAGGCGCTGGACCCGGTGTCGTGTATTGATCATTACCGGGCGCCGCTTGCCGATGTTCTGGCCTCCAAGGAGCGTCTGGAATCGGTGATTCCTGCAAGCCGTTGGCAAGAAAGCTATGCTGAGTATTGTGAGCGGAAGGTTCCGGAGGGTTTGTCAGCCTGGTGCGCTTCCGCGGAAAGCCGTTACTGGCTGATGGATATGATCGAGATTTCCCGTCAGTTGGGCCAGGATCTGGGATCTGTTGCCTGGGTCTATTTCAGGCTTGGCGAAAGTCTGAACCTGACCTGGCTGGACCGGCAAATGCGGGCATTCCGGGCAATTGGCCACTTGCAGGTGCTGGCGACCATCCACTACCGGGATGAACTGGATCACCAGTTGCGAAACCTTACGCTCAGCGTGTTTTCCGAGCCGGTGGAGGGTGACGGAACCCCGGTCGAGCGGCTTGATGCATGGCGAGATGACAAACAGGCGTTGCTCGGCCGGTGGCAGCGCATGCTGAGCGATATGCAATCCGCAAGCGATGTGGATTGTGCCGTTTTCTCGGTGGCGCACGGAATGCTGAGAGAGCTGGCCGCAAAAGCCGGATAGCGGGAGTGGGTCAGGCAAAGCACCTAAAGAATACTATTTTTCGAGAAAATTATTAAACTCTGATCCATATAAAAAAGATGTAATGTCGTGCATGCCTGGTTTTTAAAGAGAAATAGTCTTTGTTGATCTCGGTAGAATGCGGGAGAGACAAACAACTAAGAGGGTACAGCTATGAGACCGCAGCAATCAGAGACGCCGGAGCTTGGTGATAGCCGGCAGGCGATCCGTGAATACATTCTTGCGGATGAGCACAAGGTGATCCACGAGATGATTGCTGGCGCCCAGTTGTCCCAGACTGAACGGGATGCCATTTCCGCCCGTGCCGCCGGCCTGGTGCGTAGCGTCCGCAAGAATGCCAAGTCCACCATCATGGAGAAGTTCCTGGCGGAGTATGGCCTGACCACCAGGGAAGGCGTTGCCCTTATGTGTCTGGCCGAGGCGCTGTTGCGCGTGCCTGACAACACTACGATCCACGAACTGATTGAAGACAAGATCACGTCGGGTGCCTGGGGTAGCCACGTGGGTAAGGCGTCGTCATCGCTTATCAACACCGCGACCGTCGCCTTGTTGATGACCAGCAACCTGCTGAAGGATTCCGAGCGCAACACCGTGGGCGAAACCCTGCGCAAACTGCTCAAGCGTTTTGGTGAGCCGGTGATTCGCACTGTCGCCGGCCAGGCGATGAAGGAGATGGGCCGCCAGTTCGTGCTGGGCCGCAACATCGATGAAGCCCAGGACGAAGCCAGGGGCTACATGGCCAGGGGCTATACCTATTCCTATGACATGCTGGGTGAAGCTGCCCGCACGGATGACGACGCCAAGCGCTACTACGACGCCTACTCCAACGCGATCAGCAGCATCGCCAGGGCGAGCAAGGGCGATGTGCGCAAGAATCCGGGGATTTCCGTGAAGCTGTCGGCCCTGTTAGCCCGTTACGAGTACGGCAACAAGGAGCGGGTGATGAACGAGTTGCTGCCCCGTGCCCGCGAACTGGTCAGGAAGGCGGCGGCCGCCAATATGGGGTTCAATATCGACGCTGAAGAGCAGGACCGTCTTGATCTGTCCCTCGACGTCATTGAAGCGCTGGTGTCAGACCCCGAACTGGCCGGATGGGATGGCTTTGGCATTGTGGTTCAGGCTTACGGCAAGCGCTCTTCCTTCGTGATTGACTGGATTTATGGGCTGGCCGAGGCGTACGACCGCAAGATCATGGTGCGCCTGGTCAAGGGCGCTTACTGGGATGCCGAAATCAAGCGTGCCCAGGTGATGGGCCTGAATGGTTTTCCGGTGTTTACCCGCAAGGCCTGCAGTGATGTCGCGTTCCTCTCCTGCGCCACCAAACTGCTGAACATGACGAACCGCATATACCCGCAGTTCGCCACTCATAACGCCCATTCCGTCTCCGCCATTCTGGAGATGGCCAAAACCAAAGGCGTGGACAATTACGAATTCCAGCGTCTGCACGGCATGGGCGAGTCCCTGCACAGCGAAGTGCTGAAAGTCAGTGGTGTGCCCTGTCGCATTTACGCGCCGGTTGGTCCCCATAAGGATCTGCTGGCGTACCTGGTGCGTCGACTTCTGGAGAATGGGGCCAACAGCTCCTTCGTTAACCAGATTGTCGATACCAGCATAACTCCGGAAGAAATCGCGAAAGACCCGATTGTCAGCGTGGAGGAGATGGGCGACAACATCTCCAGCAAGGCGATCGTGCACCCGTACAAGCTGTTTGGCGAGCAGCGTCGCAACTCCAGGGGCTGGGATATTACCGATCCGGTTACCGTGGACGATATTGAAAAGGGCCGGGGTGCGTACAAGGACTACCGCTGGAAGGGTGGCCCGGTGATTTCCGGAGAGGTGGCAGGCACGGAAGTGCAGGTCGTTCGTAACCCGGCGGATCCGGATGACCTGGTCGGGCAGGTAACCCAGGCCTGTGACGCCGACGTGGATACCGCCATTACCGCCGCTGCGGCCGCGTTCAAGAGCTGGTCCCGGAAGTCCGCTGAAGAGCGGGCGGCCTGTGTTCGCAAGGTGGGGGATCTATACGAAGAGAACGTCGATGAGCTGTTTGCCCTCACTACCCGCGAGGCCGGGAAGTCGCTGGCGGATGCCATTGCCGAAGTCCGCGAGGCCGTGGATTTTTCCCAGTATTATGCCAATGAAGCGATCCGCTACAAGGACCGTGGCGACGCCCGCGGTGTCATGTGCTGTATCTCACCCTGGAACTTCCCGCTGGCGATTTTCACCGGGCAGATCCTGGCAAACCTGGCGGCGGGTAACACTGTGGTTGCCAAGCCGGCCGAGCAGACGTCCCTGCTGGCGGTGCGGGCCGTTGAACTGATGCATCAGGCGGGTATTCCCGAAGATGCCGTCCAGTTGCTTCCGGGTACCGGTGCCACCGTCGGCGCGGCGCTGACCTCCGATTCCCGTGTCAGTGGTGTTTGCTTCACCGGCTCCACCGCAACCGCCCAGCGCATTAACAAGGTCATGACCGAAAACATGACCCCGGACGCGCCGCTGGTGGCGGAAACCGGTGGCCTGAATGCCATGATTGTGGATTCCACCGCGTTGCCGGAGCAGGTTGTCCGTGACGTACTGGCGTCCTCGTTCCAGAGCGCCGGCCAGCGTTGTTCGGCGCTGCGCATGCTGTACGTGCAGAAGGACATTGCCGACGGTCTTCTGGAAATGCTTTACGGCGCCATGGAAGAGCTGGGCATTGGCGATCCCTGGTTGCTGTCCACGGATGTGGGGCCGGTGATCGACGAGAACGCCCGCAAGAAGATTGTCGACCACTGCGAGAAGTTCGAGCGTAACGGCAAGCTGCTGAAGAAACTGCCGGTTCCCGAGAAGGGGCTGTTTGTGTCTCCAGCAGTACTGAGCGTGAGTGGCATTGAGGAGCTGGAAGAAGAAATCTTCGGGCCGGTACTNCATGTGGCCACNTTCGAGGCGAAGAACATCGACAANGTGGTGGATTCGATCAACGCCAAGGGCTATGGCCTGACNTTCGGTATCCACAGCCGGGTTGACCGTCGGGTGGANCGCATCAGCAGCCGGATCAAGGTGGGNAACACCTACGTGAACCGGAACCAGATCGGCGCCATTGTCGGCTCCCAGCCGTTNGGTGGNGAAGGCCTGTCNGGTACCGGTCCCAAGGCGGGTGGTCCGCAGTACGTTCGTCGCTTCCTGAAAGGTAAGACTGTCGTGCGTGAAGCGGACTCAAGCGCCAAAAAGGTTGATGCAAAACAGCTCCAGAAGCTGATTGGCCAGCTCGACAAGCTGAGCGCACCGAAGCCGGAAGCCCGAATTGAGGCCCTCAAGCCGATCTTCGGGGAGGTTCCCGCGCCGCTGGATGCCTGCGTCGAAGCCCTGCCTGGGCCAACGGGTGAGACCAACCGCCTGTCGAACCATGCTCGCGGTGTCGTGCTCTGTCTGGGGCCGGACAAGGAAACCGCTCTGGAGCAGGCCGGTACCGCGTTGTCCCAGGGCAATAAGGTGGTGGTGATTGCACCGGGTGTTCAGGATGCCGTGAACCAGGCTGCGAAGGCAGGGCTGCCGATTACCGGCGTGGAAGGGCTGCTTGAGCCGGAAGCACTGGCCACGGTTGATGGCTTCGAGGCGGTGGTGAGCTGTGGTGTGCAGTCCCTGCTGAAGCAATACCGTGAGGCACTGGCCAGGCGTGACGGGGCACTGCTGCCAATGATTACCGAGCACACGCTGGATCAGCGGTTTGTGATTGAACGTCACTTGTGTGTCGATACGACCGCCGCGGGCGGTAACGCCAGCCTGATTGCCGCCTCCGAATAAGCGGCGGCAATCAATACCAGACGCGCCTGGTGTCAGTCAGCCCTGATGCCGGGCGCGCCTGTTTTCAGGCGCCTGTTAAACAGCAGTCGGCGGGCTTCGGCCTCGGCCACATCCGAAGGGTAGAAGCTGACCGATGTGCCAGGTGCCCTCTGGGACAAAAGACCGGCATCCAGGGCACTCAGGCAGCCTATTTTCGGGTAGCCGCCAATGGTTTGCCGGTCCTTCATCAGGACAATCGGCTGGCCGTCGCTGGGCACCTGGATGGCGCCATAGGCGATCCCTTCCGACACAATCCCGTCCAGATCCGAATGAATGGCATCGCCTTTCAGGCGGTACCCCATCCTGTCGATATTCTGGCTGACTTGGTAGTCGCCCGAGAAAAACTTCATGCGCTGGACCGCCGGAAAATCTCGGTACTGATAGCCGGGAATCACACCCAGGCTCAGGTGCTGGCGGTAATCGGGAATTTCCGGTTCGGGAAGGAGCGCCGCAACGAAGGTTTCAGCCCGGTCAAACTCCAGGCGATCACCTTTCGCGAGCTTTGCTCCATGCCCATCCAGGCCGCCCAGACCTTCACGGCTGACTGTGGCGCAGCTGCCCAGCTTCATGGCCGGTCGAACCCCGCCACTGACCGCCAGGTAGGCCCTTAGGCCGCTCACCGGTGCGGTGAAATCCAGGCGGTCGCCGCAGCTGATACGATGGGTCCGCCAGGGGGCAATTTCCCGGTCATTGATTCTGGCTCCGAGGTCGGCGCCAGTGATGGCAATACAGGCGTCGTGCTGCGCCAGCAGACTGAACCTGCCAAAGGTGATTTCCACCTGGGCCGCGTTGAGGTCATTATCCAGCAGACGATTTGCCCAGAAGAACGCAAACTCATCCATCGGCCCGCCTGTTGTTACGCCTATATGCTGGTAGCCGTAACGGCCGGAATCCTGAATCAGGGCCAGCATTCCGGGTTCGAGCACTTCAAAGCTCATCGAGGTTGCCTCCCAGCTCAATGAATTCGCTCCGGCTGATGGGGCGGAAGCGCACCTGGTCACCAACCTGAACCCGTGCCAGGGACTCGCTTTCCCAATCAATCATTTTCTGCGGGGTACGGCCAATAATCTGCCAGCCACCGGGGGTGGGGCTCGGGTAGATCGCGGTTTGAGTGCCTGCGATGCCGACACTGCCGGTTGGTACCTTCAGTCTCGGAGTGGACTTCCGGGGAATGGCGATCCGCTCGTCGGTGCTTCCCAGGTAGGCAAAGCCAGGCGCAAAACCAATGGCATAAACCTGATAGGATGGTTCGCTGTGGATGCGAACAACCTCATCCCTGGACAGGCCGGAGTACTCACAAACGTCATCCAGATCCAGACCTGCCTCGGGTCCATAGTAAACGGGCAGTTCAACAATGCGTGATGACTCTTCCCCGGCGCTGCTACTGTCCGGGGCGTCTACCGCTGCCCGCAACCGACGGGTAATGGCAAACCGATCAGCCTGTTCAAGATCCCAGGTCACCAGGATCGAGGTGTAAGACGGCACCAGATCGATGATGATGTCCGACATGTCGCGGCGCAGACTGTTGGTGGCCCGTTTTACCAGCCCAGCGGACTCCGCCCCGATCTGGTCGCCAAAATACACCATGCAGGTGTTTTCGTTGACCGGCTCGATCCTCATAGCGACTCAACCACCTGGCGCATGTGCCGCGCCGCATCAACGGCATGGTAGCTGTCACCGTGAATGCAGATGGTGTCGGCCTTGATCGGAATACGTTTGCCGGAAATGGTGGTGACGGTGCCTTCCCGGATGATCTGCGTGACCTGTTGTTCGATTGCCTCGGTGGTCTCGTGGACGGCGCCTCTGACCGACCGTTTCACCAGTCTGCCCTCATCGCTGTAGGCACGATCCGAGAAGGCTTCAAACCACCCCTCGATGCCGTATTCGTCCGCCCGGTCCTTGACCTGCTGCCATTCCGGCGTTGCCATGACCACCAGGGGGCATTGCGGCGCATAGGAATGAACCGCGGACATCACAACGGACAGGGTGGTGTTATCAACCATCATCCGGTTATAGAGGGCTCCGTGGGGCTTCACGTAGGCAATGGAGGTGCCATGAACCTGGCATATTCCGTTCAGAGCGGCCATCTGGTACACCAGAATGGCCTTGAGCTCGTCTGGCCGGCAGTCCATGTCCCGGCGGCCGAATCCGAGAAGATCCGGATAGCCGGGGTGGGCGCCGATGGTCACGTTCTGAGCCATTGCCAGTTTCACCGTGTAGTCCATTGTCAGCGGGTCGGATGCGTGAAATCCGCAGGCAATACTGGCCATGTCAATGTAGGGCATGACCTCGGCATCCATGCCCTTGGTCCAGGTCCCGAAACTCTCACCCATGTCGCAATTAAGTTTCATCGCGTATCTCCGGAAAACGTTGTGTGTTGCATTATCTCTGACTCATGGTCTGAGGCAGGTAGGTGGCAATCTCCGGGAACCAGCCAATCAGGAAAAGCGCCGCCATGATCAGCAGGAAGAACGGCAGGGCTGCCCGGGCAACGTACAGAATGTCCTTGCCTGTCAGGGACTGGATGACGAACAGATTGAAGCCCACGGGGGGCGTAATCTGGGCCATCTCAACCACCAGTACGATAAAGATGCCGAACCAGAGCAGGTCGATGCCCGCCTGCTGAACCATTGGCATGACAACCGCCACGGTAAGGACGACCACCGAGATTCCGTCGAGAAAACAGCCAAGGAGCACGAACAGCACCGTCAGACTGACCAGCAGCTCAAACGAGGACAGGGACATGCCGCCAATCCAGGCAGCCAGTTCCCTGGGAATCCCGAGAAAACCCATGGACAGCGTCAGGAAGTGAGCGCCAATCAGGATCAGGCCAATCATGCTGGAGCTTATTACGGCACCCAGCAGGCTGTCCTGGAAGCTCCGGAGGCTCAGGGAGCCGGTCATCGCCGCAAGGATCAGGGCGCCGAAGACACCCAGGGCAGCCGCCTCGGTTGGTGTCGCAAAACCGGTATAGATAGAACCCAGCACAAAAATGATCAGGCCGAGAATCGGAAGCAGCATTCTCAGTGCCTTGATTTTGGCGCCGAACGAAAGGTGTTCCTTTCTGCTCCTGGGCAGTTGATCTTTGTTCAGGGTCGCCCAGATCATGGTGTAGCCCATGAACATGATGACCAGCATGAGCCCGGGCAGTGCGCCGGCGACGAACAGCCTGCCGATGGACACCTCTGCGGCAACGCCATAGACAATCAGAATGATGGAGGGTGGGATCAGGAGCCCCAGTGTGCCTGAGCCGGCAAGGGTGCCTACCGCCATTTTGTCGCTGTACCCCTGGGCTTTCAGTTCCGGCAGCGTCATGCGGCCGATGGTTGCCGCGGTGGCTGCGGAAGAACCTGAGACGGCGGCGAAAATGCCGCAGCTGAGAATATTCACATGCAGCAGCTTGCCCGGCAGGCCACCCATCCAGGGTGCCAGGCCCTTGAACAGGTCCTCGGACAGCCGCGTCCGGAACAGAACTTCTCCCATCCAGATAAACATCGGCAGTGCGGTCAGTGACCAGCCAGTGCTGGCGCCCCAGCTGGATGTGGCAAACAGCAGGCCAATCTGGTCATTTCCGGAGAGAAGCAATCCCAATACGCCGATGGCGACCAGAGTCAGTGAGACCCAGACCCCGAGCGCCAGCATCAGGATCATGGAGACGGCCAGGACAATGGAGAGAAACGCAGTGTCCATTACACGTCCTCCAGGTTGATCTCGTTTTCATGCTGCTGGTAGGACGGTGTGCGCTTGCGGATGATGGCAATCAGGTCGTCCAGGATGGCGATGTTCAGGGCCAGCATGCCCAGCCCGACCGGAATCTGGGGTATCCAGAGCGGTATCGGAATATAGCCGTGGGAGACTTCCCCGAAGATGTAGGATTCCCAGACCATGTGCCAGCTATAGAACGTCATGTAGCTGGCGAGTCCGAAGCCGAAAATCAGCACCGACAGTTCCTGGAAATAACGCGGGCGTCCGCTCCACTTCTGAATGACCAGTGTTACCCTGATGTGTCCGCCCTCATGAAAGGTGTAGGCCAGGCCGAAAAAGGTGGCGGCGGCGAGGGCGTAACCCGACACATCCTCTGCTGATGGAATGATAAAGCCGAACATGCGCCCAACGATCTGGGCAAGGATGACCACCATGATCAGCGCGATACAAAAGCCCGATGCGTAGCCGGATGCCAGGTAGAACCTGTCTCGAAGAGAGCTCATAACCGATGCCTCTCAGGGGAGCGCCTGAGCCGTCAGGAGGCTCCCTGTGAATGAATCTTCAGCGATAGCGGGACAGGATGGCGCCGACTTCCTCCGGAGCTTCCTGCTCCCACTCCTTGACCATGATGTCCCCGATCTTCTGAAGCTCGGCCATCAGTTCATCCGACGGTTCGGAGACGGTGATGCCATGCTCTGCAAGGGTTGCGGTGTCTTCGGCGGCGGTCTTGCGAACACCTTTCCAGCCTTTCTCTTCAGCTGCGGCGGCGGCATCAAGGATCACCTTCCGCTGCTCGTCGCTCAGCCGGCGGAACGCCCGTTTATTGACAACAACAACGTTCTTGGGAATCCAGGCCTTTATATCAGTGTAGTGGGAGAGGTAATCCCACGCCTGGCCGTTGGCGCCGGTGGACGGTGAGGTGATCATCGCGTCAATAATGCCGGTGCTGAACGCCTGCGGAATTTCGGGAACCTGTACCGTGGTGGGTGTTGTGTTCATCAGGTCCGCGAGACGCGAAGTTGACGGGCTGTAGGCACGCATCTTCAGGCCCCTTAGGTCTTCCAGCGCGTTTACCGGTGCCTTGGTGTAGAGGCTCTGGGCCGGCCAGGGGACAGTGTACAGCAGCGTCAAGCCTTCCTTGTCCAGCTGTTTCTCAATCTCGGGTTTGGCGGCTTCCCAGAGCTTTTCGGCGTCTTCATAGGTTGTTGCCAGGAACGGGATGTTATCGTGCTTGAAGACGGGATGGGTGTTACCCATGATGCCGATGAAAATCTCTCCCAACTGCACCTGGCCGGTCCGGACCGCTCTCGGGATTTCCGGGTGCTTGACCAGGGACGCGCCAGAGTGAACGGTGATGGTGATGTCGCCATTCGTGCCGTTTTTGATGTCCTCGGCAAACTCATAGGCGATCTGGGTGGGCAGGTTGGCGTCGCCATAGGGCGTCGGCATGTGCCACTGGTCGGCCTGGACGGATGAGGTGAACAGCGCCCCGGTAACCAGGGTGGCTGTAGCGAGTTGTCTAAACATAATGAATCTCCCGTGCTCTTGTTGTTGTCACCTTCAAAGGCAACTGGTGGCTCAGAGTACCGCCAGTTCTTCATTCAGCCGCTCTGTCAGCAGCATTTTTCCCGGTACGTGGGTTATTGCGATCGGCAGGCGGGCATTTTCCAAAGCCAACTGGGGGGTAACCCCGCAGGCCCAGAACAGCGGAAGCTCGCCCGGCCGGATGGTTACCGGATCTCCGAAATCGGGTGTGTTGATGTTTTGAATTCCAATCAGCTCCGGATTGCCAATGTGTACGGGTGCTCCATGGGCCTTGGGAAGGCGTGTCGTCACCTGAATCGCCCGGATGGCATCGGCACTGGCAAAAGGGCGCATTGAAACCACCGTGTTGCCGTGGAATCGGCCCGAGGGCCGGGTGGTAATATTTGAGCGGAACATAGAGACATTCAGGCCCTGTTCGACGTTTCTCACTGAGAGACCTGCCCGGCTCAGGGCGTCTTCGAAGGAAAACGAACAACCAAGAACAAAGGTAACGAAATCCTCCTGCCACAGGCTTTTAATGTCGCTGACTTTTTCATTGCGCTCGCCATTCCTGAAGACCTGGTACTCGGGTACATCGGTGCGGATATCCAGGTCCTGGCCCAGGTCAGGGAGGGTTGGGTCGCCGGGCCGGGAAACGCCGATCAGCGGACAGGCAACCGGGTTATTCTGACAGTATAGAAGAAATTCTCCGGCCCACTCCGACGGCAGTATGACCACGTTGCCCTGAAGCAGGCTGCTTGCGACCCCGCTTGTGGTGGCGGTATGGGTGCCTGAGCGAATGCGCGCCCGCAGTTCTGAAGCCTGCTCAAGCAGGCTGGCCTTGAAATCGGAATACGCATTTGTGTGCATGTCGGTAACCCCTGATTGAAATTGTTATCTGCACCTGATTTTCAGGGTATACCGAGCTGTGAAAATGTCTAATTATCGTTTTTTAGACCTGTCGATAATATTTAGTGATGAGTAGCGCGCGTATACTCACTGGAGACCCTGACGGCCAGGTTGACTGCCAGCTCCGTGATCGGGTTAAAGGGGGCGCCCGGGTAAGAGGCGGTAAAGGCAAGTTCCGATGGCGTCCATGATGTCTGGAGCTGAGCCAGTCTGCCGTTGTCCAGCTCATGCTCGATCACGCTCAGGGGGAGCGTGGAGATACCGATGCCATCCAGGGTTAATTGCCGGCAGGCGGCGAGGGAACTGGACGAATAGAACCGGGCGGGCAGTTCGTCGAGTTCACTGAACTTCTGGCTGATCTCGGCAAACGGTCTGGTATTTCTGGCGTAGGTGATGATGGGCCATTGCGCCAGTTCCCTGAGATCCAGGAGACTGTCGGGCAGGTTCAGCTCCGGGCTGGCCACCCATACCAGTGGAAAGCTGCAGAGCTCACGGTTTTCGATCTTCGGTTCGGAGACCGGGCCCAGCAGGAAGGCCAGGTCCAGGCTCCGGTCCAGCAAACCGGTGCGGAGATTCCCGGTAACATCCACGGTTATCTCAACATCAAGGCTGGGTGCTGTCTCGTGCAACTCCCGAAAGAAACGGGGGAGCCACGAATGGACAATGGTTTCCGAGACGCCCAGCCGAAGAATGCCGGACAGCAGGGCAACCCTGTCGGCCCGTTTACGCAGCTGCTGGGCCATGAAAACGATTTTTTCGGCGTAGGGCAGCAACTCCTGCCCCTTGCTGGTCAACTGGGTATGGCCTGACTCCCGCTCGAACAGCTTGACGCCCAACTCTTCCTCGAGTGTGGCGATGCGGTTGGAAATGGCGGGCTGGGTTGTGTGCTGACGTTCGGCGGCCTTGCGAAAGCTCCCGAGTGTGGCCACCCAGATAAAGGTTTCCAGACGTTTGAAGTTCATTGATTTCTTACCTCAAAAAGGTCTATCGGGCAGCGTAACGCTCGTGGAGGATGCCAACCCTCTCGACATAGGCCTTCGTTTCGGCGTAGGGGGGAACGCCCCGGTAACGGCTCACAGCGCCGGGGCCGGCATTGTAGGCGGCGGTGGCCAGTCGGGTATCGCCGTTAAAACGGCTGAGCATCCTTGCCAGGTAGTGGACGCCGCCCCGGATGTTCTCTGCCGCAGCCAGTGCGTTCCGGACACCAAGCTCCTCGGCTGTGCCAGGCATAAGCTGCATCAGCCCCTGGGCGCCGACCGGCGAAAGTGCTTTCTCGTTGAAGGCGGATTCGGCGTGAATGACCGCTCGGACCAGGGCCGGATCGACGCCAAATTCCCGGGCGGCTGTCTGGATCTCTGATCGGAAAGGTTTGGTAAAAAGCGGTGTCTTTCGCCAGTCTATCGTGGACTCCGGATCACAGGCATAGCAGTGAAACCTGATGACATCGAACTCCGCGCCGGCTGGTTGAATGCCGCTGTAGGCAACAACACCGTTTTCATCCGTGTACCGGTAAACCGTATCGTTGCCGGTGGAAGCCCGGGGTTGATTGGTGTGTTTCACGTTGGTGAATTCGACCGTACCATCCGGGTGCGCAATGCGCTTGATTCCATCCGCCAGGCTGGGTGCGGAAAGGCCAAACAGCAAGGCTGCCAGTGATGGGATCAGTCGTGATCTGCCGCTTGTNATTGCCCGCTCGTGAAAAATGCCGTCAGTTGTCGGCCTGAGATGTTCATGTGAACCAGGCTTTCAGGGATTATACGACCTTGCGATGCCGAATAAAGTGTATGCTTTGTCGGAGAAGTGTTACTTTTCGAGTATTGCCGGTCAGTTCTCGTACTCCTCTGTCTCATACCCTTGGAAAGATCATGGATAACCAGACCAACCCTCGGAATCTCGTTCTTATTGGTATGCCCGGCAGTGGGAAAAGCACCGTCGGTGTGCTTCTTGCCAAGCGGCTTGGGCTTGGGTTTATCGATACCGATCTCCTGATTCAGGAAGAAACCGGCCGGACTCTGCAGAGTATTGTAGACCAGGATGGCTATGAAACCCTCCGCCATATTGAGGAGCAGGTGTTGCTGCAACTGAGCGTCCGGCACAAGGTTATCAGTACAGGAGGCAGTGCGGTGTACAGCGCGCCTGCCATGCAGCATCTGAAGGCGGGAGGGCTTGTGGTCTTTCTCGATATACCGCTTGACCTGGTGGTCGAGCGAATTGGCGACCACAGCATGAGGGGAATTTCGCGGCGCCCGGATCAGTCTCTGGAGGCGTTGTTCGAAGAACGGTTTGTCTTGTATTCCCGCTACGCAGACTTAATCGTGAAAGGCGCAGGGCTGAATCAGGATGAGGTCTGCGAAGCGGTCGTGGAGGGGCTTTGTTCAGATCCGCCGTGAGACAGTATTAGGGATGTGGTGGCTGCGGACTTAATAGGCGCGTCCGTTTCAGCCTGTTCGAGCCGGAATCGAAGGCAATATCTCGGAGTTGAAAGGGGCCTTCGGAGCGGTCAATTTTTGAAAGCACACAGCTAAGTTCTCATTTCCAAGGATGAGCTGAACTGGTTGAAAATGCGTGTTTCTGGATGGATACTAGTTATCAGTTCGCTTCAACCGACTAGCACTGGGAGAGACACCAAAGTAATCTTTGTAGCAATGACTGAAATGCGTCGAGCTAACAAAACCGCAGGCCACAGCAATACTCGCAATGGGCTCTCTGCTCTGTATTAGTAGCCTACGGGCGTGAGTAATCCGAAGTTCCAGGTAATAGCGAGATGGACTGGTATCCAAATGAGTTTGAAATAGTCGTTCGATGCGGCGGCGGGACACCCCTGAAACGGTTGCCAGTTCCTCGACAGTTAACGGCTCCTCGATATTAGCGCTCATGACTTGAAGTAAGTTTCGCAATAGCTTAGGGAAGCTCGGTTCATTGGTCGAATGAATCAACTCCACCTCTCCATTCTCAGCTACCCGGTCACAGCTCAGAATTTCCTGGATCGCCCGCACAGTATCCTGGTCTTGGAAGCGTAAAATCAGTTCCAACATCATCTCTAAGGCGCTAACAGCCCCGGCGCTGGTGGCGCGGTTATCTTCAACTAAAAAAGTGCGACTAGAGACTTGGACATTGGTGAACATCTCTCCCATATAAGCGTGATTATCTCGATGAAGAGAGCAGCTTTTTCCGTCTAGCAAGCCCGCATGAGCCAGGACGACCGAGCCGTTCCATAGCCCACCGAGAATGATGCAATGCTTGTCTGCTTCCCTGAGCTTTTTGTTTAAAGCTTGGTGCTTTTCAAGTGAACACCGAAACCCTCCACAAACAATGAGAATATCTGGATGTTCTTCAGCCGTGACCTGCAACTGCTCAAGCCGTCCTCCGGCTGCGATATCAATACCAAGATCACTTTTCACGGCCATGGTGTCGAGTCCATAGGCTGTAAATGTGAACAAGGGAGAATTACGCACGAGGTTGGCTGTGACCAAGGCATCGACAGCAGCAGTGAATGCCATCAGGGAAAAGTGTTCTAGCAATACGAAGGCGACGCGTACGGGCTGCCTCGGGCTTTCTTGCGTAGGCAGAAAGGCGCTATTGGTGCTGCGCATGGTGCTACTAAAGCGTCGCTTTTCTCTGGGTTCGCTCATTGCTCCGACGACCTGAAGATGGATTGAACAAATATCTCCTGCACAGCTTATATCATACATATTTCGGTTGTGATTGTAGTTTGTCCGCCTGTCGCGATCCGCGGAACAAGGTAGCCGGCATCACCCACCTCTATGATGTTCGGGCATGAAGCTAGCGTGTCAGTAGGTACATCGACAATGTATTTCTGGAGTAAATGGTGGCATTAGAGTTATTCATTTCTATTATGCCAGGGCCGGCGCTAGCCTGTGATTACAGGACCCGTACGCGAGCAGGTAGCTCGGCAGGGCGCGCTTCATCTCCAAAATAAAAAGTAAAGGAGAACAACATGAATTCATGGGCTCGCCTGGAGTGACCTATGAATACGGAGCGATCGAAGTGCTCGGCAACTTCTTTTTCGCCCCGGCGATGATGGTTGCGGTGCTGTTTTTCGCCAATTTTATGCAGAAACGCGCGCTCAAGATGGGCAGCAACACTATTCCTGAGTACATCGGCCAGATCCACGGCGGAGGTCGCGGCGGACGCCTGCTTCAAGGGGTCGCGGCAATCATCACTATCGTGCTACTGGTGGTGTTCCTGGTCAGCCAGATCAAGGCGGTGGGCCTCCTTGGCGCATCCTGGCTTAATATTGACATGACCACCAGTGCCTGGCTGATGATCTCGGTGATCATTATCTATACCATGTGGGGCGGCCTCGCTGCGGTGGCATGGACCGACACAGTAATGGTGTGTGGCATGGCGTTAGGCGCGATCGTGATTATGGTGCAGATGTTTACCAGCGTCGACCTGACCGACTGGGTCGCCAGGCTTAATGCAATTGATACGAATCTGCTCGCACCGGAAACAGGTGTACCTTAC
>PAKW01000023.1 GCA_002707215.1 Halomonas sp.
AATGCGCTTGATTCCATCCGCCAGGCTGGGTGCGGAAAGGCCAAACAGCAAGGCTGCCAGTGATGGGATCAGTCGTGATCTGCCGATTATCATGATTCACTCGTGAAATGTGCGGTCAACGGTCGGCTCAAGGCATTCTTTCAAGCCGGCTTTCCCGGGATTATACGGCCTTGCGAGGTTGAATAAAGGGCGCACTTTGTCGGAAAAATGTTACGTTCCGGGTATTGTCAGCCAGTTCTCACTTACCCGGAAAAGTCATGGATAACCAGACCAACACCCGAAACCTTGTTCTTATCGGTATGCCTGGTAGCGGCAAGAGCACCGTTGGGGTGTTGCTGGCCAAGCGACTGGGTCTGGGGTTCATCGATACCGATCTGCTCATCCAGGAGAATGCCGGTCGCACCCTTCAGGAAATTGTAGACCAGGATGGCTATAAAGCCCTGCGCCGCATTGAGGAGCAGGTACTGCTCAAGCTGAATGTTCAGCATAAAGTTATCAGCACTGGCGGCAGTGCGGTCTACAGCGCCCGTGCCATGGAGCACCTCAAGGCGAACGGGACGGTGGTCTTTCTGGATATACCGCTTGATCTGGTCATGGAACGAATCGGTGATCACAGCATGCGGGGCATTTCCCGGCGGCCGGATCAGTCCCTGGAGGCGTTGTTTGAAGAGCGGTTTGCCTTGTATTTCCGCTATGCAGACCTGATCGTGAAAGGCGCAGGGCTGGGTCAGGATGAGGTCTGCGAGGCGGTCGCGGAGAGGCTTTGTTCAGATCAGCCGTGAGTCAGCATTAGGGTTAAGGTGCATGTAACCGCACAAGGCTGCTAAAGTTCAGGGAAACATTCAGGAGTGATTAATGATGATAAAGCCAATAGCTTATGTGCTTACCCTGGTGTTTGTGGGGATGTTCTCAGGGGTCGTTCTGGCCGAGTCCTCTCCAGATCCCTCCCCAGATCCCTCTTCAGAAGATTCGTCCGTGGAGGCGCTAAAGAAGGAAACCCGGGAGCTGGGCGAGGCCCTGAAGGAGTACGGTTCCGCTCAGAAAGAGCAGGCAGAGGATTCCATCAATAGGACACTGTCTGCTTTGGACCGGCGCATCGAGGAGCTTGAGCAACAGCTCTCGGAAAACTGGGACGACATGAGCGACATCGCCCGGGAGCGCTCCCGGAAGAGTCTGGAATCACTGCGGGAACAAAGGGCGCGTGTGCAGAACTGGTATCAGGAGCTCAAAGCCAGTTCAGCATCTGCATGGGAACGTGCCCGTCGTGGATTTTCCGAGGCCTATGAAGCTCTTTCGGAGCAGTGGAGTGATACCGAGAAGGCGATTGACAGCGAGCAGGAGAAGCGAGCTGACAGCATCTGATCCGGTTTTACCTCCCAGTATCCGCTGACGCTACTGAGATCTCTGTCGCAGGCCTGAGCAAGGCATTGGGCCTGGCGGTGACTAATGTCATTCCGGTTGCTTGAGAATTCGGGAAAGCTTCATGGTGTCCAATCCGCTATGCTGCGTGTAAATCCCGGTAATAACACGAGGAAATGCCATGCCATTCTCTGTTGATCATCTCGCGGAACTCAATCTCCTGGGCCAGTTCCCGTCCACCTCAAACCAGGAAGGGCTGAAGGTGCATGCCCACTCGGCGGCTCCGGAAATGGTGAGGGCCGCGGAGAACCTGTATTCCAAGGGACTTATCAGCCAGAGGGATGGCGGCTACCTGACGCCACTCGGGGCAGAAGCGGTGGAGCTGACCCAGAAACTTCAGTCGATACTCAGTAACCCCTGAGCTAAGGGCATCTGCCCGTCTCTTTGAGACCTGGTGCGTTGAGACCCAGTGCGCTCTCGCGTTAGGGTTAGGACATGGGTAACTGGAAGAAATCGCCGTTTCTGTGGCTGGCGGGCAGCATCGCCGGAGTCGGGCTGATTGTTGGTCTGCTCTATGCGTTAGGTGTTCACCAGCAGATCGTGGACCTGTTGCGCTGGTTTGATGCCCAGGGTGTCTGGGCAGCGGTTTTGTTCATCGGCATCATGGTGCTCGCCACGCTGCTCCTGTTCCCGGGCATACTGCTGACGACCGGCGCCGGTTTCGTGTTTGGCGTGCTTGAGGGCACCACCTATGTGGTGATCGGAACCACACTGGGGGCGGCAGCCGCTTTCCTGATTGCCAGGCACTTTCTCGGTGAGCACGCCCACGTGTATATCCGCAATCGTACACGGCTCTCCATGGTGAGCAACGAGATGGCGCCCCATGGCTGGAAAATCGTGTTGCTGACACGCCTGATCCCCTTCTTTCCGGGAAAACTTTCCAACTTTCTGTTCGGTCTCACCAATTTCTCGTTTGGTGGCTTCGTTGCGGGCACATTTTTGGGTGTTATTCCGTTCTCTCTCCACAACGTGTACCTGGGCTCACTCGCGGCAGATCTGTCGACTCTGGGAATGAGTGAGTCCGGCCGAACGCCTCTTGAGTGGGCTATTTACGGTGCCGGTTTCGCAGGCACGGTACTGGCGGTGGTGTTTCTCAATCGCCTCGCCCGACGGGCACTGGCTCGTTACAAAGTCGAGACCGAGCCAACGGAGCAGGAGACCAAGCAATGAGCTGGATGAAGTGGTTGCCCTGGCGGTATCTGGTGAAACGGGTGGCCCGCCGCCATGGTTTCCTGGATCCCATAGCGCTGTTGGCAAAACTGCACAGTTTTGCCCAGCCTTCGGAGGTGGGGGAGCCGATCGAATTGCTGAGGGCCGGTGTGGTGTTCCATGCCCGGGGACTGATCAACAGCCGGGTGATTCAGCATAACCTGGACTGGGTCTGGCCATACTGGGTTGAGCGGCAGTTTGATCCCGGGGACGTGGCGTTTATTCCCCGGGCGTTTTCCATTACCCATATCAACCTGAGTAACCGTAACTGGACGGCCGTCGGCCAGCCGGATGTGGCCGAACTGCCGGTGGTTGATCCCCGGGGCCTGCTGACGCCTTTCTATGACGGGTGGTCTCTGGACGCCTGGGTGCTGGCCGATGACGGCCGCTGTTTGCTGCCCTCCCGCTGCAAGACTGCCCGACAGCGCCAGGCGTTTGAGGATGGTCCCTGTGTAGTGACCAGTTCAGAGCTGGACGGGTTGGGCCTGACCAGTCGTTCCCGGGTTGTGGTGGAAAATGGCAAGCCGGTTTGTGAGCTGTTCCTGAGGGCGAGGTCAGAAACCTCTGGCTCACTGGTGCTTTCGCTGCGACCGGCAAACCCGGAGGGCATCAGTTTTATCAATCGGGTAAGTCTGTCGGAGCAGCGCGATGCCTGGACCGTTGACAGAAAGCAGGCCGTGTTTTTCAGCCGGCCGGCCGAGCGTCATCATGTCTCGGACTATCGGCAGGGCGACGTGCGGATTCACCTCCAGGACAATGAAGACCAGAGCCAGGGCAAATGCGATGTCGGCATGGTCACGGCAGCGGCGCTGTTTCCGATGCGGGCCGGAGAGGTTTCGGAGCTTACCGTAAGGGTTACGCTTTCGGACGAGTCGGCTCCGGCGATTCGTCCGGACAGCTGGCTCGGTGCCCTGAAGGGTTATGCCCAGCTGGAATGCCCGGATGAATCCTGGCAGTTCCTCTACGATGCCGCTATTCACTCCCTGGTGCTGCACTCACCAGAGGATGTCTATCCCGGCCCCTACACCTATAAGCGCTTCTGGTTTCGCGATGCCGCGTTCATTATTCACGCCTTGCTCTGCGCCGGGCTGACGGACCGCGCCGAGCGCGCGCTGCATCAGTTTCCCCACCGGCAACTGAAAAACGGCTATTTCCGTTCCCAGGAAGGGGAGTGGGACGCGAACGGCGAGGTGCTCTGGATTCTGAGGCGTTTCCACGAACTGACCGGCCGGGCCCTGCACCGTCGATGGCAAGAACCGGTGCGCAAGGGCGCCCGCTGGATCCAGAAAAAGCGTCTGAGCGATACCCTGGACAAGCCCCATGCAGGTCTGTTGCCGGCCGGCTTCAGCGCCGAGCACCTGGGGCCCAATGACTATTACTACTGGGACGACTTCTGGGGGATNGCCGGNCTGAAAGCCGCTGAGGAGNTGCTCAGACCNGTCGACCGGNAAGCCAGCGAGCACTTCGGCGCCGGTGCCCGGGANTTTNCCCAGACCGTTGATCGCAGCCTNGCAACCTGTGCNGAGCGCCTGAANCGCCCGGGCATGCCNGCNTCACCNTACCGCCGGCTNGATGCAGGCGCCATCGGTTCGCTGGCGATAGGGTATCCCACCCAGCTGTGCAGGCCGGATGACCCGAGGTTGCTGGACTGTGTCGAATTCCTGCTTGAGAAGTGCTTTGTGAAAGGGGCTTTCTACCAGGATATGATTCATTCGGGCCTCAATGCCTACCTGACACTGCATGTCGCGCAAGTGTTGTTGCGGGCCGGGAATCCCCGTTATCTGGAGCTGGTGGACGCGGTCGCCGGGCTGGCATCGCCGACCGGGCAGTGGCCAGAGGCCATTCACCCCGGGACCGGGGGCGGCTGTATGGGGGACGGGCATCATGTCTGGGCGTCGGCAGAGTGGGTAATGATGGTACGCAACTGCTTCGTACGGGAGGAAGGCGACCGGCTGATTCTCTGTGCGGGCATCCCGCCACGCTGGCTCGAACAGGACAAATCCATCCGCTTTGGCCCGGCACCGACCAGTTTCGGAACCGTCTCCATAACCATTGAGCCCCGGCCAGGTGGTGCGCCTGAAGTGACCTGGGAGGGGAGCTGGCATCACGATGAGCCCGACATCGAAGTGAAGCTCCCTGAGGTTCGCCCGTGACCATCTGTACCGGTCCCGAAACGGGTTTTCTGTATCTGTTTTGTTTGCCTGCTAACTTATAAACTAAGCTGACTGACAGATACATCGAATCCGGTTGCGATCCATGCGCTCACTGTTCTACTCGTTTTTTGTCCCCGCACTCTTTGTCTGGCTGTGGAGTACCGGTTTTATCGGCGCCAAGTACGGTTTGCCGTTTGCCGAGCCCTTTACCCTGCTGCTGATCCGCATGCTGATGACGCTGGTGCTGCTTGCGGGTCTGGCCTGGATCATGAAGACGCGCTGGCCGGGCTGGCGCGGTGCCGGCCATCTGGCGGTTACCGGCGTGCTGGTGCATGGCTGCTATCTCGGCGGCGTATATTACGCCATTCAGGGGGGCATGGCCTCAGGGATCGTGTCATTGATCGTGGGTCTGCAACCCCTGGTGACCGCGGCCGCGGCCGTTGCCATTCTCAAGGAATCCGTCAGTGCCCGGCAGTGGGTTGGGCTTGCCCTGGGCCTGGTGGGTGTCACCCTGGTGCTGCTGGAGAAGTTCGGGGTCGACGGTGACGGCTCGGGGTTTTCACTCTGGAGTCTTTTATGGGCGCTGTTTGCGCTGACAGGTATATCCATCGGCACGGTCTACCAGAAGCGTCATGGGACCGGGGCAGACCTGGTAGCCGGTACCATGATCCAGTATGCCGCCGCGGCAACCTTCTTTGCGATTGGTGCATTCACCCTGGAGACCCGGGAAGTCGAGTGGAGCCTGCAATTGCAGTTGTCCATGGCCTGGTTGGTATTTGGGGTGTCGATTGGCGCGATCCTGTTGTTGATGTGGCTGATCCGTCAGGGCGCTGCCTCGCAAGTGGCCAGTCTGTTTTACCTGGTGCCGCCGGTAACTGCGTTTGAAGCCTATCTGCTGTTTGATGAGCGCCTCGGCGGGCTCGCTATGGCCGGCGGGCTGATCGCGATTGCTGGCGTGGCTTTAGTGGTCACCCAGAAAAAGTCAGCTTAGTGCTGACCTGGGTAGCCCTCGGCCTTTACAGCTGGTCGTCCTGGCACTACCGGCCCCGGGTTCCGGCTGGCCAGACCTGAAGGGAAGCCCTCAGGCCAGGGTGGCCAGCAGATTATTGATCGCCCGGGCAAAAGGTACTGGCGAGTCTTCCTGCAGGAAGTGACCACCTTTCAGGGTCACATGGGGCTGGCCTTTCGCGCCCGGAATTCGTTTTTGCATATAGGCATCACCCCCGCGGGTAATCGGGTCGCCGTTGCTGAAGGCGGTAAGGAAGGGTTTTTCCCAGCGCTCCAGGACCCTCCAGGCGTTGCGGTTGGCCTCACTCGCCGGGTCGTTGGGATGCATCGGGACCAGGCGGGGAAAAGCGCGGGCACCTGCTTTGTATTTCTTGTTCGGGAAAGGCGCGTCATAGGCACGCCGTTCATCAGGACCCAGTTTCCGGAATGAGCCGGTATTGATAATCCGGGCAATGGGGAACCACGGGCTGTGCAGCGCGAAGCTCTTCCAGACCCTGAAGGCCGGCGGCGGTTTCTGGTCTCCGGTTGGCAGCATCCCGTTACCCACCACGATGGCCCTGAAACGGTCCGGGTTTTCTGCCGCGAGCCGCAAGCCGAGCAAAGACCCCCAGTCCTGGCACACCAGCGTCATGTTTTCCAGCTCCAGTTGGTCAATGAACGCCTGCATCCAGTCCATGTGCTGCTGGTAGCTGTAATCATCGATAGCTGTTGGTTTGTCCGATTTGCCGAAGCCGATCAGATCCGGTGCGATCACCCGGTGGCCGGCCGCGGCACAGACCGGAACCATGTGGCGGTAAAGGTAGGACCAGGAGGGTTCACCATGCATCATGAGAACCGGACTGGCTTCTGCAGGGCCTTCATCCACGTAATGCATGCGTAGACCACTGAGCTCCACATAATGCGGGTCAAAGGGATAATCCAGCAGGCGTTCAAAGCGTTTTTCCGGGGTTCTGATAAAATCCATGGCGTTTGCCTTGTTGTTCGTTATTGAGAGCAAATGATTGTGGGAAGCGTGCCCGATTGAGTTTGCCCAGTCTCCCTTGAGGCGTCAATGAGGTGCCATTCGCTGGAAGGTGCCAGGGATCGGATAATTGCCGGTTACAAGGGTGATGTCATGCCTGGCCATCATCACGGATTTGCAGCAGGCGCTGGATGAGGCACGCAAGGCGGGCGAAATCGACAGGATTATGGCTCGTTATGAATAATTGCTGGGGCTACCCCTGAAAGGAACTCAGAACCAGAGCCCGATTTGCGAATCGGGCTCTTTACGTTCTATAGCCACTCCAAGGGATTCCAGAAGTTCAACGAGAATGGCGGTGTCGTCAATGTTGAGGAACTGCCCAAGAGGAACATCCGTATCTCGATGAGTGAGCGCCAGTATCGCCGGAGCAAACGGGTGCCCCGGGGCATTGACCCGCAGGCGGGCATACCGCCTCGGTAGGGTCCACTCCGCCTGTTTCCGCTTTCTGCCTTTCTCGATGTGGATGTCTGTATCGTCGATGGTCAGCACTTCCCGCCGCTGGCAATCGCGGGAAGTAAGGTAGATGCCGGATGCCAGTGCGATCAGTTCCAGGCCGGCAAAAGGAAGGATCACCCAGGCACCCGCGAGACTGAAGCCTGTGGTGGTGACGGCGGAGACAGCAAAAAGGCACAGCCAGACCCTGATGTTGCCTTTCCAGCTCAGGGAGCGGTTCGGGGTAAGCAGTAACCGGAGGCCCTCCGGGCATTGTAAGCGCTCCACCATAGGCAGTGCCTCAATCGTTTGTCGGCCATTTCACTTGATAATAGTCAATTGTACGGCAGATGCCTGGCAAACAGACCTCTCAGTGGGTAAGGATTCGAAATACAGGAACCTGAATGAGCTGATGGATGCCGTGGCTGATGATCCCCGCTCCGTCAAGTTTGCCGATGGCAGCGCCCGGCATCGTTGGGATCACCTGAAAGTGCTGATCGCCGCCAAGGCAGCGGGCGCAGACGACCTGCTGCGTATTCCCGACCTGACCTGTTGTCAGTCTTTGCACCGGGCCTAGCCCGGTGCTTTTTTATAGGCCCAGGTGGGAAGATCTGCGTCACTGTCGGCCAGTGATGGACATGGAACGATGAACTCGTTCCGGTGGGTTTTTGGTAGGATGGTGACAGGTTTGTCCGGGGAAGGATTGCTATGAAAGTGATGTTATTGGGTGCCACCGGCCTGACCGGTGGCAAGGTGCTGGAGGGCTTGCTGGCTAAAGATGAAGTTTCACAGGTGGTTGCACCGGTTCGGCACAAATTGCCGACCCTCCACAAGAAACTGAGGCAGCATGAAATCGACTTTGACCAGATGGCGGATCATGCGAATCTTTTCAATGTGGATAGTATTGTCTGCTGTCTTGGCACAACCATCAAAAAGGCCGGCTCCCAGCAACAGTTCCGCACGGTGGATTTCGGCTACCCCCTGAAGGCGGCGGAGCTTGGCAGGTCGCAGGGCACGAGGGCCTTTATTCTGATGTCTGCCATCGGCGCGTCTTCTTCTTCCACGATTTTCTATAACCGGGTAAAGGGGGAGCTCGAGGATTCATTGAGGGAGCTCCGCTATCCCTATCTCTCCATCTACCATCCCAGCTTGCTGCTGGGTGATCGGCGAGAGCACCGAACTGCCGAGGCGCTGGGAATAAAAGCGATGCCATTGGTTAATCGATTGCTGATTGGGCCCCTGGACAAGTATCGGGGCATTGAGGCGAAGACGGTGGCCAGTGCCATGGTCAACGAAACGTGCAGCCTGGCCTCTGAACCGGTCAAGGAGCGGGTGGTTCAGGTTCGGGAATACGACGACATCGTCAGGCTGGCGGAATAAGTCTTCGGCCATATCGACCGCTGCCGCCCCGACGTTTCCCGATTCCTGGGATCACCGGCTCTTGGCATTTTTATCTGCCGGCCAGGATCCAGCGGGCGGCTTTCTCCGCAATCATCAGGGTGGGGGAGTTGGTGTTGCCGCTGGTGATGGTCGGCATAACGCCGGCATCGACCACGCGCAGGCCCGCCACGCCCCGAACCCGAAGATACGGATCCACCACAGCCAGTTCGTCATCGGAACGGCCCATGCGGGTGGTGCCCACCGGATGGAAAATGGTGGTACCAATATCGCCGGCCAGTTTGGCGAGTTCGTCGTCTGTCTGGTACTGCTGGCCAGGTTTGAACTCCTCCGGCTGGTATTGCATGAAAGAGGGTTGTTCAGCGATGCGCCGCGTTACTCGCAGCGAATCCGCGGCCACTTTCTGGTCTTCCGGCGTGCTCAGGTAATTGGGGGCAATGGCCGGTGCCTGTTTCGGGTCGTTGCTGCGAATTCGCACGGTACCGCGGCTGGTTGGATTCAGGTTACAGACGCTGGCGGTTATCGCTGGGAAATCGTGTAACGGTTGCCCGAAAGCGTCCAGGCTCAGGGGCTGGACATGGTACTCGATGTTGGCATGCCTGTGTTCCGGGGAACTGCGGGTAAACAGGCAAAGCTGTGACGGTGCCATGCTCATGGGGCCGGAGCGGGTGAGCAGGTATTCCAGGCCAATCCGGGCCTTGCCAATCAGCGAATTGGCCATGGTGTTCAGAGTGGTGACCCCTTTTACCTTGTATACGGACCGGATCTGCAGGTGGTCCTGCAGGTTCTCACCCACACCGGGCAGGTCAGCCACTACATCAATCCCATGCTCGTTAAGAAGATCGGCAGGGCCGATTCCTGAGAGCTGCAACAGTTGCGGGGAGCCGATGGCGCCAGCCGAGAGGATGACTTCCCGCTGAGCCCTGGCAACGACTTCACCGTTGCCGGGCCGGTCAACACGCACCCCGGTGCAGCGAGGGCCGGTGCCGGAGGCGTCCGTTTCAAGACCAAGCACGTGCGTTGAGTGCCAGAGTGTGAGGTTGGGGCGCTTTTCCGCCTCCCGCAGGAAAGCCTTGGAGGTGTTCCAGCGCCAGCCGGCTCTCTGGTTGACCTCGAAATAATCCACGCCCTCGTTGTCGCCCCGATTGAAATCCCGGGTCCGGGGAATGCCGGCCTCCACGCAGGCCGTGGCGAAATCTTCCAGAACCTTCCATTTGAGGCGCTGATGCTCCACGCGCCATTCGCCACCGTGGCCGTGGTATTTGTCGTGTTCCGGATCGGCGTCTCCGCCGTCATCCAGACGGTAATGGTCCTCGTGACGCATGAAATCCGGCAGACAGTTGTTCCAGGTCCAGGCGTCCTCACCGGTGATCTCGGCCCATTGGTTGTAATCCCGGGCCTGGCCACGAATGTAGAGCATGCCGTTGATGCTGGAACAACCTCCCAGGGTTTTGCCCCGGGGGTAGATCAGCGAACGCCCGTTAAGACCGGCGTCCGGGTCCGTGCGGAAGCACCAGTCGGTGCGCGGGTTGTTGATACAGTAGAGATAGCCCACCGGAATGTGGATCCAGTGGTAGTTGTCCCGGCCACCGGCTTCGATCAGCAATACCCGGTTGGCCGGATCTGCACTGAGGCGGTTGGCGAGCAGGCAGCCGGCGGTGCCGGCACCTATCACGATGTAGTCGAACTCTTGCTGTCCCTGTGTCTTTTTGTTGTCGGGCATGGCGTTTTCTCCGCAGCTTGTTCGGTCGTTATCTGGCAGTTGGCATGACAAATTCCGCACCGGCATCGATGGAATCGGACCAGCGCTGCATGATGGATTTCTGGCGTGTGTAGAACTTCACGCCTTCCTCAGGGCCTGCACATCCGGGTGCTCAATGAGCGCTTCCACTGCTTCCTTATCACCCTGAACCACGTTGAACACGCCCTCGGGAAGGCCCGCCTGACGCAGCAGATCGGCAATCATCAGTGAGGCGCTCGGGTCCAGCGGGCTGGGTTTGAGGACAAAGGTGTTGCCAGCAGCGATGGCGACCGGAAACATCCACATGGGCACCATGACCGGGAAGTTGAACGGGGTGACACCAGCAACCACACCCAGGGGCTGGCGGGTGGTCCAGTTATCAATGCCGGTGCTGACCTGCTCGGTGTAATCGCCTTTCAGCAACTGGGGGATGCCGCAGACAAACTCCACAACGTCGATGCCTCGGGCCACTTCCCCCTGGGCGTCGGTGAAGACTTTGCCATGTTCGGCGGTGATGGCCCGGGCCAGGTCGTCCTTGTGTCTGTTCAGAAGCTCCAGAAACTTGAACATAACGCGAGCGCGCCGGATCGGCGGAGTATCCGCCCATGCCGGGAAGGCAGCATCGGCAGCAGCAACGGCTGCGTCCACATCCGCACGATTAGCGAGAGCAACCTGACCGGTCACCTGACCCGTGGCCGGATTGAACACGTCCTGAGTCTGGCTTGCGGTGCCTGGTGATATTTCACCATTGATATAATGGAGAATGGTCGCGTTGGTCATGAATGCCTCGGTTTTCCCGTGAATCCCTCAAATGACGCCGGTTATTGAGTCTTTCAGAGCTTTTTTCAGTACTGGTGAATCGTTGATCCTACAGGCTAGAGTGGATCAGGGGCCAAAGCAATTGAGATTTCTAAAACCCAGATATAATGTAGGCTTATATCACTTTGAGTACCCTGCGGGGCCGGTTGAGTATCGGCACCATTGTGGATCCCGAGTTCATTCGTCTCGTGGCGTTTCTGCACCGGCTGGTGGAATGGGCACCCCAACTGGAGACCGAACTGCGGCAGGGGATGAGTGGCAGTGTTCTGGAGCAGGTGCGTGATGGCCGGCTGGATGTCGGGTTTTTTCTGGCCCCGCCGGGTGTTGGCCCGGGTGCGCTGGCGCCCGAAGTGACCCACCGTGAATTGACCCGGTTTCACTATTATGTCGTTGCGCCGGCAGGCTGGGGGCAGAGGATTCTGTCTGCACAGTGGTCGGATCTGGCGACCATGCCCTGGATTGTGACACCGGAGGACTCGGTTCACCACCGGTTACTCAAGGGAACCCTGGAACCGCTGGGCCTGGCACCCCGTGGGGTCGCCCAGGTCGACCAGGAGGCCTGCATGCTGGATCTGGTTCGGGCCGGCGTTGGCCTCAGTCTCGCCAAGGATGCGCTGGCCATGGCTGAGCGCCAGGAACAGGGACTGGTAATCGCCGAAGGGGTTCAGTTGCCCTGTGCCTTGAGCTTTATCTGGCACCGTGACCGGCAGGAGGAGCCTCTGATTGCAGAAGCGCTGGAAGCGCTGGCAGGGGTCTGGAATCTGTCTGTTGCGATCTAACCGGGGGCGCCAACGCCCGTGGCAGGCCTGCAAACAGACTGGCCAGGGTGCCCGGCCAGACAATACTGATTTCAGGGGGTCATGGCTCGGCTCGTGGCTCCCTGTGCTGAGTTGTTCAGATAATGGTTCAACCGTTGAAACAGGCGTTCCTGAAACTGCCCTGCCAGAGGGTACAGGTGGCCTGCGTCTGGCATCAGGGTCAGGTCGGCGTCGGGCAGGTTGTCTGCAAGATGACAGGCATAGTCCACGGGGATGAAAGGATCCTGTTTGCCCTGGTAGACGAGGATCGGCACCTTCACATCCTTGAGTTTGAAGCCCCAGTCTCCCAGTTCGGTCAGCAAATCGGTGGCAATGGCCCTGCCGCCACTTTGCAGGCACTCCAACTGGTCGCGCCGAAAGTATTCGCCCCTCAGGCAAGCGCGGAGCAGGGCCCTGTCCTGTTCACTTACCAACTGCTTTGCCTCACGCATATACAGGCCCGGGTGGCGGAGGGAAATCCGGACGACCAGCCAGACGACGAGCTTCAGCAGGGCCGGGCTCAGCCGTATGAGGCCGGGGCCGGGCCATCGCGTGCCCTCAATCAGTCTGTGATGGCCGGGAAATTCGCTGAAGTGGGTGTAGCCTGAAAGGCAGACTCCGAGATCCATCCGGTCCGAGAGGGCATAGCCGCAGGCCAATGCCCGGGAGCCGCCACTGGACCAGCCTATATAGGAGAAGCGCGGCAGCTTCAGGGCATTGATCAACTGCCGGATATCCTCCGGATAGTCCCTGAGTGCCCGGCGCTCCCGGTAATCCGATAACCCGATCCCCGGACGGTCCGGGGTAATGATGCGGAATCCCTGGTGGCGCGCCCGTTCATGCAGGAAGTGGCCTTCCAGCCTGCAACCGGGCATGCCATGACCGAACAGTATGGGATAGCCCCGGGGATCACCCAGGTCGGTGTAGGCCAGCCGCCTGCCATCCTGAAGCGGGATGTGGTGGTCGCTGTTGCCGGTAGCAGGGGGTGGGGTCGGGTCCACTGAACTAGTTAGCCTCCTTACATAAACAATAAGAATTAGCCTATTCACTTTGCTGATAATGTCAATCAGGCTTCGATAGATCGCCCCTGTCAGTGGCGGAGGGGGTTGTTGGCGAGAAGTCTGTTTTTGGCAACTGGAGCAGGCTGCTGGCCGTTCCCGGATGCCGGTTGGCGTAGTCGCGCGATCAGGCGGGCATCGCGGTTGTAGATGTCGTTCCGGAACTGAACGAACATTCGTTTTGGCCAGACAGGCCGCGGCCCGGTGTATCGTACAGTCGATCCCCGGGTGGGGCAGATTCCGTAGTCGGGTTTGCCAACGCTGCAAGCCTGCGGCGAATTCCCCCCAGACCTCTCATCGCGGTCCCCGGGCGGAATGGTGGGTTGTGAGGCCAGGGACAACCATGGCTGCCCCAGCAGTGTTGCCCAGAACCCCTACCGGAAATCCGCCATCAAGCGCTTCCGCCCTCGCAACGAGGGCTTCATCTGCCGCTGAGCACAGGGGGCATAGGGTGGTGGTAAGCAGGGTAAGCAGTGCTGTGGCACGAGAAATACGACTTGGCCCATGCATCCGTGGTCTCCGTTTGGTTACCCATTTGAGTACCGCTGCCCCATTTGTTCACCTCGGGGCCGGTCCAGCTCTTCCCGGAGCATGGGGGCGGCGTTGGGCTCGGCGATCAGGCGGGTTTCGAAATCCAGGCCCCAAGGCATGTCCCGGTACCCGCGGGTCGGCCGGGCAAAACAGCAGATGCAGGCATGCTCGCGCACCTCCGATATGGGTTGATCGGCTGCTCAACGGGCACATCCGGGGGCGTATTGCGGCCGATGATTGACCAGGTGTTTTCATGGGCCACGCAGGTCGCCAGGGTGTCCGGATTCAGCCCATCCTCCGGATCTATAGCCTCGCATGTACGGTTTATGCTGGCTCCAGGGTGCTGGCAACTGGGAAATGGTCGTTGCGACCATGAACCTGGAGAAATCAGAAAGAACTCATAAATTCCTTTTTGAATCAGTGTCCTGGCCTGGCTCTATTGAGCGAGGATAGTAGTCTTACTGATCATTTTTGTTTGGAAAACGAGAAGGAAAAGTGATGGGAAGTCATTGACCTGAAGGGATTTTCTGCCTATTTTTGAGAAATATTCGGAATGAGATATGAGTCGCTGAGAAAACGGTCGCGGTGACATATATACAAATGTT
>PAKW01000024.1 GCA_002707215.1 Halomonas sp.
CAGAGTCGGCGCCAGCGGCAGCACCGCCGCGCCAAGCACCGCGACAATCAGGAACAGCAACGGCGCAGCCTCGAAAAAGAGCCGGTCCGGCGTGCGTGGCACAACCGACTCACGACCGAGGTGCGCCAGGCCGCTGAGCAGAGGCGTGGTCAGGCGCAGACGGCCGGTTGTCGTCCAGCTTTCGATCACAGCGAGCAGCCAGACGCTGCCAAACAACGCAAGCATCACAATGGCGACGTTCACGGGATCACCTCCCAGGGCGAAAGGTCCAGTGACCCCACCGCCACCAGTGCGTCGCCCAGCTCCCGGCCCTCGACAACATTTGCGACCAGGCCGATATGGTGACTACAGGCCGTATCCAGCGTGTATGACTTCACCTGGCCGCGTTCCAGGTTCAGACTCAGTTGAGCCAGGCCGCGCGGGGTTTCCACGGTCGCCTCACCGATACCGGATACCTGACCGATGTTTCGCAGGGCCGGCAGCTCCGGTTCTCCGGTCGCCTTGATGACATCGAGGCTCGCCGTGATTTCGGCCAGGCGTTGCCACAGGCGCGTCCAGGCATCTCCGGCTTCGCCAGCAGCAAGCGCCACCGGCCCACGCAGGCCAGAAGAACCCGCTGGCAGTACGCCGGTCCCCTTCAATCGCGCCTTGAGCAAAGGCGTTCGCCCGAGACGGGTAGCCAATGCCTGCAGCGCCGGCTCCAGCTCAGCAAGCCGTTTCCGACTGGAGTCCCGGATTTCCAGTTGCAGGGTCGAAGCACGATACGTCAGCCAGGAGAAGCCGAGCTGACGCCCCAACTGGGCCAGCCACCCCAGGTGACTGGCGATGCGCTCACGCTCAAGGGCGCTGGCCCGGGCCCGGGCGATCCCCGGATCATCCTCCAGCCCGGCCGCCCGCTCGATTGCCAGGCAGGCCAGCAGGCGGTAGCTCACGGGCGCCAGCGGCATGGCCGACGCCAGACGCTCGACAAAAGCCCCGGCATCCACCTCGTCACCTTCTGTGGCCATGCCCACCAGGGATGTGGCTTGCCCTTCAGTCACCCCGTCACCGTCGAGGGTCAGCATCAACTTCAGTCCGCCAGGCAGGCCGGGGAAAACCGGACCGAACGGCACCTCGATCCAGTCCATTGCCAGCCCGTCGGCACTGCGGGGCAGGTCCTTGGTCACTTCAACCATGGACATGAATCCCATGGCACCATGGTCGTGCCCCGCGTGGCCCTGACCCGCATGATCATGTCCGGAGTGATCATGTCCGGAGTGATCATGTCCGGCATGATCGTGTCCGGCATGATCGTGTCCGGAGTGATCGTGCGCTGAGTGGCCGTCGGCTCCACCGTGGTGGTGTTCGTGGTGGTGTTCGTGGTGGTGTTCGTGATGCTGGTGCTCGTGATCATGGCCGTGCGCGGGGGCCGGTTCCACACTCTCACGGGCTACCAGATCCATGCCGCACTTGGGACAACTGCCCGGCTCATCTTGGACAACTTCCGGGTGCATGGGGCAGGTATATTCAGTACCGGCCCGCTCCTGAGGCTGACCCTGTTGGTGTTGGTGTTGGTGTTGGTGTTGGTGTTGGTGACTGTGATCGTGCCTATGGTCCTGATGATGCCTGTGATCATGGATCTGTTCGTGATCATGGTGGTGCTCGTGCTTGCGCCCATGGTCCGGATGATGCTCATGCAGGTTCTGGTGCTCATGATGCTTGTGATCATGGCAGTGTTCGTGTTCGTGTTCGTGTTCGTGTTCGCGGTGCTCATGACCATGGTGCTGGCGCTCCTGATCGTGATGGTGTTCATGATCGTGCCCGTGCTCAGGCGTTGACTCCCCGGCCTCGCGGGCGACCAGATCCATGCCGCACTTGGGGCAACTGCCCGGCTCGTCCTGGACAACTTCCGGATGCATGGGGCAGACATACTCGATCCTGGCATGCAGGACAGAGGCGTCGAAATCCTCGGGTGAGGCTGCAAAGGCGCCCTCAGCCACTGCGCGCTTCAGCCAGTCAACCGCGCTGGTCAGTTCCTCTTGAGAAAGACCTGCGGAAACATCGGCGTTCGGCAAAGATGACGGTGCCTGCCCGCCCATCACGAGAATGGCGCGTGGCCGGGGCATCTGCGCGTAGAGCACCGCCGCAGCCTCGCTCATTTTCCCTGATAACTGCCCGACAATCAGCAGCACACCTGCATCGCGGGGCGTGGCGGTGATGCGCAGGCCTGCCGCTATCACATCCAGACCGTGCGCCAGGGCCACTTCCGGACCCGGCACAACCAGACAACTCAGGTTACGCGCGAGGGCCCGGGAGACCCACTTCTGCAGTATTGCGGACCGTTCCTGTCGCTGCCGCGCACCCGTGATGGCCATTACCGAATCAGAAGTCATTGACGCCTCAGAGCCCCCTGGCTCCATCCGTAGAGCAAGCCGAGAAAGAGAATGGCAAGAAACACGCCCATATCAAGCAGGGCAACCAGACCTACCTCTTTGTACGCGACTGCCCAGGGGTACATGAACGCCATCTCCATATCAAAGGCCAGAAACAGCAATGCGTAACCGTAGTAGCGGGCGTGATAGCGCCCCCACACCGGATTCCGCGACAGCACACCAGAGCTTGCCGGCACATCTTTACCCGGCTCCCGACGTGTCGGACCCATCGCGCGGGCAAGGCCGTACAGGCTCAGGACGACGCCACCGGTGCCAATCACCAGACCCAGCAGCAGGCTGTATTGCTCCAGAGCACTCATGCTGTATTCTCCATTTCACGCAACCATGCGTTTCGGGGGTGGTGCTGAAGCCAGGATAGCTCTCGCCGACAACCTCCCCGGCGACCGTAACAAACAGGCAATACCGAAAACAGTCTCGCAAAATCCGTGCCTTGCATGCAAGGAGCGCTGCCAGAAACCGTCATTTCAAATCGCCGCGATCTGAGCGGTCCTGCGACGCATTCGCAAGCCGCCGCCACTGCCCCCAGCGGGGGATAAACATGGGCACTTGGCGTTGATAGGTCCGATAAGCATCGCCGAACCTGGCGACCACCTGTTCTTCCTCGCGATACGCCAGCCAGACGTAGACGAGCACGATTACCGGAAACAAGCTGATCGAAAACAATGTTGGCCAGTGCACCACACCCTCGCCGAACAAGGCGATGAACAAGCCAGTGTACTGAGGGTGTCGAACGTAGGCATAAAGGCCATCGGTGACCAGCCTGTCTTCCTTGCGCGCCCGGTACACCTGGCGCCACCCCTGGATGAACAGGCCCACGCCGAGAAATGCAATTGCGTAGCCAAGCAGCATCGAGACGAACATGCCGGTCTCACCCAGCCCGACCAGTGTGGACCAGAGACTTGCACTGACGTACTCACTGTCGAGCCCGAAAAAACGCACCAACAGATAAATGGTGAGCGGAAAACCGTACATCTCGGCATAGAGGGCGATAATAAAGGCCTGGACTGCCCCGGCGCCCGCCCACTCGCGCCAGTTCTTCGGTGCAAAATAGCGGTAGAAGAACCAGGATATCAGTACGATCACAATAATCGCGATGCCCCATGCTCCACTATGACTGATCGACTCATTCATTACTCAACTCCGGAGCCCTTGCCGACGGTTGTCATTATGTATGCGGCTCCCGGCCATGGCGACACCAGACACAGCTGCAATCGACATGATTGCAGCCTATATCCTCGCGCTGGCTCCGCAAATGCAAACCCGCCAACGGCGCCAGCAAACGTCTGGCAAGTGTGGGCCGGTAGAGACGGCGCAAGAACTCGCGCGCATCCAGATGGTTTTCCTGGCGGCGCATGCACCAGCGATAACCGCGGTTACCCAGCAGCCCATAAAATGCGCGGTTCACCAACGCCGCCGCCATCGGACGCTTCAGGGATTCTCGCCAGAGCCGGTTGTAGTCGTCACCATGCAGCAGACTGCGCGCTGCCAGCACACCGGAGGTGATGGCCGCACGCATCCCGAAGCCCCACAACGTATCCTGGAAGCCGGCCTGCTCGCCCGCTACCGGGTGCGCCCCGGACAGTGCGGTTGCAGGAATCCGGAAGTTCCCAACACCGCCGTGGGGCCGGGGATTCATCATCTCCATGCCGGCCAGCCTCTGGAACGCACTGACGGTACGCTCCACATACTTTGCTTCATCCCTGAAACCAGTAAACATGCAACTTTTTACCGTTCCCTTGCCACCCATTACCAACAGATAGGCATACCCTTTCGGGGCAAGGTTGTCATCACAAATTGCCCAGAAACCGTCCGGCATNGTNGTATCGAAATGATAGCCGACCGCGATGGCATCGGCGGCCTTTGGTCCGGTCGCCAGGATGGCCNGGCCCCGGGCATGCCGCAGCCGNCTTTTGAAATGCACCTGCACGCCNAGNTCCCTGGCCTGTCTCANCAACGCCGTGTCCAATGTGTCTGGCCCGGAGCCACGCTCCACCAGATAGAACAGCGGCTCAACGCTCTCAATGGCGTACGGGGAATCCCAGGCATCGAAGGCGGTACCCCGGCGGCATGCAACTCGTTTGAAGTCGGTAGTAATTCCAAGCTCCTGCAACACCATCAGGGCATCCTGCTGCGTGGTCCAGTTCTCCAGACCCTGCAGGTCCCGTTTGAAGCGGTGCCCCACCTCGGCCCGGGCCTCATGCACAACCACCGCGCGTCCGGCGCGCGCCAGTGTGATGGCGGCCGCCAGCCCGGCCGGCCCGGCACCGGCAATTTCAACCGTGCCATTTCGGCCAGATAACATGGTGGCTCCGGTTCCGGCGCCAGCCCCAGTCTCAGTCTCATTGCCATCCATCATGTCCGCTCTCGCCTTCTCATCACCTTGCCGCAAGGACATACAACACCGTGGCGCCCGATCACTCGGCCTCCTTAAAGTCACGGATGTGCAGCAGGTCTTCCACCGGTAGAACAGCTATGATTCCGTCGCTGTCGAGCCCCTTGTGTACCGTTCGGGCGATGGTGTTAACGACGTTGTCCGCCTGCTCCGCTTTCACGAATACCTCCACGCGAACAGAGTCAGCCATGGTGTCTTTTGCGTAGTAGTTTTTATATCTGCCACGGCCATGCGTTCTGGACACCGTCATGGCGGAAAAACCTGCCTCGATCAGGGCCTCCTCTACTTTCTTCAGGTCCAGACTGGAGAAGATCGCAGTCACTTTGCAAAAATTCGTATTCATTTCACCTCCTCGTCAGTGAGCTGAAGAAGGATCTCTCCGATTCTTCAACCTTGCGGCCACAGTTAACCACCCAAAACTGAACTGACACTGAAAATAAGAATCAACCTGAAAAATCCGGTGCTATCCTCCTGCCCTGGGAGTCTGCGCGGCAGAAATCACGCAGACTCCCGGAGCAACAAAGCCCCGTCACCTCTCACCGGGCGCGGGACAATTCTCCGGAGGAAGCTCTGTTTCGGGCGCTCAGGCCGCCCAGGTAAGACCGGCCACCCAGTCAATCACCGGCGCCGGGTAAATGCCCAGCAGAAGTATGGAGGCGGCAATAATCAGAAGGGCAAGCTCGCCCATCCGCCCATGGCCGACCTCGGTAACGTTTTTCTGTATGCCAGGTTCACGCAGATACAGAGTGACGATCACCCGCAGGTAGTAGAACAGCCCGACAACACTACCAATAACGATCCCCCCAACGAGCCACCACCGGCTGCCCTCCACACCCAGGGCAATGATATAGAACTTGCCAATGAACCCGGCGGTCAGCGGAATACCGGCAAGGGACAACATGCTCAGAGTCATTAGTGCCGCCAGCCAGGGACTGTGCCAGAACAGCCCCCTGTAATGGTGCAGCCCGGCGGCATCCTCGCCACTGAAGGGGCTGGAGACGTGCATAATCACGCCAAACGCCCCCATTGTGGCAACAAGGTAGGTGAACAGGTAAACACCGGTGGTTTCCACCGCCAGGGGACCGCCCACTATAACGGCCACCAGCAGGTAACCCATGTGGGCTATGGAGGAATAGCCCAGCAGTCGCTTCAGGTTAGACTGGAAGAGGGCCAGCAGGTTGCCACCCAACATACTGAGGAGGGCCAGCAGACTGATCAGGATAAGGAGCCACTCACTCTTGAACACCGGCGCCACCAGCACCAGCCGCAGCAGTACCAGAAACACCGCCAGCTTACTCACCGTGGCCAGCACGGTGGCCGCCGGGGCCAGACCTCCCTGATATACGTCCGGTGTCCACTGATGAAATGGCATGACGGATAACTTGAACCCCAGACCCACAAGGATCAGAACGGCACCGCCCAGCATCCAGGGGTCCGGACTGCCGGCCAGCCCCGCGGCAAGAGCAGCCAGCTCAAGTTGGCCGGTGCGGGCATAGATCAGCGCCATGCCGAACAGCAAAAAAGCGGTGGCGGCGGCGGACAATATGAGATATTTGATCCCCGCCTCCAGGGACCTTTCTGTCCGGAAACTGTATGCCACCATGCCGTACAAAGGCATTGACAGCAACTCCAGGCTGATGAACAGAATCGCCAGATGGTTGCTGGCCACCAGGCCCAGGGCACCCGTCACCGCGCAAAGCAACAGCAGGTAAAACTCTTCCTTCGGCCCCTGGTAGCCGGCCAGGTACCCCTGACTCAGAGCGGCGACAAACAGGCCGCTCACCAGCACAAGCACGCTGCCCATGAGGGCAAGGCCGTCCAGGGCCATCAGCGGCGGCGTCGAGGAGGCAGCCGAAGCCAGCGGCAGGCTCGCCAGGGCCAGGACCAGGCCAGTGACGGTTACGGCCGCCGTACCACCGTGATGACGCTGCCAGGCGACTCCCAGCATCACCAACAGGGCTGTAGTGGCAACGATAAGCAGAGGCAACAGCCCTACGAGATCGCTCAGGGTCAGCATCAGTTCATCCCTCCTGCCCGGGCCGGGCCGGCCACAAACAACTCCGCCACCGGCTGCACCATTGAGACGGTCATCTCAAGCAGGGGTTGCGGGTTAAGGCCCACCGCCAGAGTGAGTCCAAGCAAGGCCAGCATCATGCTGTATTCCCGCACATCCGGGCCGGCGAGCCGCCCCGGATGCTGTTCGGGCCCGAAATGCACCCGCTGCATCATCAGCAGCGAATAGATCGCCGCCAGCACCAGCCCGGCGCTGGCGATGACCACTACGACCGGAGCACTGCGGAAAGTACCGAACAGCACCATGAACTCTCCTATGAAATTGGCTGTGGCGGGCATCCCCAGGGAGGCCGCCATGAAAAACAGAGTAAATCCGGGCAATGTCGGTATCCGGCCCCACAACCCGCCCATGCGACGCATATCCCGGGTGTGAATACGTTCATAGACCTGGCCGCTGAGGATAAAGAGAGCGGAGCTTGAGAACGCGTGGGCCACCATAATAATGATCGCCCCCTGAATCGCCAGCTCCGAACCGGAGTAAAGCGCAATCAGTATGAACCCCATATGGGATATACTGGCGTAGGCAATCAGCCGCTTTATGTCCTGCTGGCCGCAGGCCAGCACCGCACCGTAGATGATGCCAACAACCCCCAAAGCCATGGCCACCGGCGCAAAGGCCTGTGACTGCTCCGGGAACAGCGGAATTGCAAAGCGCAGTATGCCGTAGGCGGCCGTTTTCAGCAGAATGCCGGCAAGGTCCACGCTGCCGGCGGTGGGCGCCTGGGCGTGCGCATCCGGCAGCCAGCCATGAAAAGGCACCACGGGAAGCTTCACCGCAAAGGCGACAAAAAACCCGAGCATAATCCAGAAGGACACGTTATCGGGCAAATCCGCGTTCAGCAGTGCTTCATAGCTGAAGGTTATCTCTCCGGAGCTGGCATAGTGCAGGAAAACCAGCGCAAGGATCGCCACCAGCATCAGCAGACCGCTGGCCTGGGTGTAGATGAAGAAGCGGATGGCCGCTCGAATCCGGGTTTGCCCCGGCGAGCCACTGTGCCCCCAGAGGGCGATCAGAAAATACATGGGCACCAGCATCAACTCCCAGAACAGGAAAAACAGGAACAGATCCAGCGCCAGAAAAACACCCACCACGCCGCCTAGGACAAACAGCAGGTTCAGATGAAAAAAGCCGACCCGCTCGACTATTTCTTTCCATGAGCAAAGTACCGCCAGCGTACCGAGAAAGCCGGTCAAGCCAATCAAAATCAGCGACAAGCCGTCCAGGGCCAGATGAACCTCAATACCAAAACGAGGAATCCAGGGTATCCGCCACTCCAGCAGCCACGGCCTTTCTCCGGCGCCGAGGGCGCTGAAATCGCCGCCTGCCCAAAGCACTATGCTGGCCACCAGCACGAACAGCATGGTGCCCAGGGCAATCCAGCGCGGCGCCTGTTCGCCCCAGCGCTCCGCCTGCCAGCATAGTAAGCCACCGAGGAAGGGAATCAGAATCAGCCAGAACAGAATCATGCGCCACCTCCCTGAGTCAGTGCCAGGCCAACCAGTATGATCGTGGCACCGAACACCATCATTCTGGCGTAGGTCCGTATCTGGCCGTTCTGGGTCTTTACCAGGCCGGCGTTGCCAACGCGGGCAAGCAGGGCCGGCAGGTTCATACCCAGGTTAATGAAGTCGAAACGCAGCACACGTACCAGCCCCTGCCAGGGCCGGACCAGTGTCCGGTCGAACAGGGCATCGAAGCCCCATGCCCGGTTGAACAGGGTCCAGAGTTGCGCCCCCAGGCCGCGACGGACCTGTTCGTCAAGCCACCGGCGCCGCGCCAGGAACAGCCAGCCGGCCAGAGCGAGGCCAGAGAGTGCCGCTCCGATGGCCAGGAACTGAAACAGGGTGTAGCCGGCAGTTGTGGCGTCACCGGGCGGCGCCGGAAACAGCTCATCAAGCCCCGGATACAGCCAGGCACCGATGAAGGTTGAGAGCACGGCCAGAGTGGCCAAAGGCAGGTGATGAGTGAGAGGGCTGGTGCCGGGCCGGGGATGGCGTGCATGATCACTCCCGGGCTCGCCATGAAAAATACCCAGGATAAGCCGCACTGTGTAAAGGCCAGTAAGCACTGCTCCGATCAGGCCCGCTGCGAACAATCCGGAATGGCCCGAGGCCATGGCCTGCCAAAGAATCTCGTCCTTGCTGAAGAAGCCAGCGGTTACCCAAGGCAACGCCACCAGCGCGGCGCCCCCCACCAGAAAACCTCCGTAGGCGACCGGCAGTTTACGCCAGAGCCCCCCCAATCGGCCCATATCCTGCTCATGGTGACAACTGATGATGACAGCTCCGGCTGAAAGGAACAGCAACGCCTTGAAGAAGGCATGAATCATCAGGTGAAAAATCGCGGCGTCAAAGGCCCCGACCCCCAGGGCCAGGAACATATAGCCAATCTGACTCATGGTGGAGTAGGCCAGCACACGCTTGATGTCGGTCTGGGCCAGGGCCGCGAAGGCCGCCAGCAGTAGCGACACTGCACCGATGATGCCCACCAGCAACATGACAGCCGGTGCCTGCAGGAACAGCCCGTTCAGGCGGGCGATCAGATAAACCCCGGCGGTCACCATGGTCGCCGCGTGGATCAGGGCCGACACCGGGGTGGGGCCTGCCATGGCGTCCGGCAGCCAGGTGTGCAGCGGTATCTGCGCAGACTTGCCGAGGGCGCCGCCAAGGACCAGCAAGGCCGCAAGATTGGCCGTGACACTGCCCTCAGCCCAGACCCGTGGAGCCTGCTCCAGCACCAATCCAATATCAAGGGTGCCCAGTTCCACGAAAATCAGGAACAGCCCCAGGGCGAGGAACACGTCGCCTATGCGGGTGACGATAAACGCCTTGAACGCCGCCCGCCCACTGGTCTCATTCTGGTAGTAGTAGCCGATAAGCCCGTAGCTGCAGAGACCGACGCCTTCCCAGCCGAGGAACAGCAACAGCAGGTTATCGGCCAGCACCAACACCAGCATGCTGAACACAAACAGATTCATCCAGGCATAGAAGCGGGTTACGCCAGCCTCGCCCACCATGTACCAGGCAGCGAACAGGTGAATCAGGAAACCCACGCCGGTGATGATCGACATCATGACCAGCGAGAGACCGTCAACCGCCAGCCCCACGGTTGGCTGAAACTCTCCCACGGAAACCCAGGTCCAGAGCGTGAAGCCCTGGCTATCGCCGGAGAACGCCAGCAGCGCCCAGCCGGTGGCCAGCGCGGCCAGCCCCACACTGCCCACACCAATGGCCGTGCTGGCTCGCGGCCCCAGCCGGCCGCCGGAAAAGGCAAGAACAACCGCACCGGCCAGGGGCAACAGAAATGAGAGTAACGTTGCAGCCATCATCATCCACGCATCCTGCTGACTTCATGCAGCTCAAGTGAACGGAAGCGCTGGTACATCTGTATCATCAGCGCCAGGCCGATGCTGGCCTCGGCGGCTGCCAGGGTGATCACCAGCAGGAACATGGCCTGCCCGTCCGACTGATTCCAGGCGGTGCTGCCCACCACAAAGGCCAGCGCGGCGGCATTGAGCATTACTTCCAGGCTCATCAGAACGAACAGCATACTGCGCCTCAGCATCAACCCGGCCAGTCCCAGGCTGAACAGAATGGCGGCCAGGATCAGGCCATGCTCCATCGGGATACCAGTCATTGCGTGCCTCCACGGTTGCGATTGCCTCGGGGTTTGATGCGCCGGCCCACGTGGGAAGCCGTTACCAGCGCCGCCAGCAGCAGAATGGCCGCCAGTTCCACCACGATCAGCCAGGGGCCGAACAAGGTGAGACCGATGTCCCGGGCGGTTATCAGCTCACCGTCAATGGTCATGCCTGCGTGTCCGCCGTCGATGAGCGCCACCACTGCCACCAGCAATACCAGGGCCAGCAGCGACGGCCCAAGCCAGTAACCCGGACGTCGCCACGGGGAATCCCGTTTCGCCTCCGGACGCAGATTGAGCATCATTATCACGAACACGAACAGCACCATGATGGCGCCGGCATAGACGATAATCTCAAGCGCACCCGCAAAGGGCGCGCCCAGGGCGAAGAACACCAGGGCGACCGCGATCAGCGAAACAATCAGGTACACCACCGCATGCACCGGACTGGAGCCGGTGATGAGACCAACCGTGGCCAACACCGCCACGAGGCCGCTAAGGTAGAATCCCAGTTCCATCAGTGCTTCCTTTTTGGGTCAGGGTAAAAGCGTACGGACATCTTCCGGGGCATCCTCGTTCAGCGCCTCGCCTTTGTCCTTGCCGGCGATAGCCATGCCGGCAACCTTGTAAAAGTGGTAGTCGTGGTCCTTGCCGGGGCCATTGATCAGCAGGTCTTCCTTCTCGTATACCAGTTGCTGGCGCTGGTATTCACCCATCTCGAAATCCGGTGTCAGTTGGATGGCGGAGGTGGGGCAGGCCTCTTCACACATGCCACAGAAAATGCAGCGCGAAAAGTTGATACGGAAGAACTCCGGGTACCAGCGGCCGTCGTCTTTTTCACCTTTCTGCAGGGAAATACAGGCCACCGGGCAGGCCACCGCGCACAGGTTGCACGCCACGCATCGTTCTTCGCCGTCCGGATCCCGGGTGAGTATGATGCGGCCCCGGTACCGGGGAGGCAGATAGACCTCCTCTTCCGGATAATTCACGGTTTCGCGCTTGCGGAAGCCGTGCATGAATACCATGCCCATGGTACGCAGCAGTGACCAACTGGCCGGTATCAGCCAGAACACGGACAACACTTTGTTTTTACGCATCTTTCCTCCCTATGAGCCGGTCAGCAGTAATACCGCCCCGGTCGCCAGCAGGTTGACCAGGGTCAGCGGCAGACACACCCGCCAGCCAAAGCTCATTACCCGGTCATACCTGGGTCGTGGCAGCGATGCCCGGAGCAGAATGAACAGCATCAGGAAGAAGCTGGTCTTGAGGGCAAACCACACCACAGGTGGCAGCCAGGGGCCCTGCCAGCCACCAAAAAACAGCGTCACGATCAGCGCCGAAACCAGCACCATGCCCACGTATTCACCAATGAAAAACATGCCGAACTTCATACCGGAGTACTCGACATGGTAACCATCCGCCAGTTCCTGTTCCGCCTCCGGCTGGTCGAAGGGATGGCGGTGTGTCACGGCGATGCCGGCGATCAGAAAAGTGACGAAACCCAGGAACTGGGGGATCACGAACCACAGGCCTTCCTGGGCCGCAACGATATCACGCAGGTTGAAGGAGCCGGCCATGGCCACGACACCCATGAGCGACAGTCCCATGAACACTTCGTAGGACAGGGTCTGCGCCGAGGCCCGCAATGCGCCCAGCAAGGCATACTTATTGCCACTGGCCCAGCCACCGATTAACACCGCGTAGACATTGACGCCGGCCAGCGCCAGAAAGAACAGCAGTCCGATGTGCATGTCCGCCACCCCCCACCCGGGTGTTATGGGGATAATCACGAAAGCCAGCAGCAGGGACGCGAAGGCAATGTTGGGTGCCAGCATAAACAGGCCGCGGCTGGCAAAGGGTGGAGTCCAGTCTTCCTTGAAAAAAATCTTCAGCATATCGGCAATCAGTTGAAGAGTGCCGAATGGCCCCACCCGGTTAGGACCATAACGATCCTGCCAGAGGCCAAGCAGCCGACGTTCCACCACGGTCAGTGCCCCTCCCACCACGACCACGACAAGCAGGATCACCAGCGCCTGGAACATGGCCCAGAGAGTGGCTGCCAGTTGCGGAGTCCACCAGCTCATGACTCACCTCCCGAGGGTTTTCCTAAAGTGAGTGTCGCGCCCTGCCCCAGGCCGGGCAACAGTCCCGCGGGCAGGCCAGCCCAGCCGGGGGGCCAGTCTTCCCGCTCTGATACCGTGACGACCGGGCCACCAAACAGCATCAGGCTGTCGCCCTCGCGCACACCAAGCAGCGTCAGGCTGTCGCCGTCACGTACGCCCAGCGCCTCGGCGTCCGGGTGGGCCAGCATGACCACCGGCGCGGTCATGCGCTGCCGGATAGGTTCAGCCAGGGCAGACGTCTCCTCCCCCCCGAACACGCGCGGCAACACCAGGGCCCGCAGCCCGCTACTATCAGTGGCACCATCATTAGAGACCGGGGCGGGGTATTCGCGATGGCCGGGCTGAGGCCGAATCAGTCTCACGCCCGGGTCCCCCCCGCGCAGGTGGCCGCCGACTTCATCGGTGAACTTGTTCCAGGCCTGAGGGGAATTCCAGCCCGGCGCCCAGGCGAAAGGTATCTGCTGCCGGGGCCGGTCAGATCCGCTGTAGCCTTCCATGGAGTACGCGAAGGGCGTATCGGTATCCTGTGGAGGGCGGGGCTCATTTACATCGAGGTTGGCTCGCATGGCGGTGCGGCCGCTGTAACGCTGGGGCTCACGGGCCAGCCGCAGGCCCTCTATACGATAATCGGAGCCGGGCGCAGCCTCCACAATCCCGGCCAGGCCTGGATGGGCCTCGGCACAGGCCCGGATGGCCATATCCAGGCTGATGTCTCCGGGGGCTTCCCCCCGCAGTCCGGCGGACAGGGCATGCAACCAGCGCCAACTCTCGTGAATTCGTGTCTCCGGGCGCAGGTAGGCCGGTTCGAACACCCGGAAGAAACGCTGGGCGCGCCCCTCCAGGTTTACCAGGGTTCCGCTCGCCTCCGCGAAACTGGCGGCAGGCAGTATGAAGCCCGCCCCCTCCGAGGTTCTCGTCCGCTGGTGATCCAGCACCACGCGGGTGTTCGCACGGGCCAGGGCCTGTTCCACCCGGTCGGCGGGCAGACGTTGATACAGGTCGTTCTCCAGAACCACTACCGCATCGGCCTGGCCCTCACTCAGTTCATCCAATGCCCAGTCCAGGGTCTGGCCACCCATGAGCGATAGCCCAGTACTGTTGGCCTCCCGCCGGATCAACACCAGCCCACCCTGCGCTGCCCGGCTGGACAGGGCCCGGGCGACCGCACCGGCGGCTTCCAGGATGGCCTCGCTGACGAGGGAGCCACCACTGACAACCAGCGGTCGCTCAGCTTTTATCAGACTGGCGGCAATTTCGCCGGCCCGCTCCTGGCTGGCCGGGTCTAGACCGTGCACCGGGGGCGCCGACGGGTCGATGGCATGAGCCACCGCAAAACCGAGCCGGGCGATATCGTCCGGCGCCAGGGCATGGCGCGCGACAGCGACGCTGTCCAGTTCCGTGGGCGCAGGCCAGACAATGTGCAGCGGGTAGTACCGATCCTGCCCCAGGGTCTTAACGGCCTCCGCATTCCAGACAGGCACGCCGATCTTTTCAGCCAGTTCTTCCCGCCGTGACAGCACCGCCTGACGCAGACTCAGCCCCAGGCGCGCGGCACTCTGGACCGGGTCCTCACCCAACACCAGAATGGCATCGTGGCGTTCTATTTCCCGGGGTGTCGGGGTGGGCAGTCCCGACGTTTCCTGCAGCCGGTTCATTATGGCCAGGCAGGCCTGCTCCCGGGACTCTATCCCGGTGGAAAAGTTTTCCGGCCCCACCATGGCCAACAGTTGATGATTGCTTTCCAGGCTGGCCCGGGGCGATCCGATGCCGATAATGCGCCGGGCCTGACGAAGGGCGCCGGTAATACGCTCCAGGGCCGAGTCCACGCCCAGCGCCACTGCCTCCTGCCCCGGCCGTTCGATCCATTCCGGAACCCGTGGGCGGTCAGAGCGGTTGACGTAACCGTAACCAAACCGACCGCGGTCACAGAGGAAGTAGCTGTTAACCTCACCATGGTAGCGGTTTTCGATGCGGCGAATCTCACCGTAGCGTTCTCCGGGGCTGGTGTTGCAACCGACCGCGCACTGGTGGCAGATGCCGGGTGCATACTGCAAATCCCACTTTCGGGTGTAATGATCAGAATGACTCTGGTCGGTGAACACGCCAGTAGGGCAGACTTCGGTGAGATTGCCGGAGAACGGGCTTTCCAGTGTGCCTTCGGCGTAACGTCCGAAGTAGATGTTGTCCCGGGAACCAAAGGCGCCCAGATCGGTGCCACCGGCGTAGTCATTGTAAAAGCGCACGCAACGGTAGCAGGTAATGCAACGGTTCATTTCGTGGGCAATGAACGGCCCCAGGTACTGGTTGCGGCGAGTACGCTTGTTGAACCGGTAGCGGCGGCGGTCATGGCCGGTCATTACGGTCATGTCCTGCAGGTGACAATGGCCGCCCTCCTCGCATACCGGGCAGTCGTGGGGGTGATTGATCATCAGCCACTCCACCACACTGGCACGGAAAGCCCGGGCTTCCTCGTCATCAATATCGATTCGGGTCTGGTCTGCCGCCGGGGTCATGCAGGACATGACCAGCACGCCCTTGTTGTCGTCCTTGTCCTTGTACTGGCGCACGGCACACTGCCGACAGGCGCCCACACTTCCCATGGCCGGATGCCAGCAGAAATAGGGAATATCCAGGCCCAGTGACAGGCAGGCCTGGAGCAGGTTGTGCGCCCCGTTGACCTCGTAGGTTTTTCCGTCCACGTGAATCGTCGCCATGCTTGCTTCTGCCTTCACCTAGAAAGTGCGATCAGTGTTTGTTAAAAGTGACTGTTGAAACTAACGGCTGCTTGCCGGCGTGCTCGCTGCGACCCAGTCCGGATCGCCTCGGGTGTCGCCGCTTACCTTGCCAATGCCCTGCTCAAACTCCTGTCGGAAGTGCTGCAACGCCGTTTCCAGCGGCATGGCGGCACCAGGGGCAAGAGCGCAGAAGGTCAGCCCCGGACCACAATCCGCCGCCAACTTGTCGAGCATTTCGATGTCGCCGGCCTGCCCCTGCCCCTTTTCCAGGTCCCGGAGCAGCTTCACCACCCAGGGCAGACCATCACGGCACGGAGTGCACCAGCCGCAGGATTCCCGGGCGAAGAACTCCTCCAGGTTGCGCATCAGCGATACCATGCCCCGG
>PAKW01000025.1 GCA_002707215.1 Halomonas sp.
CGCCAGATGATGCCGGGCTGTCAGCAGGAAAGATAGACCATGACGGATCAGAAAAAGTCTGACCAGACCACAAGCTCAGAAAAACCCTGGGGCGGACGCTTCAGTGAACCCACCGATGCCTTTGTGGAAAAATTTACCGCATCGGTGGGATTTGACCAGCGCCTGTATCATCACGACATCACCGGTTCCATTGCCCATGCCACCATGCTGGCCGGGGTTGGCGTGCTTACCAGCGAGGAGCGGGACCAGATCATCGAGGGGCTGAACGGGGTCAAGGCGGAGATTGAGGCCGGCAACTTCCAGTGGTCAGTGAGCCTCGAAGACGTTCACATGAACATTGAGGCGCGGCTGACCGACCGCATCGGCATCACCGGCAAGAAACTCCATACCGGCCGAAGCCGAAACGACCAGGTGGCCACCGATATCCGTCTGTACCTGCGGGACGAGATCGATGTGATTGCCGGGGAATTGCGGCGTCTGCAATCGGGATTGCTCGATCTGGCCGAACGCGAGGCGGATACCATCATGCCCGGCTTTACCCACTTGCAGACCGCCCAGCCGGTGACCTTCGGGCACCATCTGCTGGCCTGGTACGAAATGCTGGTGCGGGATGCCGAGCGCCTTCAGGATTGTCGCAAGCGAGTGAACGTGATGCCCCTGGGTGCAGCGGCGCTGGCCGGCACCACCTACCCCATAGATCGTGAGATGACGGCCAGGCTGCTGGGCTTTGACCGGCCCACCGAGAATTCCCTGGACTCGGTCAGCGACCGGGATTTTGCCATCGAATTCTGCAGTTTTGCCGCGCTGCTGATGACTCATCTTTCACGGTTCAGCGAGGAGTTGGTGCTCTGGACCTCCGCCCAGTTTGACTTTATTGATCTGCCGGACCGGTTCTGCACCGGCTCCTCCATTATGCCCCAGAAGAAAAACCCGGACGTTCCGGAGCTGGTCCGGGGCAAGACCGGCCGCGTCAATGGCCACCTCATCAGCCTACTGACGCTGATGAAAAGCCAGCCGTTGGCCTACAACAAGGACAACCAGGAGGACAAGGAGCCTCTGTTCGACACCGTGGATACCATCAAGGGTTGCCTGAAGGCCTACGCCGACATGATTCCGGCCATTCGTTCCAGGGCCGATAACATGCGGGCGGCGGCCAAGCGTGGTTTCTCCACCGCCACCGACCTGGCGGATTACCTGGTGAAAAAAGGTGTGCCTTTCCGGGACGCTCACGAAATCGTGGGTAAGTCGGTGGCGTTCGGCGTGGCTGAAGGCCGTGACCTGTCTGACATGACCCTGGAAGAACTGCAGCAGTTCTCCGACCGTATCGGGGCCGATGTGTTTGATGTGCTTACCCTGGAAGGGTCGGTTCAGGCCCGCAATCACTTGGGCGGTACGGCGCCGGATCAGGTTCGTGCGGCCGTTGGCCGGGCGCGCAGCCAACTGGGCTGAGCCGCACCTGCCGGCCACGGGTGGGGCCGTTAGCCGCCAATCCGTCCCGTGGCCAGATCAACCGCTGCCGGCGTTAGCTGTTCCAGAGGTTGCGGGCGGAACAGGCGGTAGCCCTGGCCATAATGGATGCCGAGGGTCCTGACTTTCCGGAGGGCATCGTCGCTCTCGATAAATGTGGCCACGGTGACCTTGCCGGCGGCCTCGGCAATCCGGTGCAGGGCTTCGAGCATCACCTGCTGCACCGGATCCTCTTCCAGCTGCTGCACCATCCGCCGATCCAGCTTGATAATGTCCACGGGCAATTTCGCCGCCAGGCTGTAACTTTCCACCGAAGCGCCGGCGCCGTCCAGAGCCACCCGACAGCCCGCCCGATGCAGGGCGTCGCAAAGCACGGCCACATCGTCCGGGTATTGGGTTGCATGAGCTTCGCGAATTTCCAGGCAAAAGCAGTTGGGGGCAAACGGCGATTCGCTCACAGCCCGGGCCATAAAATCCGGGAAGGTGTCATCCAGTACACTGGCCAGCGACAGGTTAAAGCCGCAGTATTTCAGTCGGGGTTCCAGCAGCGGCTGGTTGCCTAACCAGTCCAGGGTTTGGCAAATCACCTGGCGGTCCAGGCGTTTGGCCAGATCAAAACGTTCCGCGACAGGCAGGAAGTTGTCGGGCCTGAGCATGGTCCCGCCATCCGATGTTGCCGGGATCCGGCACAGGATTTCAATATGATCGCCCCAGGTGGGGCTGGCCACCGGTCGCATGGCTTGATATTCGAGAATCAGGTGACCGCCGTCCAACGCCTCGCGTATCTGCTCCACTCGTCGGCTGGCGGTTGAATCGTCGGTCTGTTGGGTGATTGCTCTGGCGGCATGGACCCGGTTTCGGCCCGAGGTTTTGGCGGTGTGGCACAGGTCCGCGGCCTGGCTGAGCAGTTGTTCCGGATCGCCCGGTATGTCGCTGTCCATGATCAGGAGGCCGCCGGAGGCTGTGGTCTGAAGCTTGTGGCCCTGCCATTCGAAGACCAGTTCCCCGATCAGGTCCAGGGTTTCCTGGGCAATTTTCCGGGCCCGGGCCTCCGGGCAGTTCTCGATCAGCAGGGCGAAAGTGTCTCCGGCCAGTCGTGCCAGGGCGTCACGCTGATGCACCCGCACGCCGAGATTGCCGGCCAGCTCCCGCAGGTAGCGGTCACAGGTACCGCTGCCGGCCAAATCGTTGAAGCGTTCAAAGTCATCAAGATCCAGATACAGCAGGCTGTCACAGGAATTCCGGTGGGCTTTCTGTTCCAGAGTCCGGAGCATCCGGGCGATGAATTCCTTGCGGTTCATCAGGCCGGTGACCGGATCGTGCCGGATCCGGTGGTCGCCATTTGAGGCGTGGTTGATGCGGTTCCCGATGCGCCTTGCCACATGGACAGCGCCGGTCACTTCGCCAAGTTCGTTGGTCAGGCGCTGGTAGTGGAATTCATGCACTGGCAGCTCACGTGACTGTTGTGCCATAGGCATTTCAACCACGAAGCTGTCGCGCTCGAAGGCCCGATGCCAGAGGCGCTCCATCAGCCTGCGTTCATTCGGAAATTCCTGCAGAAGTTTGCTCAGGTTATCGCCGTGCCCGGGATTCACGCCAAATGTTTCCACGAACTGGCTGGCCCAGGCACCATTGAAGTGCAGCAGGTTGAACGATGTGTCCACTGCAACCACAAGATCCGGTGTGGCACGGGTGGTCGCTGCCAGCAACTGTTGCGCATTCTGGCAGGCGCATTCGCGCTGCATTTCAGCAGTATGGTCCACCAGTGTTCCGCCGAGCCTGTGAATCCCGCCCCCCTGCTTGAGTGCCTGACAATTCAGGGTAACCCGGCGCGGGCTCTGCCTGGAGGTAAGAATGTCAAGATCGAGGGAAAAGCTTTCGCCGGCCCGCATGCAGCGCCGGAACATGGCCCTGACCCGTGCCTGTCCCGTCTGGCAGTAGAACAGGGCCTGTTCCGGGGTGATCTCGCTGCCGGGCCTAAGCTCAAGGAGCCGGAACATACCCTCTGTCCAGGTCATTTCGTTGGTTCGGGTGTCGAGCTCCCAGACTCCGAAGCGGGCACTGTTCTCCGCCGAGCGCAGCAGCCGTGAGTCCCTGGTTGCACTGTCGCACGGGGTTATGGTGGCGCTGGCTGCCTTGTCGGAATCGCGCATGTCGGCGCGCAGGCTCAGACAGGCTGTGTAAAAGAACCCTTCCTTGTGCCTGAATGTCACCAGAACGCTCTGGCCACGTTCAATACGGTGTCGGTTCGCCGGCGCAAAAGGGTCGTCCTGGCGGGATGCCAGGATCCGGTGTACCGGCTGGCCCACCAGTTCATCGCTGCCGTAACCAAGGATGGCTTCGGCCTGATGATCGGCAAGCAGCACTTTGCCTTCATCGTCAATGCGCACAATCGTATAGCGCTCCGGTGTCGGGGACTGCTCCGAGCGGTAGCGGCGAATGATGAATTCTTTCACGACGGGTGAGCCTCGGGGTTCTATAGCTTTTATTTTTTTGTCGGTTTTGCCACGATGCGTCCATCATACCCATACTGACCCTGAAAAGAACCTCTCTGCGGAGGCGCCTTGACCGCCCACGTTGCCCCGATTGCCCTCGACTTTGAGGAGGGAATAGACCGCAAGACCCTCCGTCGCCTGAGAGACCGGTTCCTTCTGGTCAATCAGCAGCGCTGGAGCCGTGCCTATTCGGCATTGTCCTATCGCCAGCAGATGGTGCTGGAAATCCTGCCCCTGGTTTTCCATCTCAACCATCCGGCTTTGCCGGGGTACCTGGACAGCGATTGCCCCTATGGCCTGAACGATTACAAGCCGTCCTTTGCAACCATCAACGCGGCGCGACGACTGGCCAGGACCTTCACCCTGAAGGATGAAGGCAAGCGCAAACCGGGTCTGGACGCCATGTTTCTGATGGGCAGCCCCGGCACCCTGGGTCATTCCGTGGCGAGCGATCTTGATGTCTGGCTATGCCACCGCAACGATTTGCCCGAGCGTGGAATCCGCTGTCTCGAACGCAAGGCCGAGAAGTTGGCGCGCTGGGCAGAAGCCCTCGGTGTGGAACTTCACGTATTCGTCTTCTGTGCCTCGGACTGGCGGGCCGGCCGGCAGCGGGCCGAGGTAACGGGCGAGAACTGTGGCAGTGCCCAGCACTTCCTGTTGCTCGACGAGTTCTACCGGACCAGTATCCACCTGGCCGGTGCCTGGCCCATGTGGTGGCTTATTCCGGCCGAACAGGAAGCGAGCTACGATGACTGTATGAGAAAACTGGTGGATTGCAGGTTTGTGCGGGCTGATGACTACATTGATTTTGGCCCTGTGCCGGCGATTCCTGAGGCGGAATTCCTCGGTGCCGGAGTCTGGCAATTGTACAAGGGGATTGATGCGCCCTGGAAATCCATTCTTAAACTGCTTCTGATTGAGTGTTATGCGCGGACAGCGGGACAGGCATTATTGTCCAGCGAGTTCAAACGTGCGGTGTTCCGGGGCGAGACCGGTGCGGACAGTCTCGATCCTTATGTCATGCTTTATGACCGGCTGGAGGCCTGGCTTTCAGGGCCTGGGATGGCGTCCAGGCTGGACCTGATCCGTCGGAGCCTGTATCTGAAAGCCGGCCTGCCGCTGACCCGTTCGGAGGTGTCCTCTGAACAGTGGCGAGCCCGCCTGCTGAGACGGCTGGTTGAACGCTGGGGCTGGCCGGAGAGCACGCTGGCGGAGCTGGATGAGCGCCAGCGCTGGCGGGCTGAGGATGTCACCAGCCTGCGCCGGATGATCGTGAACGAGCTTACCCACAGCTATCGCCTGCTCTCGAAAATGGCCAGGGAACACGGCCAGCGGGCCGCCATCAGTGACAGCGATATCAACCTGTTGGGCCGTAAGCTGTACGCGGCGTTCCAGCGTAAAGCCGGCAAGATTGAACAGATCAATCCGGGCCTCGCGCCGTCGCTGGCGGAGGAGAATCTCGCCTTCCACCACCAGTCTGGGCAGGGTGGCAATGGTGAAGGCTGGTTGCTCTACCGGGACCTGGAAGATCCGGCCGATGCCTTCTGGCAGCCGGTAATTCGCCGCTCTGGCAATCTGGCCGAGTTGATGGTCTGGTGCTACTGCAATGGCCTGTTGACCCGGTCGACACGGCTGAACGTGCGTTCCGGAACCCGTATTGCCTCGGTCAGCGAGTTGCGGGAAATGCTCGATGCCCTGTCCGCGTTCCTGCCATTCCCGATTGCACCGGCCGAGCGGGAGGCCCTGTCACGGGGTGTCCGGCCCCTGAGAACTCTCCTGCTGGTGAATGTGGGCGTGGACCCCCAGGCTCACCTCACTGAAAAGGGGCTCCATAAACTCAGTTCGCGGCATGATTCACTGGGTTTCAGCGGCGGTCGGGAGAACCTGGTTATCAGCATCGATCAGATCACCTTCAACAGCTGGCACGAAGTCAGCCTGCAGCACTACGCTGCTGGCGACACGCTCATCCAGTGCCTGAAAAATGTTCTGGCATCGGTGGCGGCCAACCCATCCGAATTGCCCGGTATTGTGGTGCATTGCCATAACCGGGGGCACGGCTCCGCCATTGCCCGTCGGGTTCAGGAACTGTTTGCCGACGTTCTGAGGCCTTTCTTTGCCGGCGGCAGCGGGCCACACCCGTTGCGCTACGTGATTGAGATGGATCGCCGTTATTTCCTGCTGCAGTTTAACGGCCTGGAGCCGGGGTTCGTGGCGCTGGAAAGCTTCGAGGCGCTGATGGAGCACCTGGCGTTGCCTCAGGAGAGATATTTGCCGGTGGTGTTTGATCGCTACGCGCTGCAGGAGGAACCGGCCCTGCGGGCCGTTAGTCAGGCCAGTGAACCGGATAATATCCAGGTTTTTTTCCGGGTTCTGGGGGATCAGGCGCGGCTTTGGGTCGTTGATGAGCTCGGTTCGGTGTTCAGCTGGGACCAGGCTGTGGGCAGCCGTCGGCACTTGCTGGTGCCTGTGCTGCGCTTTCTGGACAACCTGATTGAGCGGCGGTTGCTCAGCCATACTGATGCGCCCGGGATTGTTGCCGGGGTGCAATGCTACGAAGTTGTCCGGCGCGACGGCACCTGGTGTGCCGAATACCGGCCGGAATCGGATTCGGGTGCGCCCTTGCCCGGGCTTGAGGTGCAGGCTGTCGGAATTCACGAAGGGGATAGCCGGCTGCGCTTTGATATTTTTTGTGGCGAGCAGGAATTTACCGTGCAGGAATACGGCGACCAGTTGATTCCTGCCGTAGCCCACTACATCCGTTCCCTGCGCCAGAGCGGCGAGGTTTACCCGGTGTACCTGACCGATGTCCATCTGCCTCACGATATTGACCCCAGGGTCTATCAGCAGGATATCCAGACCAGCCAGTACCTGTATTACCGGTCAGCGCTGGAGGATTCCCTCAACCGGCAGCTTGCCAGGGTGCGCTGACCTCGCCGCACGGTGCGGGTCTCAGGTATACTGCCGCCATAGTGAACTCAGGGGTAGCAGGTATGCGTGCGTGGACTCTGCCGATCATGGTGCTGTTGCTGGCGTTGGTGGTGAACGGTTGCGGCCAGAAAGGACCGCTGTACCGTGACAGCCAGGACGCTTCGAGGGCTTCCGGGACGGGCTCTGCCGGGCAACCGCAGGACCGGAAAGCAGACCGAGACTGACGCTCAGGCCTCCTGACCCCGCGCAACGAATCAGGAAACTCATGGATCATTTCAACTATCGCGACGGCGAGCTGTACGCCGAGGATGTGGCTGTCTCTGCCATCGCCGATCACTTTGGTACGCCGGCCTACGTCTACTCCCGGGCAACGCTTGAGCGTCATTACCGGGCCTATGACGATGCCCTGCGGGATCACCCGCACCTGGTGTGTTATGCCGTCAAAGCCAACAGCAATCTGGCGGTGCTCAATGTTCTGGCCCGGCTCGGTGCCGGTTTCGATATTGTCTCGGCGGGCGAGCTGGAGCGGGTACTGCGGGCCGGCGGAGACCCGGCAAAGGTGGTGTTTTCAGGCGTTGGCAAGCAGGAATGGGAAATGAAGCGCGCGCTTGAGGTGGGTGTGCGCTGTTTCAACGTTGAATCCGATACCGAGCTGGACCGGCTGAACGCTGTCGCCGGCGAGCTTGGCGCCAAGGCACCGGTTTCCCTGCGGGTGAACCCGGATGTTGACGCCGGTACCCATCCCTACATTTCCACGGGTCTGAAAGAGAACAAATTCGGAATCGACATCGCCGAAGCGCCGAACGTGTACACCCGCGCTGCGAGCCTGCCAAACCTGGAGATCAAGGGCGTGGACTGCCATATTGGCTCCCAGCTCACCACCGTCTCCCCGTTTCTGGATGCGCTGGACCGGGTGCTGGCCCTGATCGACACCCTGGCCGACCGGGGTATTCACATCCATCACCTGGATATGGGGGGCGGTCTGGGCGTTACCTACAATCAGGAGCAGCCACCGCAGCCGTCGGATTATGTCCGGGCGCTGGCGGAGCGTCTGGGTGACCGGAAGCTGGAGCTGATTCTCGAACCGGGCCGTTCCATTGCCGCCAATGCCGGCATCCTGGTGACCCGGGTCGAGTTCCTGAAGTGCACCGGGCACCGGAACTTTGCCATCATTGATACGGCCATGAACGACCTGATCCGCCCGGCCCTTTACGGTGCCTGGCAGGCGATCATTCCGGTCAGGCCGCATCAGGGCGGCGAGCAGAAAGCCTGGGATCTGGTCGGTCCGGTCTGTGAAACCGGAGACTTCCTGGGCAAGGACCGTCATCTGCGTCTCCAGGCTGGCGACCTGCTGGCGGTTTGCTCTGCTGGTGCCTACGGCTTTGTCATGAGTTCCAACTACAACACCCGCAATCGTCCCCCGGAACTGATGGTCGATGGCGAGCAGGTGCATGTGGTCCGGCGCCGCGAAACCCTTGAAGACCAGCTCGCGCCCGAGAGCTGCCTTCCGGAATGAGCGGAGGCGAGGAGATGAGTCAGCAGCGCCGGAGCCAGGGCCCCTTAATTCGGTTCACCAAGATGCACGGGCTGGGTAACGATTTCATGGTTGTGGATGCGATCAGCCAGCCGTTCCGGCTGCGCCCGGACACGATCCGGGATCTGGCCAACCGGAATTTCGGTATCGGGTTTGACCAGTTGCTGGTGGTGGAGCCGCCGGGCTTGCCCGACGTGGATTTCCGCTACCGCATCTTCAACGCGGACGGTTCCGAGGTGGAGCAGTGCGGCAATGGCGCCCGTTGTTTCGCCCGGTTTGTCCGGGATCAGCACCTGACCAATAAAAAGGTGATACGGGTCCAGACCGCCAAGGGTGTGATCGAACTTCGCGTTGGCCGGGATGGCATGGTCATGGTCAATATGGGGGTGCCCGAGCTGAACCCGCCGGCCATTCCGTTTGCTGCAGACCGTCGCAAGGACGTCTACACCGTGGATGTGGACGGCCAAACCGTCGAACTCAGCGCTGTGTCCATGGGCAATCCCCACGGCGTGCTGGTGGTGGCGGACGTAGACACAGCGCCTGTGGACACCCTGGGGCCGAAGCTGGAGCGGCACCCCCGCTTCCCGGCCCGGGCCAACATCGGCTTCCTGCAGATACTGGATCGCAGTCACGCCCGCCTCCGGGTGTTCGAACGAGGCGCCGGCGAAACCCTGGCCTGCGGCAGCGGAGCCTGTGCCGCTGTTGTCGCTGGCTGTTTGCGTGGCCTGCTGGATCATCGGGTTGAAGTGGAGTTGCGCGGCGGCAAACTGGTCATTGAATGGCAGGGTGACGGGACCCCTGTTATGATGGAAGGGCCTGCAACCAGCGTATTTGAAGGCCAGTTAAGGCTGCCGGGTGATTCTGGCAGCCGCCGCCGAAAGGGCAGTGGCCGCCCCCACAAACAACGATCCTGACAGCCAGGAGTTCACCATGACAGAACAAGCGGCCCGCCAGAAGGCCGGTGACCTCACCCGGAAAGAGGTGGCGGAGTACTTACGAGCCAACCCCGATTTCTTTGTCGACCAGGACGAGCTGCTGCGCAGTCTGACCCTGCCCCACGACAGCGGTCGCGCCATTTCCCTGGTCGAACGCCAGGTGCACCTGTTCCGCGAGCAGCGGGACACGCTGCGCAGGGAGCTGGTGGAACTGGTGTCCATTGCCCGCCACAATGATCGCCTGTTTGAAAAGAGCAAGCGCCTGTTGATGCAGGTGATTGAAGCGCGGACCCTCAACGATATGGCTTCAGCCATCGATGACAGTATCCGTGGCGATTTCGGCCTCGACGCGGCCTCGGTGCTGCTGTTTACCGAAGCCGAGCTGCCGGAGGCCTCCCAGGGGGCTCTTCATGTGGTGAGTCCGTCCGTGGCTCGAGAACGACTGGGCAGTCTGCTTGAAGGCGAACGGGCGGTGTGCGGCCAGTTCCGCGAGAGTGAACGGGAGTTCCTGTTTCCGGACCGGGAAGAGGCGATTGCTTCTGTCGCCCTGGTGCCCTTGCGTCATGATGAACTGGTGGGCGTGTTTGCCGTTGGCAGCTGTCAGCCCGGTTATTTTGACCAGAGCATGGGCTCGCTGTTTCTCAGCTACATCAGCGACACCCTGAGCCGGCTGCTGCCGCCCATGGTTCAGCGCCACACCATGGCTGCCCCGGTTACCGATATGGCGACGGAGTCGCGCTGAGGTGTCAGAGATTCCGGCGGCGTCGGATGTGCCCGATGAGCTGTGCGGGCCATTAACCGGTTTCATCCGGCATCTGGCGTCGGAGAAGCGGCATTCACCCAGAACCTGTGACAGCTATCAGCGGGACCTCCTGCGCCTTGCCCGGTGGCTGGCTGGCGGCGGGGTTCCTTCGTGGCGGCGGGTTACCAACCATGATCTTCGCCGCTATGTGGCGACTCTCAGCCGGGAAGGCCTCTCGGGCCGCAGTATTGCCCGGCACCTTTCGGCAACCCGTCGTTTTTTCCAGTTTCTGCTCAGGGAAAAGCTGGCACCCGACAACCCGGCCCTGGGCACCCGCGCGCCGAAGGGTGGCCGGCGCCTGCCCCGGGTGGCCGACGTCGACCAGCTGAGTCAGCTTCTGGACAGCCCGCCGGATGACCCCCTCGAAGTCCGTGATCTGTGTATGTTTGAGCTGATGTATTCCTCCGGATTGCGGCTGGCGGAACTGGCAAACCTGGATCTGGAAACCGTTGACCTGCGAAGTGGCGAGGTCCGGGTAGTCGGCAAGGGTGGTAAAGAGCGGCTGTTGCCAGTCGGGAAAAAAGCGGTGGAAGCGATCCGGGCCTGGCTGCCTCAGAGGGCGGGGCTGGCCCATGAGGCTGAAGGCGCCCTGTTTGTCAGCCGGCGTGGTGGGCGGCTCAGCCACCGGAGCATCCAGGCCCGGCTGAGTCGTTGGGGGATCACCAGGGGGGCTGACCAGAAACTTCATCCCCATCTTCTGCGGCATTCCTTTGCCAGCCACATGCTTGAATCCAGTGGAGACCTTCGCGCCGTTCAGGAACTGCTGGGGCACGCCGACATTGCCACAACCCAGGTCTATACTCATCTTGATTTTCAGCATTTGGCCCGGGTTTATGACCAGAGTCACCCCAGGGCCCGCCGGGATAAGTATCATGGCAGGAGCAAGGACGAAAACAGCTCAGGTCAGTGACCGTCATACCGGTCCCTTTCACTCAGTAACGGTACGGCCAGCGTAAACGGGAGTGCTTCATGGCATCCGATCTTTCCTGGAAGGAGAAATACCTTCAGGAACTCGAATCCGCAGATAACCGGGAAAAGCAATGGAAGGCGGAGCGGAATACCCTTGAGCGGATGCTGGTGCGTACCAGCCTCGCATCCGAGGGCCAGACTCCGGAGCTTGACCGCTTGCTGGTCCGCATCCGCAAGGACCTCCGGAAAAGCAGGGTGGATGTGGATGCCTGGAAGGAACTGCAGAATCAGATTGACCGCCAGGTAGCCCTGCTGGATGAACGCCAGGCCTCCGGTAACATGAAGCGTTCGTTTTTTTCGCGCAAAGAGCGGGAGCCAGAGCCAGAAAACGGGCCGGAGCCCCAACCAGAGCATGAAGTCGCCTCAGAAGCTATTAATGTACCGGGCAATGACCAGGATATTGAAGACAATGCCCAACGGCTGCGTATTGCCCGCCGGGTTGGTCAGCTGCTGGGCCAGATGCTTGCTCAGGTCTCGCTGGAATCCACCGCCGAGGCCCGGGCCCGGGCCCTTCAGCGATCCCTGCTGGCAAGTAACGACTGGGATGAGTTGCGGGAAGGCCTGAATCATGTCGCGGAACTGGTCATTGCCGCGGTTACCCGGAGCAAGCGTGAGTTTGAGGCCTTCCTCAAACGTTTGGATGAGCGACTCGAGATCCTGCGGGAACATTTCTCGGTCCAGTCCTCGGCCCAGACCGGTCGCCTTGATGCGTCAGAGCATCTTGACCGGGAGATCCGCGAGGAAATCGAGCAGGTTGGGCTGCGTTTGCAGGCCAGCGACAACCTCCAGGACCTCAAACAGTCTGTCAGTGGCCATCTGGAAAGCATTGTTCAGGCAGTTGGCCGGTTCCGCACCCTGGAGTCAGAGCGTGAGCAGGTGCTTTCCGAGCAACTGGAGGCGATGCAGGAGAAAGTGGCCGCCATGGAGGCGTATTCAGAGCAGATGCAGGAGCAGGTTCGCAAGGAGCGTCTGCGAGCCATGACCGATTTGCTCACGGAGCTGCCCAACCGGGAAGCCTGGCAGGAGCGGCTGTCTTTCGAATGCAACCGCTGGCAGCGTTACCGTCATCCACTGACCGTCGGCGTTCTCGATATCGACCTTTTCAAGCGAATCAATGACTCATACGGCCACAAGGCCGGGGACAGGGTGCTTCAGCTGGTTGCCAGGGAATTCAGGGAGCGGCTGCGTACCACCGATTTCGTGGCTCGCTTCGGGGGCGAGGAGTTTGTGGTGCTGTTTCCGGAAACCGGGCCCGCCGACGCCCGTACCGTTGTTGACAAGGTGCGGGAGTATGTCGGCAAGCTGCCATTTCATTTCCGGGGCGAGCCGGTAACCGTTACCTTTTCTGCCGGCTTGGCGGGTTTTGTTCCGGGCGACACTGAAGAATCGGTGTTTGATCGGGCCGACCGCGCCCTTTACCAGGCCAAGGACGCGGGCCGTGATCGGGTTATTATCAGTGAGGGCGCCGAGTTCTAGTGGCGCATCCGGGCATCCAGTTCATCGATAATCTCTGCCCAGTCACTGTCTTCCTCCAATCCTTCTTCCAGGAAATGAGACTGGCTCTCTGACCAGAAAGGGGCATCCTGGATCGCAACCTCGCTTGGCAGGGGAGAGTACCTGGCGACAAAATCCTCGATGCTCTCGGTATCGGAGGCAAGGCCAAGCTGCTCGAATAAAGTGCTGAGGTCGTGTTTGCTGGTGTCCATGTCCACTCGTCTCCTGTTGGCGGTCCGCCTGAATGAAATCGCCGGCGATTGCAGGTATTGTTCCCTCAAATGTAGCGGAACCCTTGAGGAATTCCAGTGAAGGTTACCCCTCCTCTTCTACTGTGCTGCCTGCTGGCACTGTTTCAATCCCCGGTATGGGCGGACCCGCCGCAAACGTCGCCGGCGCCGGTGCTCGGTCTGAAGGAACTGACCTGGCTGGCGGAGCAGGAACGCTTCCGGATAGGTCTGCGTAGTGCTGAGGTTCCACTGGCTTTTGATACGGGCGAAGGTGCTCTGGCGGGAGTCTATATCGATTATCTGGCCCGGTTATCGGAAAAGCTGGATGTGGCCATCGAGCCCGTGGTCCTTCCGTCGGAGAAAGACCGTGGCCCGGTTCAGCGCGAGTCCGAGACCGATGCCATTCTGACCACCCGGATGCCGGGCATGCCAGTGGTGCCGGGGAAACGGTTCACCGACCCGCTGATGTCCCTGACCTACGGTCTGTTTGTCAGTGCCGGCGACGCCGCCATCCGAACTCTGGCGGATCTGGAGGGCAGCCGGATTGCTGTCATCGACGGCGACCCGAATCAATACCCCATGCTCGACCGGGTGGAGGCGTTCACACCGGTNCCGGNNGCCANTGTCAGCGAAGCCGTGGGGCTGGTCCTTTCCGGCAAGTCCGATGCATTTCTGGCACCGGTGCCTGTGGTTTCAGATTACCTGCAGTCGGCAATGGTGAGCGGCATCGGTTTATCGGATTTGCTGGACGACAATCCGGTGGATGTGGTGTTGCAGGTGGACGCCGGAAATGATCGTCTTTTTCAGGTACTGAACAAGGCCGTTTCGGCGATCAGCTACAACGAGCATCGGGGGATCCGTCAGTCCTGGCTGCAATCGGGGCAGCCTGTGCTGGAGCGAACCGGGACCGAGCTATCTGCTTCCGACCATGACTGGCTTAAGCGGCACCCCGATCTCAAGGTGGCCTTTCGCTCGGACTGGCCGCCGTTTGAATATTCCCAGGATGGCCGGCCCACTGGCCTGGTTCCGGATCTGCTGACCCGCCTCGAAGAGCGATTGAACACCCGGTTCATCCGTACGGTGGTCGGGAGCCGGGTGGAGGCCGAAGACCAGCTCCGGTCCGGCGAGGTGGACATACTTCCTGGATTGTCCCGGACGCCGCGTACCGAAGACGACTTTCTGTTCACCCGGGCCTACCTGACCGTGCCCATAGTCCTTGCCATCCGGGATGACGGGCGCTTTATCGGCGATCTCCGGGAGCTTCGCAATGAACGGGTGGGAGTGGTGAACCGGCAGGCGGCCCATGACTACCTGCTGATCAACCACCCGAATCTGGACCTTTACCCCGTGACCACCGTAGAGGAAGGACTTCTGGCACTCTCCAATGGGGATCTGGACGTTATGGTTACTCACATCCCGGCGGTCAGCTACACCGTTGCCCGGCTGGGGTTGTCGAACCTCAGAATCACCAGTATCACCCCCTACCAGTACGATCTGAGACTGGCGGTCCGGAAGGACAGTCCGGAGCTGCAGCGGGTGCTGAACAAGGCTCTGGGCAGCCTCGATGCAAGCGAGACGGAGTCCATCTACAATCGCTGGATTCACCTTGATATTGAACAGGAAACCGATTACACCGTGGTGCGCCGGGTGGTGCTCATTGCCATCGTTGTTGTTCTGATTTTCTTGTACTGGAATCGGAAGCTGTCCCGGGAAGTGGATGAACGGATCCGTTCTGAAAATGCCCTTCGCCGCAGCGAGGACGAGTTGCGGGCGGCCAAGCTTGAAGCCGAGCGTCTCGCCCGGGAGGCAGAGGCCGCCAGCCTCGCGAAAAGTGAGTTCCTGGCAAACATGTCCCACGAAATACGGACACCGATGAACGCCGTGATCGGCTACAGTGATCTGCTCAGCAACACGGTGACGGATCCCCGGCAGCGAAATTATCTGGACGCCATCCGGGCTGGTAGCCGCAGTCTGTTAATGCTGATTAACGACATTCTGGATCTGTCCCGCATTGAAGCGGGGAAAATGCGTCTGGACTATTCTGCCGTGTCGGTGCGGCGACTGCTCGACGATGTTCGCCATATTTTTGATCTCCGGGCCCGCGAACAGGGCATCACCCTGGAGGTGAGTGTTGATTCCAGGATACCGGCGGCCATGATGCTGGACGAAACCCGACTGAGACAAGTTCTGTTCAACCTGGCAGGCAATGCCATCAAATTCACCCATGAGGGTGGCGTTACTGTCCGCGCCGCAGCGAAGCCTCTGAAGGTCCGGGAAAAGGGCAGCCCGGGCTCCGGAAGTCCGGAACGTCAGCTTTACAAGCTGGTGGTGACCGTCAGGGATACCGGTATTGGTATCCCTCGGGATCAGCTTGAGCGGATTTTTGATGCCTTTGAACAGCAGGAGGGCCAGAACACCCGGCGCTATGGGGGTACTGGCCTCGGCCTGGCCATCAGCCGAAAGCTGGCCCGGATGATGGGCGGAGAACTGGAAGTTGAGAGTGAATCAGGCGCCGGCTCGGTATTCACCGTGACCTTGCCTCGGGTTGAAGCGACCGTGGAACAGGCGGAAGGCGAAGGCGCCTCGAAAGAATCTGATCGGCTGCTGGCCCAGACCCTCAGCATTCAGGAACGGGGCTGGCTGAGAGAGCAGCTCGCTTCCGACTTTGGTGACGAGTGGAAAACGGTCAGGGAAAGCGGCGATCCGGAGCAGATGAAACATTTTGCCCGGCGGGGGCTGGCCTGGGGCCAGCGATTCCGGTCCCGGTCAGTGACGGGTTACGGGGAAAAACTGCTTGCCGATGTGGAGGCGTTCAACCTCGACGCCGTCAACAGCGCGCTTGAGGCCTTTCCGAAACTGCTGGGCCGAGATGACTGACCAACCCGGCAGCGATGCTACAGGCAGTCAAACTGGGAGCGGCGGTCAAAGGCGACTGATACCATGTCGTAACCGGAATCCGACAGTTGCCGGATCAGCTTGCGGTCTTTCAGCAACGCCATGCAGACCTTGTGAACACTGGCCTGGAGCTGCTCTGAGGCCAACTGACTGGAGGCCAGGCGAAAATCCACAATCAGGTATTTGCGTTCTACCGAGGCGCTGGCCGGGATATCCTCCCGCTCGACGCTTTCATAGCCGATGTAGGTTGCCTGTGCCTGTGGGAAAACCTGGCTCAACAGTACGTCCAGGTTTTCACCATGGGCAAACGGTGCCGACAATAAAAAGGTTACGGCGGCGATGCGAAGTGATTGTGTGATCGTCATTGGAGACCACTCCCTGGTGATGTTCCGTTCAGAATGTAACTGATTGTAAATTTTGGTTACCATTAATTATTGCAGAATCTGTCGCAATTTGCGTGATGTGTGAATGGATTTTTCAATTGTTTGCAGTCTGGATACAGGGGCAGCAGGCTTCGCGGACTCCCGGAGCGCCATGCGATCAACTATGATGTGAGAAAGACAGACGCCAAGAGGAAGACGCATGTTTCAGCTTGTCTTTAAAGGGGAATGCGTTCCCGGAACGGATCTGGAAGCTGCGCGCAACAATGCCCGCACCTTGTTCAAGGCTTCGCTCGAGCAGGTCGACCGTATGTTCAGCGGCCAGTCGGTGGTTATTCGCAACCGGCTGGAAGAGGTGCAGGCCGAAAAGTACCGCGCTGTGCTGAAAAAACACGGCATGGTTGCATACGTTCAGCCCATGGCCGACGCCCGGCCCGCCGCCGCCAGTCCCGCCGCCGCCAGTCCTCAGCCGAAGCCGCCGGCAGCGCCTGCCCCTGTTGCACAGAAGAGGGGTGCGGCTCCTCAAACCGAGCCTGGCGACCGTCTGCCGGTGGCGGGTGAAAAGGTAGACGACATTCTCTCTGGCTCCGGCCTGAGCCTGGCCCCGGTTGGAGAAACGCTGGCGGAGCCATCGGAGGTAGAGCCACCGATGTTCCAGCATCTGGACGAATGGAGCCTGGCGCCGGCCGGCAGTGATCTTGGCGTTGAGCGTAACCTTCCTCCGCCGGTGGTGCCGGATGTGTCCCACCTGTCGCTTGCGGACGACGACGCCTCTGACAGAAAATGATGCGACGGTGAGTTTGCGGAACCTCGGGCGAGGCAGGTCATAACACCGTGTCTGGCTTGCCGCTGGTATTGCCAATCGCGTCCAGGACCTGATGGCATTGCTGCAGGGCATAACGGTGCAGAATGCCTGCCAGACACTCCTCATCCCGGTCCTTGATGGCGCTGATGGACTCCTGCATGTGGGCGAGGTTGTCTTCCAGCACCTGATTGCCACCCTGCTGGAAGGCGACGAAGGCGCAACGCTTCGCCGATGGCCAGAGATCGTCAATGGCGGAGACAATAAAATAGTTATCGGCGTAGGCCAGCGATGCCTTGGTGTATTCGATGCCCAGTTCCAGAAAGGCCATCAGATCGTTCTTTTCGAAGCAGGCTTTCATCTGGTCATACAGAGATTCGAGCCGGGCCATATCATCCGGTTGCCAGTTGCGGACCAGCTTGCGCCCGGTGTGCGTAAGGTAAAGTTCCAGTGTCTCATAGAGGCTGCGAACGAAGTAGTCGTCCAGCGGCGTGACAAACGCGCCTTTGCGGGGAACATTACGGACCAGGTGCCGTTTCTCCAGCAACAGGAGCCCCTCTCGTATCGAGCCGTGGCTGACGTCCATCTCCCTGGCCATGGTGCCTTCGTAGATCCGTTCTCCGGACCGGAGCTGACCAAAGGCAATGAGGTTCTCTATGTGGCGGGCAACCTGCTCGGTCAATGTTTCTCTGGGTTTGAACACGTTCATGATGATCGGTCGCTACTGCATACTGGCTGATTTGTACTGGCATATTCGCACATTCCGGCATGGCGGAGCCAGTAGCCACGGAAGCTCAGAGCAGGGGCGCCAGCAGCCGGACCGCCCGGCAGCCCAGGCGGAACAGGATGGAGCGATCCTGGTAATCGCCTTCGGCCATCAGGCGTGAGCTGTCCAGATCCTCCTCCAGCATGGACTCAACGCTTCGGACAAAATGGCGCGCTGTGGTAATGGCGGTAATTTCGAAGTTGAGGCGCATGGAACGGTTGTCCATGTTGGCGGTTCCGACCGCGGCGTAGCGGTCATCCACCAGAATCACTTTCTGGTGCATGAAACCCGGCTGGTAGCGGTAGATGGCTATGCCGTTCTTGCAGGCCTGGACCAGATAGGAGTAAGCCGCTAACCCGATCAGGCGGCTGTCGGATTTTTCCGGAATAAGGATTCGTACATCCACGCCCCTCAGTGCCGCCAGCTGAAGGGCATTCATGATCTGGAAGTCCGGGACAAAATAGGGCGAGGCAATCCATAGCCGGGTGCGGGCGTTATTGATGCAGTTGAGGAAAAACAGAGTGCAGGTTTCCCAGGTGTCCGCAGGCCCGGTTGGCAACATCAGTACCTCGTCGTCGCCAGCCCGGTTCTCCACCGGGGCCCAGTCAAGGCTCGGAAAATCGCTACTGGCCCAGTTCCAGTCCTCCAGCCAGGCCAGTTGAAGACCGGTGACCGCCGGCCCCTCGACACGGCAGTGGGTGTCGCGCCAGGGTTCCTGATCCATGGCAGTGCCCAGATATTCATCCCCGAGGTTAATGCCGCCGACAAATCCGATCCTGCCGTCGCAGACCAGCAGCTTTCGATGGTTCCGGAAATTGATCTGGAGACGCCGTCTGCGAATATTGCCCTTGCCGAACGACGCGATCCGGGCCCCCGCTGCGGCGAGCTGGTGCAGATAGGTGCGTGGCAGCCAGACGCTGCCGATGTCGTCGTACAGGAACCAGACTTCCACACCCTGGGCCAGTTTGCGCTCAAGGATGGACTTGATCCGTCGCCCGACCCGGTCCGAGCGGACAATATAAAACTCAAGGAGGATATAGCGCGTAGCGTCCTCCATGGCTTCAAACAGAGCCTCGAAGGTGGCTTCCCCGTCCCGCAACAGTGTGCATCGGTTGCCGTTGGTAAACGGCTGGCGACCCAGCCTGCACAATACCTTAAGCTCTTCACTGGACCGGTCACCGGTGGGTGTCGGGATGGACGTGGTCTGTTGTTCAAACCGGTTGAGCAGATCAGTCAGGGATTCGTCGCCCAGCCGGCGGGCCTTGACGTAGCCGCCGAACCGGTATCGCCCGAACAGCACGAACATGGGTACGGCGAGATAAGGCAGGCCGAGAAGCCCAATGATCCAGGCGATAGCGCCCTGGGTGGTGCGGTAGGTCAGAAGTATGCGGTAGATGCACGCCAGCGCGCCAAGATAGATGGCGCCTAATGCGATGGCAACCAGCGACAGCTCTCCCATCATCGTTCTCCGCTAGTGTCAGCCGGCGCCTGGTCGACTGTTCCGGGTGGTGCGAGATGCCTGGCGCGGTACTCCGCCGGGGACGTGCCGGTCCAGCGCTTGAACGCCCGGCTGAACGCGCTGAGTTCGGAGAATCCGAGTAAAAAGGCAATTTCGCCGAGGGCGTAGTGGTCAGCGGCAACATAGCGCAGGGCCTTGTCCTGGCGAACCTGCTCCACCAGGCCGTGGAAGCTGAGGCCTTCTTTTTTCAGTTTCCGGTACAGGGTCTGGCGGCTCATGTGGCACTGGTGCGCCAGGGTATCGGCGTCGATTTTTTCAGTCGCCATCTGCCTTGAAATCAAACGGCGAATCCTGCGGCCGAACGAGCGGCGGGTCTGCAGCCTGGCCAGCAGCGCGTTGACCTGTTTCAGCACCGCCGAATAGACATAAGGATTGCGGCGCGGAATCGGGTGTCCCAGGTGCCGGCTGCTGAAGGCCAGCCGGGTTATGCCACAGTCAAACCGGACCGGGCCGCCAAGAAGCTTCTCGTACTCATTGGCATAAGCCGGGGCCGGATGGGCAATTTCCGCCCAATCGGCGCGGATGCCTGGATGGATGAAGTGCCGGGTCCGGGTGATGACAGCGGCCAGTGTCCGGTCCATATCCTGCCGGCAGTAGTGCTCGGCCACGTCCGGCTGCCAGCACAGAATAGCCTGGTCTCCGGTCTGTTCGAAGCTCAGGAGCACGGATTCATTGATCAGCCGGTGCAGGCGCACGTATTGGGTAACCGCTTCTCCCAGGGTGTCGCAATTGAAAAACACGTGCCCCACCAGCCCCATTCGTTCCGGGTCCACCACCTGCCCGGCATGGAGCCCGACGCCCGGGTCGCCTGTTACCCGTTCGGCATGTTCCCACAGGCGGTAATGAGCATCGGCCGGTACCCGCCGGTCCGGATCCGTGAGTTCCGACATGGCCAGACCGGTGAGTTGTTCAACACGGGACGGGTTCAGCACGCCCTGGCGTTCAAGGTAGTGCGCCAGGGCGAGGGTGCTGGACGCCGCGACCCGCGGTGCGTCTGTGGTGTCTGGCTGAGCTGATGTCACAATGTCTGGCCTGACCGTTAATGACCTGTCATGAGTGCTGATACAGAATGTCAAGTGGATGCAACCGCCTGTCAACGGGTACTCCTGTGTTTAACGATAGCATCAACTCAACGGGTTGAAGCAATGGAAAGACAATCGGGAGGTGTTTTATGGAACAGCAGATTTTCGTACCCCATACCGAGCTTGAGCGTAAAAACGTGGTTGAGCTGGCCGAGTACCTGAACAGCATCTTTTATTGCTGATCTTTCAGGCGTAACGTCTATGATCTGGATGCCGGGCTTTGCCCGGCTTTTTTTCGCCTTCAGAAAATAACCGCCAATACCGGCACTTGCTCGCGAGGCTGGCAGTGGTAATGTATTTGTTTCGAGAATGCAGAGCTATCCGGAGACTGACTGCCCATGAGTGTTGCGCTGAATCACCGCATTACCGGCGAAGGCCCGCCGCTGATCCTGTTACACGGCTTGTTCGGATCCCTGGAAAACCTTGGTGGTATCGCCCGGCGCCTTGAGGATCAATGGCAGGTCCACGCACTGGACGAGCGCAATCATGGTGGCTCTCCTCACACTGGAGCCATGGATTATCCGGCGATGGCTGAGGACGTGATTGCCTACATGGACGCCCGGGGGATCGCAAAGGCCAGTCTTCTGGGCCACTCCATGGGCGGCAAGGTAGCGATGCAGGTTGCCCTTCAGGCGCCGGAGCGGGTGGATAAACTGATCGTGGCCGATATTGCGCCAGTGAGCTACAAGCCCCACCACGACGCTATCCTGGAGGGCCTGAATGGCATCGACCTGAACGGTGTGCGCTCCCGTCAGGACGCAGACAAGCTGATGGCCGGGTTTGTTGACACCCCGGGCGTCCGGCAATTCCTGTTGAAAAACCTTGAGCGTATTCCCCGGGAACAGCAGGAAAAGGGGGGCGCCGTGTTTCGCTGGCGCCTGAATCTGCCGGTCATAGATGCCTGTTACGAGAAGCTCGCCAGGGCACCGGAGGGCGAGGGGCCGTTCACCGGCCCGGTGCTGTTTCTCAAGGGTTCGGATTCCGCCTATATCCAGGACAAGCACCGGGGCGATATCCAGCGCCTGTTCCCCCAGGCTCAGTTACGGATTATCCAGGACACGGGGCACTGGCTGCACGCCGAAAAAGCCGATACCTTCGCGGCGTTGTGCCTCCGTTTCCTCAGCGCCGATAGCTGAGCGGCACCCCGAAAACCGGCATTTTCATGCTCACCGGCCTGTCTGCTAAGGTTAGGTGATCGCTGATCCACGGAATGTACATAACAACGGGCGGGCAGAATGTATGAAATGGCTGATGGGGGGGTTGTTGGTTGTTTTCCTGCTGCTTGGCAGTTTCCTGCTGACGCCCTCACCCGTCGACAGCAAGGCCTGGAATCCTCCCGCCCCGCCGCCCCTGACAGGACCCTTGGCGCCGAACGAGCGTTTGCGGCTTGCCGATCTGTTGGCCCGGGGGCAGGTTTACGGCCCTGAAGACACCACAGTCGGCCCCGATGGTGTGCTGTACACCGGAACCCAGGACGGGTTTATCGTTCGGGTGTTCCCGGGTGGCCGGGTGGAAAACTGGCTGTCGACCGGTGGCCGGCCTTTGGGTATGGTGTTTGACCGCCTGGGCAACCTGATCGTGGCGGATGCCTGGAAAGGCCTGCTATCCATTAGCGCCGATGGTGAGATTACGGTACTGGCCAGGGAAGCCGGGGGTACCCCATTCCGGTTCACGGATGACGTCGATATTGCCGATGACGGCCGTATATACTTCACCGATGCCAGTTCCCGCTTCGAGCAGCCGGATTACCGGCTGGACCTGCTTGAGATGCGGCCCCACGGCCGATTGCTGCGCTATTCCCGGAAAACCGGCAAGGCCGAGGTTCTGCTGGGCAACCTGTACTTTGCCAATGGCGTCGCCGTATCTCCCGACGGCAATTCCGTGCTGGTTAATGAGACCTGGAAATACCGCATCCTGCGTTACTGGATCCGCGGCCCCAGGGCCGGGCAGGCGGAAGTATTTGCCGACAACCTGCCGGGTTTCCCCGACAATCTGGCGGTGGATGATAAGGGCCGCTACTGGGTTGCGTTTCCTACCCTGCGCAATTCCCAGGTGGACACCCTGCACCGGTACCCCTGGCTCAAGGATCTGGTGGCCAAGCTGCCGGACCGCCTGAAGCCGGCGCCCCAGGAGTATGGCCTGGTCATAGCTTTTGATCAAAACGGCGAGGTCATCACCAGCCTCCAGGACACTCGGGGCACGCAACTGAAGGAGATCACCTCGGTGAATCCCCACCGTGATTACCTGTACTTTGGTTCACTCCACAATGACCGCATTGGCCGGCTGGCGTTTCAGGCCATTCCGGGCTTCGGGGATAACCAGTAATGCCTCACCGGGATATTGCCTGGGTGCGGCACGAAAAGACCGGCAGGGCTGTGGGCTTGCTGAGCCCTTTTGTGCTTTACTTCTGCTAGTCTGAAACAAAGCCAAGCCTGTTTAACCTGTTGTCCGGAGATTCTCATGGAAACGACTGCTGATCAGAATGCCGAATCCAGGATGCGCCATGTGGTCTATGATCGCTTTGGTGCACGCGATGTGCTGCGGGTGGTTCAATCCGGTGTGCCGGCGCCTGCGGCGGGGCAGGTGTTGGTCCGGGTGCATGGTGCGGGGCTTAACCCCATCGATTGGAAAACCCGTAAGGGTCTGGGCTTTGCGGCCCGGCAGATCGAGAATTCCCTGCCCTGGACACCGGGATACGATGTCGCCGGCGAGGTAGTGGCTGTTGGCGATGATGTCACTACACTGGCCCGGGGCGACCGGGTGATGGGCATGGTTGGCTTTCCCGCCGGAGGTGGCGGCTACTCGGAATACGTGTTGGCGGCGGCGGATGAACTGGCTATCGTGCCGGAGGAGCTGGATCTGGTGTCCGCCGGCGCTTTGCCGCTGGCGGCGCTGACTGCCTGGCAGGCCCTGTTTGAAGTTGCCAAGCTGGACGCTGGCCAGAAAATCCTGATCCACGCGGGCGCTGGCGGCGTGGGACATTTTGCGGTGCAATTTGCACTGGAACGGGGTGCGCACGTGATTGCCACGGCCTCTGCCGGCAACCGGGATTTTCTCGCAGAACTTGGGGTCCATGAAGTAATCGATTACCGCACCACGGATATTGGCGAGGAATGCTATGGCCTGGATGTGGTGCTGGATCTGGTGGGCGGCGACGCTGGCAAGCGTTCTTTGCACACCCTCGGCGAACATGGCGTTCTGGTGACAATTCCGACGGTCACGGCCGATGAGATCATCAGCGCAGCGGAAGAGCTGGGCTTACGTGCCCACGGCATGACCGTCCGCCCGGATGTTTTTCACCTGGACGAGATTGCCGAGCTGATTGAAGATGGCGACGTGAAGGTCCACATTGACAAGGCTTTCCCGCTGGACGAGGTTGCGCAGGCCCACGAACTTCTGGAAGGCGGGCATGTGCGCGGCAAGTTGGTGTTGGACTGCCGCTGAGGCGCTCCCTCAGCCGTCCGTTGAAGGCTCTTTACTGGCGTATGGTTCCTTGCCCGCTTCTTTCCCGCCATCTTTCTCCCTGCGTTCTTTTCTTGCCTGCGGGGGCACCAGGCTGATCAGGATCCAGTCGTCATCCGGTTTCAGGTCTTCCATACTGCGAACCGGGGCGACGTGTTCCTTGCTGTCGAAGGTGAACAGTACCAGGGCCTGGTTCTGGTACTTCTTCAGGAAGTTTCCGTAGTCGAACGACTCGCTCAGCTGGGTGGTCTTTATGGTGTAACCCTGGCTTACCAGGCTGGCCAGTTTGGCGTAGCTGACGCCGTCAAAGAGCCCCCGTGTCATCTGGATCTTTTCGGCGGTCTGGTGCCGGGCCTTCTGGTCCTGGTCACCCTCGGCAAGGCTGTATACACATTTGTTTCCAAACCAGTCAAGGAAGTGGTAGATGGCCAGGGAGTTCATGTGCTTGTAGGGGGAAATCACCAGAAGCTTGCCAATTCCAGTCAGATCCAGGTGTGTGGAGGCGTGTTCTGAAACCGGGTTGCCGAAGTAAGCCTGAAGGTTTTCCATGCGTGCCTGGCGAACGTTTTCCCAGTTGGTGTCTGCCAGGGTCACCGGGACCTCATATTTTTTCAGAGCCTTTCCTATCATCCGGGCCACCGGATTGGCTCCGAGAATCAGGAAGCCGTATTCCGCCGGTTCAGCGACCTTCAGCAGTCGAGCCACCGGCCTTGCTGTCATGCTTTGCAGGGTGACGGTGGCAATAATCAGCATGAATATCAGCGGCACCAGAGCACCGGCGCTCTCATAGCCGAGCTCCTGAAGCTGGAAGGCGAACAGGGCAGAAACCGCCGCAGCAACAATGCCCCGGGGGGCAATCCAGCTGAGGAAAAGCTTCTCCCGCCAGTTCAGGTTGGTGCCGATGGCCGCAAGGAAGATGCTCAGGGGGCGGGCGACCAGCATCAGTAGCGCCAGCACTACCACCAGGCCCCAGCCGAGCTCGGCGATGGCGGCAAACTCCACCCGTGCCGCCAGAATGATGAACAATGCCGAGATCAGCAGAACACTGAGGGATTCCTTGAATTCGAGGATACTGTCAATTGGCACCCGCTTCATATTGGCCATCCAGATGCCCATTACGGTCACTGTCAGCAGGCCGGACTCGTGGGCCAGTTCGTTGGAAATGGCATACACGCCGAGCATGAAGGTCAGGGTGCCGGCATTATGAAGGTATTGGGGGATCCAGTGCTTGCGCAGTACCATGCCATTGAGGTGGCCGGCTACGGCGCCAATCAGGAAGCCTACCGCCAGGGTCTTGCCGAAAATACCCAGGGAGTGCCCGAACACATTGCCCTGGCCCCAGGAAACAATGCCCTCGAACACCAGAACCGCGAGCAGGGCGCCCACGGGGTCGATAATGATGCCTTCCCAGCGCAGGATGTTGGCCAGTTTTGAATCCGGCCGCACGGATCTTAGTAAGGGGGCGATCACGGTGGGGCCGGTGACAATCGAAATGGCGCCAAAAAGCAGGGCTACGGCCCAGGAAACGTCGAGTACCCAGCGTGCTGCCAGCGTGCCGATGATGCAGGTGACCATGGAGCCCACCGGAATCAGGTTGCGGACCATCTTGCCGTGGCCGCGTATTTCCGCAAAGCGCAGGGTCAGGCTGCCTTCAAACAGAATAATGGCGACGGCCAGTGAAATAACCGGAAACAGCAGGTCGCCGAACACGGCCTCGGGTACCAGGAACCCCAGTACCGGCCCCGCGGCGATGCCGCCCGCCAGCAGGAAAACAATTGCCGGCATACGGACACGCCACGCGAGCCACTGGCAGAACAGTGAGAGAACGCCAATGCTGGCAAGAAGCAGGACAGTGCTGACAGGCATAGTGGTTTCAGGTCCGTTGAGTTATTGGTTGGCGCGCCGTGCAATGCGGTTCAGCAGCCGGGACGCTGCAAAGAATCCGAAGCTGGCAGTCACCGGGCTGGCGGCGCCAAAACCGGAGGCGCAGTCGAGCCGGACCGGGCCGTCAGTGGCGGGTTTCTGCCGGCAGACTTCCCCGTCTCCGGCAGGATACGTCAGCTGCTCGAGGGAGTATACGGCCTCAATGCCAAAGCGCCGTTTCGGGTTGCGGGAAAAACCGTATTCCCGGCGCAGCAGGTTGCGCACCTTGGCCAACAACGGATCCTGAGTGGTTTTACTCAGATCGGCCACCTGAATCTGTGTCGGGTCGACCTGTCCGCCGGCACCTCCGGCGCAGATCAGTGGAATTTTCCGGCGCTGGCAGTGGGCAATCAGGGCCGCCTTGGCCTTGACGCTGTCAATGGCATCGACCACACCGGTCATGTCGGCCATGATCAGCTCACCAACGTTCCTGGTGGTCAGGAAACCGAAGTGCGCACGGATGTCCGCCGCCGGATTGATGGCTCTGAGGCGATCAGTCATGGCATCGGTTTTGGTCCGCCCGTACTGGCCTTCGAGGGCATGGAGCTGGCGGTTGGTGTTGGAGACACAGACATCGTCCATGTCAATCAGGGTAATGGTACCAATGCCGCTTCGGGCCAGGGCCTCGGCGGCCCAGGAGCCGACACCACCGAGCCCGACTACCGTAATATGGGCGCGGCGAAAGGCCTCCAGAGCCTGGCGTCCGTACAGTCGTTCAATGCCGCCAAAGCGGAAAGCGTAATCGCTGGCGTTCATGGTGTCCCCGTGCTGGTCCTGCTGGAAGCCGGACGGAATCTAAAAAGCGCAATTGTAACCCAGTGGTGGCGCAGACAAAAAAGCGACCATGAAAAAAGCCACGCGAAGCGTGGCTTGCAAAAACTACCCAGTCCTACCGGGAGCCTGGCAGGACTGCTTCAGCGGATAAACGGGTTCAGCATCCGGGTAAACGTACCTGTCAGTCTGACTGGCGCGCTCAGCACCGACAAGGTAATGCAGTCTTCACAGCCAACCGCGACGGGTTTGTGTTCATCGTGATCGGTCAGTACGACAAAGTCCCACTGGTTGAACACGCCTTTCTGATCGGCAAAGGCGCCTTGCAGAACGATGGTCGTTTCGTCACCCCGGTGGGTGTGAGCCGGAGCCTTGCCGCCGGCCGCCAGTTTCTGCAGAACGACCTGGTCTTTCTGGCCGGGGAACCGTTCGGTAATATCCAGCACGCTGACATCGCCCAGTTGCCGTTTCCAGGGCAGGCTGCTGAGGTCTTTGCCTAGCAGCTTCTGAAGGACACCGATCCTTGGGGCTGGTGGCATCGCCGGTTGGTCATTGGGTGCGCTGTCAATCTTTGCAAGTATGCTGTCGAACATGCTTTCCGAGAGGCTCACCTTTGGCTGCTGTTCCATCACCACAGCGCCAAGACTGTCCAGGGTGTCTACCCGACTGCGGCAATGCGAGCACTGATCCAGGTGGAGCCGGATGCAAAGGGCATGGGGCTCGCTCAGGTTGCCTGCGCTGTACTCCATCAGGCTCAGGCTGTCGGGATGATGCCGTGTCATACGTTCTGGTCCTGCAAAATTACTTTCAGTTTATTCAGTGCCAGGCGTACCCGGCTTTTCACGGTGCCAAGGGGAATGTTCAACTCATCGGCCACCATCTGGTGAGACTTGTTTTCCATGTAAACCTTGGCAATCACCGTGGTCTGTTCTTCCGGAAGATGGCTCAGGGATTCGCGAATCCGCCGCTCCGACATCAAACGGTGCAGCGAGGTGACTGGCTCATTCTCGTTTTCGCCAGGGATTTGCCAGAGGTCTTCGGTTTCAACCGGCATCTCGGCACTGGTACGCTGCATCTTTCTCAACATATCAATGCGCTGGTTCCGGGCAATCGTGAAGATCCACGTGGACGCAGCCGCTTTGCGCCAGTCATAGAGGCAGGACCGCCTCCAGATAGACACGAACACTTCCTGGACCAGTTCTTCCGCGTGACTTGCCAGACCGTTGGCCATGGCGTAGTACTTGATCTGCGGGCCAAAATGCTGGAATAGCGCATGATACGCCTCGCGATCCTGGTTCTTGCCCACTTTCTGCAGCAACTGGCTCCAGGGGTCTTTGCGACCCTCGGAACTGGCTGGCTTCTGATCCAGTGTGGTCACCGGACGCTCCTTGACAGTCGCGTGATTTGAGCTTGTTCTGGTCATCATTCTATGCACTCGCCCCGGGTTTGTCAGTCTTAGGGTTTACGGATCTGTCTGAGGCGCGGATCAACTGACCGGTAAATTATTCTTCCAGATAGGTGTAGCCCTCCAGCCCGGAAGAGAGCTCTGCCAGCAGTGCCGACTGGGTTTCCGGTGTCAGCCCGGACGCCGTGAACTGTCGCCGATACGCTTCCAGCAGGGCGTCCGGTTCAAAGTTGACGTAACGAAGGACCTTCGCCACGGTATCTCCGGTGATGGGCGCACCGATCTCGTACCCGCCCTCCGTTGTCAGGCGGACATCCACGGAATGGGTGTCGCCGAACAGGTTGTGCATGTCTCCGAGGATTTCCTGATAGGCCCCGGTCATGAAAAAGCCCATGAGGAGAGGCTCTCCGGGCTGGTCTTCCGGCAAAGGCAGGGTGGTTTCCGTGCCCTGGCCATCCACGTACCGGTCGATGCGGCCATCGGAATCACAAGTGATGTCCTGGATCACGGCGCGGCGATTCAGCGGGCGATTCAGGCCGTTGACCGGCATGACCGGGAAAATCTGGTCAATGCCCCAGACATCCGGCAGTGACTGGAACAGGGAGAAATTCACGAACAGCTTTTCGGCCAGTTTTTCGTTGAGCTCGTCGATGATTTCCCGGTGGGCCCGGTTGCTGCTGTCCAGTTGGTTTCGCAGCAGGCGGCAGCAGCGGGTATACAGCGTTTCAGCCTCTGCCCGCTCCTGCAATGAAAGCAGGCCGTGGGCAAACTGGGCATGAACATCCGCCATGGCATGCAGCACATCGTGGTAGATCTCTGCCAGTGAGCGTGGGGAGTTGGTCTCTTCCAGGCTCTCCAGATCGCGCCAGAGATCGTGCAGCGGGGCCGGTGCCCCAGGTTCCGGCTGCTTCGGGGCGCGATTTTCCGGCGCTTCGCGATCAATCACGTTGGTCACCAGTACCGAGTGATGGGCAGTGAGGGCGCGCCCGGATTCGCTGATCAGATCCGGGTGGGGAATGCCTTGGCGGTCGCACTCCGCTTGCAGAATATGCACCACGTTGTAGGCGTATTCATAAACGCTGTAATTCATGGAACAGCTGCTGCGGGAGCGGGTACCCTCATAATCGACGCCCAGGCCACCGCCGATATCGACCGTGCCGATCGGGGCGCCCATCTGGCGTAGCTCACTGTAAAACCGGGCACACTCCCGCAAGCCGGTCTGGATGTCCCGGATATTGGCAATCTGGGAGCCGAGATGGAAATGCAGCAGTTGCAGGGCACCCAGCGCATCAGCCGCGCGCAGGGTGTTTACCACATCAAGCACCTGGCTGGCGGACAGGCCGAACTTGGATTTTTCACCACCGGTATTCTGCCAGTTGCCTTTGCCAATGGTCGCCAACCGGGCCCGAACGCCAATCAGCGGTTCAACGCCCAGGTTGTTGGCTTCCTCCAGAATCAGCGGCAGCTCCGATTGTTTCTCCACCACAATAAATACCCGGTGGCCCAGGGCCTGGCCAATCAGGGCCAGGCGAATGTATTCCCGGTCCTTGTAACCGTTGCAGACAATCACCGAGCCCGGTTGCCGGGACATCGCCAGCACCGCCATCAGCTCGGGCTTGCTGCCTGCCTCAAGGCCGATCTGTCCCTTCGAGGCGGCAGGCTCCGCAGCCAGAAGTTCTTCAACCCCCCGCCGCTGCTGGTTCACCTTGATGGGGTAAACTGCTGTGTAGCGGCCCCGGTACGCCTGCTCGTTCGCCACCTTGTTGAAGGCATTGCACAGTTTATTGACCCGATCATGCAGGATATCGACAAAGCGGATGAGAACCGGAAGCTGGAGCCCGGATTCGGTCAGTGTGTGGGTCAGCTGCGGCAGATTGATCTGAGCCGCGGTGTGGCCGCGGTCCGGCCGGATCATTACCTGGCCCCCGGCGTTGACGCCGATGTAGCCATCACTCCAGTGGGCAATGTTATAAACCTTGTGGGCCGGGGTCGCGCTGGCTTCGCTCATGCTTGCTATCCTGTCAGGAAACCGGAGCCGGCGGCTGTTCGGTCAGGGGCCGGCCTATGGCCGCCATTGTAGGGATTCCCATCCCCGCCTAAAAGAACCGGGTGCGGAAATTATCTGTCCGGTAATAACGATTATCCCTTTAGCTCAGGGTGGGGCACCCCTACAATATGCCCTTTCAACACAGCCCAAGGGCCACAGCGGGAGGCAAGAGATGACAGTACTCAATGATGGCTGGTTTACCGAGGTGTTCCAGGACCAGGGAACGGCGTTCTCCCTGCAGGTGAAAAAGAAGCTCCACCAAGAGCAGACGCCGTTCCAGAAGCTTGAGATCTATGAAACTGAGACCTTCGGCAACCTGATGGTTCTGGATGGCTGCGTGATGCTGACCACCCGGGATAATTTCCTGTACCACGAGATGATGACGCACCCGGCCCTGTTTACCCATCGGGACCCGAAAAAGGTGGTGATTGTTGGTGGCGGCGATTGCGGCACCCTGAAGGAGGTGCTCAGGCATCCGGGTGTGGAAGAGGCCTGGCAGGTGGAAATTGATGAGCGGGTTACCCGCCTGTCAGAGAAGTATTTTCCGGAGTTGTGCGAGGCGAACAGCGACCCGCGCGCCAATTTTTTCTTTGGTGATGGCATCCAGTGGATCCGCGACATGGCGCCGGGCAGTGTAGACCTCATCATTATCGACAGCACGGATCCGGTCGGCCCGGCGGAAGGCCTGTTTGCCGTGGATTTCTACCGTGACGCCATGCTGGCGCTGCGTGAGGGCGGCATTATTGTGCAGCAGAGTGAGTCTCCTCTGCTGCACACCAACACCATCATCAAGGACATCCACAATGACATGCGCAAGGCCGGCTTCCGTCACCTCCAGACCCTGCCGTTCCCGCAGCCGGTCTATCCGACCGGCTGGTGGAGTTGCACCATGGCCAGCAAGGAGAACCCGGTAAAATATTTCCGCGAGGACGATGTCAACAACCGGCCGTTCGTGACCCGCTACTATAATGCCGGAGTGCACCACGGGGCCTTGGCGATGCCCCAGTTCATGGTGGATGCGCTGGAGGATGAGATCAGGCCAGAGGAAGGTTAAGCCGGCAAAAAAAGAGGGGCGCCAGATGGCACCCCTCTTCGCTTTTATGTTGCCAGCGATTATTATTTGCTGCTGACAAACTCCGGATAGGCTTCCATACCACACTCGGACAGATCCACACCTTCGTACTCGTCCTCTTCGCTTACCCGAATGCCCATGACAGCCTTGAGAATACCCCAGACAATCAGGCTGGCAACGAATACCCAGACGAAGATGGTGATGGCGCCGATGATCTGGCCGCTGAAGCTGACGTCGCCGTTAGTGACCGGAACCAGCAGCAGGCCCAGCAAGCCACAGGTACCGTGAACCGAGATGGCGCCCACCGGGTCGTCGATGCGCAGCTTGTCCATGGTCACGATGCTCAGGACCACCAGGATGCCGCCGAAGGCACCGAAAAGGGTCGCAGTCAGGGCGCTCGGAGTGGATGGTTCAGCCGTGATAACCACCAGGCCAGCCAGCGCGCCGTTCAGCAGCATGGTCAGGTCAGCCTTGCCAAACATCAGGCGGGCGGTGATCAGGGCGGCAATTGCACCGCCGGCCGCGGCGGTATTGGTGTTCAGGAACACCATGGCCACGGAGTTGGCGCTGGCGATGTCGCCCAGCTTGAGAACCGAACCGCCGTTGAAGCCGAACCAGCCCATCCACAGAATGAAGGTACCGAGAGTTGCAAGCGGCAGGTTGGCACCCGGGAAGGCGCGGATTTCGCCGTTCGGGCCGTATTTGCCTTTACGGGCACCCAGCAGCAGAACGCCTGCCAGAGCTGCGGCCGCACCAGCCATATGAACGATACCGGAACCGGCAAAGTCACTGAAGCCGAGGTCGCCCAGGGTATACATGCCGAACACCGAAGCGCCGCCCCAGGTCCAGGCACCTTCCATCGGGTAGATGAAGCCGGTCATGAACACAGCAAAGACCAGGAAGGCCCAGAGCTTCATGCGCTCGGCCACGGCGCCGGAGACGATAGACATAGCCGTTGCAACGAACACAACCTGGAAGAAGAAGTCAGACGCGCCGGAGTAGATGGAGCCACCCTCGAAGCCGTCTTCCCGGCTGGCGAAGTCACCCAGAACAGCGGCGGTGTCAACGTCCGCGATCCCGGAAAGGAAAATGTTACCGCCGTACATGATGGCATAGCCACTGACCAGGTACATGATGCTGGCGATGGCAAACAAAGCCACGTTCTTGGTCAGGATTTCCGTGGTGTTCTTGGCACGCACCAGGCCAGATTCCAGCATGGCGAAGCCCGCTGCCATCCACATAACCAATGCACCGCACACCAGGAAGTAAAAGGTGTCTATAGCATACTGCAGGTGAAAAAGATTGCTTTCCATATGAAGCCCTCCGCACGAGGCTTTTCAGGTTATAAATTTTTTTGCGTTGGCTGATCGAAAAAATCAGAGCGGGTTCAGACCGCTTCTTCGCCGGTTTCGCCTGTCCGGATACGGATGGCCTGTTCCAGTTCAGTCACGAAAATCTTGCCGTCACCGATCTTGCCGGTGTTGGCTGCCTTGGTAATGGATTCGATGACCTGGTCCAGCAGGTTGTTGCTAATGGCCACTTCCACTTTGACCTTGGGCAGGAAGTCCACCACGTATTCCGCGCCACGGTACAGTTCTGTGTGGCCTTTCTGCCGACCGAAGCCTTTGACTTCAGTGACGGTTACGCCTTGCACGCCAATCTCGGATAGTGCCTCACGGACATCATCCAGTTTGAAAGGCTTGATGATCGCTGTCACAAGTTTCATTGCTTTCTCCTTGGTAAAGCCGTCCCAACAGTGAGGGCCCGTCGGCCAGTTGTTGAGGTCGGGATGCTGCCACCTCGCACACCAATTGTGCGGATTGCGTACGAGGGCTTTAGCATCGGGTATGCCAACGCAAAAAAACACATTCAAAACAATAATCTACAATATCCGCGTACCAGAATGGCGCAAAGATCTGCACCAAAATGGAGCGGGCAGTCAGCCGGTGAGTCAAATTGGAGCGGGCTCACTGGCCGTTCGTCCATTATTATAAGGCCGACCGGGCACAGTATGGCAGGGGCTGCGGTGTGATACACTCCCGTAAACCGGTGAGAGCTCCTCTCTTTTAGTCGAAGCCCGACATTTCTGGAATCAGTGAGGTGATGTGTGAAGGGTCCCCAGGATATTTTCGCCCAGTTACAGGGCCAGCTTGGTCAGTTCGTTCCCGATATGGCCCGCGCCGCCCGAGAGGATTTTGAAACCCAGGCTCGGGCAACGGTGATGTCGGTCCTGTCCCGCCTGGAACTGGTAACCCGGGAAGAGTTTGATGCCCAACAGGCGGTGCTGCTGAAGACCCGTGAAAAGGTGGAGGCGCTCGAAAAACGGGTCGCCGAGCTGGAAAAGTCCCTGCAGGAACAATAAACTCCGGATCAGTCCGGCAGGGTGCCGGGCACGGTTTTCCGGTCACCATGGAAGGTTGTCATGTTAGCTATCGTTCATTCCCGCGCCATAATCGGCGTGTCTGCTCCACCCGTTACAGTTGAAGTCCACCTCTCAGGGGGATTGCCGGCACTCTCGATTGTCGGCCTCCCTGAAACCGGCGTTCGCGAGAGCAAGGAGCGGGTTCGCAGTGCCCTTCTGAATGCGGGGTTCGACTTCCCCGCCCGCCGCATTACGATCAACCTCGCCCCCGCTGATCTGCCCAAGGAAGGCGGCCGGTTTGACCTGCCCATTGCCCTTGGGGTTCTGGCGGCATCGGGCCAGATTCCGGCGGAGAGTCTTGCCGGTTGCGAGTTTCTCGGGGAGCTGTCCCTCGATGGCGCGCTGAGGCCTCTGAAGGGCGTGCTTCCGGCTGTGCTTGCTGCCCGGCAGGACCAGCGAGCCTTGCTGGTTCCCCACGGCAATGCCGGCGAGGCGGCCCTGGCCAGCCAGGGTGACGTGCTGGCGGCCGGCCACCTGTTGACCGTATGTGAACACCTCAGCGGCCGGGCCAGGCTGGTTCCGGTGCCCAAATCACCACTGGAGCGGGTACCCGGCAACAACGGTGAGATACCAGACCTCTCCGATGTCCGCGGCCAACGGGTCCCTCGCAGGGCGCTCGAAGTGGCCGCCGCCGGCGGCCACAACCTGTTATTGTTCGGGCCGCCTGGTACCGGCAAGAGCATGCTGGCCAGCCGTCTGCCGGGTATTCTTCCGGCATTGACCGACGATGCGGCCATGGAAGTTGCCAGCGTTCACTCGGTTGCCGGGCTTGCCATGAGAGAGGGCGGGTGGCGCCAGCCGCCGTTCCGGGCGCCCCACCACACAGCATCCGCGGTGGCTCTGGTCGGTGGCGGGAGCAGCCCGCGGCCGGGGGAAATCTCTCTCGCCCATCGCGGCGTACTTTTTCTGGATGAATTGCCAGAGTTTGAGCGTCGGGTTCTGGAAGTGCTTCGGGAACCCATGGAAACGGGGCACATTACGATCAGCCGGGCCGCGCGCCAGGTGAATTTTCCGGCTCGCTTTCAAGTCGTCGGGGCGATGAACCCATGCCCCTGCGGTTACAGTGGTCACCCGACCATTGAGTGTCAGTGTACACCGCAGCAGGTGATGCGGTATCGGTCGAAGATCTCCGGGCCTCTGCTGGACCGGTTCGATCTGCATGTGGAGGTCCCGGTTCAGGGTGGCGGCCTACTGATGCAACAGGGCGGCGATGGCGAGGCCAGTGCCAGGGTCCGGGAACGGGTTATCGCAGCCAGGATGAAACAATCGGAGCGGGGTTGCGTGAACGCTGCCCTGGCAGGGCGGGGACTTCACTCAGCTTGTCAACTGGACCACCAGGGAGAGCAGTTGCTCTGCGGCGCCATGGAGAAGCTGGGGCTGTCGGCCCGGGCATTGCACCGGATATTGCGGGTGGCTCGTACCCTCGCGGATCTTGAGGACTGTGACGGACTCCACCAGGTCCACCTGGTTGAGGCGCTCGGCTACCGGCAACTGGATCGCCAACAGGGGCGCAATTCGGTGGTATCCGCCTGAACCTTGTCACTCTGGTAGACTGTGGTCAAAGTCCGTTGAACAAGACCCGCTGCCGGCGGTTAAGGATTGCAGATGACTGACCAGAAAGAGCCGCAAGATCCGAAAGGCACTGCCACGGAATCACCGGTAACAACCCGCCGTGGCGTGCGCAGCTTTGTCCTGCGCCAGGGCCGAATGACCGAGGGCCAGAAAAAGGCGTTTGAGCGCAGTTGGCCGAAATACGGCCTCACCCGGGAAGACGGAATGATCGATCCGCGCCAGGTGTTTGGCCGGGACGCCATGCTGAATCTGGAGATTGGGTTTGGCATGGGCAAGTCCCTGGCGGAGATGGCGGAAGCTGCCCCGGAGCAGGATTTCATCGGTGTCGAGGTGCACCAGCCAGGTGTGGGTGCTCTGCTCAGGGAGGTTGAGGATCGCGGCCTGGACAATGTCCGGATCTATAGCATCGATGCCAATGACGTGATTGATCTGTGCCTGCCGGATGCCTGTCTGGATCGGGTGATGGTGTTCTTCCCGGACCCCTGGCACAAGAAAAAGCATCACAAGCGCCGGCTGATCCAGCACGAGTTTGTCCAGCGTGTTCGCCACAAGCTCCGGGTGGGCGGTATTCTCCATCTGGCGACGGACTGGGAGAACTACGCGGAACACATGATGGAAGTAATGAATGAATCCGAAGGGTTTGTTAATGCCCGGGAATCCGGAGGATATTCACCGCGACCGGAAGATCGTCCGATTACCAAGTTTGAAAAGCGGGGCGAAAACCTTGGACACGGGGTATGGGATCTGTTGTTTTATCGAACCAATTAGTCGGTGACCCCCGGCAGGAATGGTCGGGCGGAGCTTCAGTGGTGCGCCAGCGGACGGCGCCGCGAGGCCCGGAGAATGACCAGCCCGGCCATGCCCAGGGTCAGCGCGGTAAATTTGACCAGGGCGCAGAGGGTTGCCGAAAGGCTCATCGCATCGGTGGGCGGGCTGAAATTGTTCAGCAGCAGGATGTTCTCGGCAACATCACTGAGCCCGGCCGTTACGAATAGTGCTCGGACCCATCTGGCCACCATGCGCTCACGGATTCCGGGGCGATCCCGGGTGAAGTGATGGGTCAGGAGAACCAGGGCGATGGTGTAGGCGGGAATAAACAGGAAATCCAGCCACAAGGAAACCTTGGCCCAGACAACGCCCTCACTGCGCCAGCTACGAATGATGGCGTGCGCCTGGTCAGCTGTGCCGGCGAGCTGGTAACTGACAATGCCTTGGGGAGCGGAAGCGGACTGCAATGGCTGATTGATCAGCAGCAGGGCAAACAACAGCACCGCAGCCACGACCAGGCTGACTTTCAGGCCTTTTGGAAAGGCTGCCAATCCGTGCGCAGGGTCCATTACAGAAAACGCTCCAACAGGCTGTTAAGGTATCTCTGGCCCAGGGCTGTGGCCTGCAGCCGGTCTTCAACCAGCAGTTTCTCATCGCGTGCTGTTTTCAGTTTTACCCCAACTGATGACAGGGGTAAACCCGTTCGCTCGCAAAAAAGGCGTTCGCTCACCCCCTCTGTAAGCCGCAGGGCGTTCATCAGGAATTCCAGGGGCAGGTCTTCGGGAGCAATCATGGCATTGCCTGCTGTCCGGCTGCCGATCCGGTTCAGGTAAGCTTCGGGCTGGCGGGTTTTCCAGTATCGCCGGATGCTGCCATCGGCCAGGCTGATCTTGCCATGGGCTCCGGCGCCAAGCGCCAGGTAATCACCAAAGGTCCAGTAATTCAGGTTGTGGCGTGACGCGCTATCGCCTCGGCTCCAGGCTGAGACCTCGTAATCCTGAAAACCCTGCTGCCGCAGAAGTTGGATGCCCTGCCGATAGATGTCCCAGAGGTGATCGTCGTCCGGCATATCCGGTGGCCGGCTATGGAATTCGGTGTTCGGCTCCAGGGTCAGTTGATACCAGGACAGATGCGGAGGCTGGTAATCGAGAGCGGTTCTGAGATCTTCCAGTGCCTGCTCAGGCGTCTGGCCTGGTAACCCGTGCATCAGGTCTATGTTGAGGTTGTCGAACCCCGCCTGACGGGCGGCAGTAATGGCGCCATGGGCGGCTTCGCTGTCGTGGATGCGCCCCAGTGCTTTCAGGTGGCTGGAGTTGAAACTCTGAACCCCGATGGACAACCGGTTGATACCGGCTTTCCGGAAGGCCTCGAAGCGGCCGGTTTCCAGTGTTCCCGGATTGGCTTCCAGGGTGATTTCTGCATCGGGTGTGATGTTGAGCCTTGCCCGCAAGTGGTCGAACAGCCGGTGGTAGAAATCACCACTCATCAGTGACGGTGTGCCGCCTCCGATAAAGAGGGTTTCTATGGGGCGTCCGGAAACGAAAGCCAGGTCCTGGTCGAGGTCTTCAACCAGGGCGTCAAGGTAGGCGGATTCCGGAATTGCGTCTGTAGTGGAGTGAGAGGTGTGGATAGCGTGGGAGTTGAAGTCGCAGTAGGGGCACTTGCGCACGCACCAGGGCACATGGATATACAGGCTCAGTGGCGGGCAAACCGCCGCCGGTTGGTAACTGTCGACGGGTTCGTGGCTGTCCACCGGTTCAGGACTGCCCACAGATTCAGCACTGCGCACCGGCTAAGGACTCCGCTCTGAGCTGTTCTGCCAGAAGCCTCAGGGCCCGGCCCCGGTGGCTGATGCGGCCTTTCTCGGTGCGGGACAATTCCGCCGCGCTGCAACCCTGTTCTGGAGCCAGGAACACCGGATCGTACCCAAAACCGCCGTCGCCGCTGGGTACCCGGAGTATTGACCCGGACCAGCGGCCATGACAAATCACCGGGGTCGGGTCATCGGCGTGGCGAAGGTATACCAGCACACAGTGGAACTGCGCTCCTCGCTGCTCGTCCGGGATGCCGGCCATGGCTTCGAGCAGCGCGTTTACGTTGTCCTGGTCCGTGGCGTTTTCGCCTGCAAAGCGGGCAGAGCGAACACCGGGCTGGCCTCCGAGGGCATCAACGGCCAGTCCGCTATCGTCTGCCAGGGCGGGCAGTCCGGTTGCCCTGGCTGCGTGCCGGGCTTTGAGAATCGCGTTCTCGACAAATGTAACGGCGGGTTCCCCGACCTCATCCACCCCAAGCTCTCCCTGGGCAATCGGGGTTATGCCCAGGGGCGCCAGCCACCCGGCCAGTTCGGCAATTTTGCCTTTGTTGTTGCTGGCGATAACGAGCTTTTCGGTCATAACGGGCTCAATCGTTGAACAGTGTGTGGGCAAACCGTACCGCCAGATCCTGCGGATGGCCGGTGGGACGCGCGGTGATGTTGAAGGTCATCAGCTCACCGGACGGGTACTGGTACTCGGCGATGAAATAGACGGAATCGCCTTCCTGAATCCGGCGGAACGCCAGGAATCGCACCTGCTGGACATCGTTGGCCACCTTGCCCTCCACCTGGCCACTCACCGGAGACATGGAGCCGTCCTCGTTTTCCTCCATGATGGCAATGTTGACGATGCCAATGCCCTTGCTGCGCTGAAGGTTGTAGGCTTTGGCAATCTCCGGAGCCAGAAAGGTGCTGGGCAGAACGCTCCAGAGTACGGTGTAGTCACCGAAGTTTTTTGAACCCGCATGGACCTGGGCGCTGAACAGGCCAATGAGTGTGACAATCAGGAGGCTGCGCAGAAGGTTGCGGCATGTGGAAACGGTTTTTGCGATCATTGGTTGGTCTCCCGTGTAATCCGGTAAATGGCGATCTCGCCCAGCAGGTTTGGCCACAAGCGGGCCAGCCAACTGTTCTGGTGCTGGCGGTCCACCACCCGCCGGCTTTTGATTTTGATGCCTTTCTGTCGGCACAGGGCCTCAAAATCCTTGAAGGTGCACAGCCGTATGTTAGGCGTGTTATACCATTTATACGGCAATGCCTCGGACTCGGGCATACGCCCGCTCAGGGTTAGTCCCCAGCGCAGGCGCCAGTGGGCAAAGTTCGGGAAGGTGACGATGCCTTCGCTGCCAACCCGCAGCATTTCATCCAGAACCTTGTCTGGCCTCCGCACGGCCTGCAGCGCCTGGGTCATCAGAACAATATCGAAACTTCCGTCATCAAAGTTGCCCAGCCCCTGGGTGTCAAGGTTCTGTTCGATGACCGCGACGCCCCTGCCCATGCAGGTTGTGATGTGGTCCGGGTTGATCTCCAGGCCGAAGCCGCTGGCGCCTCGCTCCCGGTGGAGGAAGTCGAGCAGGGTGCCATCACCACAGCCCAGATCAAGTACATGGTGGCCGGGCTGAACCCATTGCTGGATGATTTCGAGATCCGGTCTCACGCACCGACCTCCCTTGCGACGCGGTCCATGTAGGCGTTGAAAATATCAGTATACCGTGGTGTGGGAATCAAAAAGGCGTCGTGGCCCCAGGGGGCATCCACTTCAGCATAGCTGACTTGGCGCCTGGCCGCGATCATGGCGTTAACCATCTCTTCCGAGCGGGACGGAGTGAAGCGCCAGTCGGTACTGAAGGAAAGGACCAGGTACTCGCAGGTAGCCGCAGCGAGGGCCTTGGACAGGTCGCCGCCGAACTCATAGGCCGGATCAAAGTAATCCAGCGCCCGGGTCATCAACAGGTAGGTGTTGGCGTCGAAGGATTCGGAGAATCGCTCGCCCTGGTAGCGCAGGTAGCTTTCCACCTGGAATTCGGCGTCGTAGCCGAACTTGTAGGCCTGGTCCCTCAGTTCGCGGCCAAACTTCTCGCCCATGGAGGCATCGGACAGATAGGTGATGTGCCCGACCATTCGTGCAAGCATAAGGCCCCGGCGGGGGACGGTATCGAAGTCGTAGTAGCGGCCGTCGTGGAATTCCCGGTCTGAGGTGATGGCCTGGCGCGCCACCTCGTTAAAGGCAATGTTCTGGGCCGTCAGCCGGGGTGTAGAGGCAATAATCACCGCATGCCGCAGGCGGCCCGGGTAGTCCAGGCTCCACTGCATTGCCTGCATGCCGCCCAGGGACCCTCCAATCACGGCGGCCCAGCAATCAATGCCGAGCCGGTCCGCCAGCAGGGCCTGGCTTTTTACCCAGTCGCCGACGGTAATGACCGGAAACTCCGGCCCGTAGGGCTTGCCGGTCGCGGGGTTGGTGCTGCCCGGGCCAGTGCTGCCGTGGCAGCCTCCGAGGTTGTTCAGGCTGACGACAAAAAAACGGTCGGTATCGATGGGTTTTCCTGGCCCGATGCAGCTGTCCCACCAGCCCGGCTTGCGGTCTTCGGCGGAATGATAGCCGGCGGCGTGGTGATGCCCGCTCAATGCGTGGCAGATGAGCACGGCATTGCTCGCATCCGCGTTCAGTGTGCCGTAGGTCTCGACCACCAGGTCATAGTTTTCCAGGGTCTGGCCACAGGCCAGATCGATGGGAGCGTCGAAATGATAGGTCTGCGGGGTGACTATCCCAACAGAATCCGCAGGCAGGGAATCGGGCATCGGCGCGAGAGGTTCCTGGTTCGATCCGTAAGTGTCTGGAACGGCAACGGCAAAGCCATCGCCAGCCCAGCAGTTTAAAGCCGGGGCGTGATGGCTGCAACCGCCTGCATGGTCGCTGTGGCGGGGCTTACACAGCCCCGGAGATGTTTACCACTTTCTGCTGGATCAGGGTAGGGGCCGGCTTGCGGATCTGGCGCTGCATGGCATCGGCCAGTTCCAGTTGTCGGCGGAGGTCGGTGATGGCGTGATTCAGGCGCTGACGCTCGGCCCGGCTGTCCCGGTCATTGCGGACCATGTCGCGCAGGCGCCGGATCTGGTGTTCCAGCAACTGCTTCTGTTCCATTGAGAATTGCATAATGGGCAGCAATGCTTCCGATGGCCAGCGCTCGACGTCTTTGCGCACCCGGGCGTGCAGGGTGCGGGCTTCACCGACCATGACATTGAAGAAGCGGCGAACCAGGACGGATTGCTCGGTCAGCAGGTTTTTCGGGCTGCTGCGGAAGCGGCGGGCCTTTTTCCGCAGTTCGCGGATGGCAATGACGTGGCGGCCGGCCCGCAGAGGTATGGGTTCCAGGTGGCGGGCACGGTTATCCTCGTTGTAGCGGCGGTATATGGCGCCCACCATTTTCTCGGCCAGATGGCCTTCGCCAAGCAGGTTGGTCAGATCACTCTCAAGCAGTTCAAAGAACTGATCCATGGCGCGGTTCATGCCGGCTGTGGTCCAGCTTTTCGACATGTTATCGCGGACTCGCTCGGCGTGGGCCTCAAAGCGCTCCTCGCTCACCAGCGCTTTCAGCAGGTTGCCCTGGGAATCCATCAGGCGCCGGCTTGAACGCAGGGTGATCAGCTTCTTGTAGTAGTAGTCGTAGTCTTTCTGGGCGCGCTCGGCCAGCCGGCCCAATGCTGCCTTGTCCATGGTCACGCCGGCACAGGCCTGGAGTTCCTCTTCCAGGGATTCCAGGCGAGTTTGCATGGCTGCCTGGCTGTTCTGCAGCATGCCCAGAAGATCGTTGATCAGGCTTTGGGTGATCAGCTGCTCCTTGTGCATCAGGATGCGCTGTATAATCAGTTGCTCAAGCTGGCCAATATTGGAGCGGTCGAACAGTTCACTGTTCTTCCTGACTCTTGCCATCAGGCCCTGTTTGGCGGAGACGGGGATGACATCATGCTGGCGCATGCCCAGATGGTCGGCGGTATAGCCGCGCACCCGGCCTATGGCTTCCTGGGTGTGGCGCTCGCCCTGCAGGTCGTCCCAGAGCACATCGATTTTGTTCAGAACGGCAAAGCGGCCGGCGCGATGGTCTGCGTGCTGGGTGTCGATATGCTCGTTCCAGATGGTCATGTCGCTGGCGGTTACGCCGGTGTCGGCGCTGAGCACGAAGATTATGGCATGGGCCCGGGGCAGCATGCTGATGGTCAGCTCGGGCTCGGAACCCAGGGCATTCAGCCCCGGGGTGTCCAGAATGCGGAGCCCGCGCTCGAACAGCGGGTGCCGGATGCTGATCTGGGCGTTACGCCATGCCGGCACCTGGACATTGCCTGGGTTGCTGCGGTCATGCTCCAGCATGTTTTCGTCAAAGCCCAGCCCCCGCGCCTCTTCCGGCGGCACGCTCTTGACCCTGGCCACCTCGGCCAGTGCTTCGCGCATGATTTCGGGGTTGCGCTCGTCCAGTTCATGCCTGACCCAACGTTCCGGCTGTTTGCGCAGTTGTTGCAGGGACAGATCGCCGTTTCGGGTTTCAATCGGTAACAGAAGCAGATAATTCTCGTTGGCGCTACGATCAAAAAACAGCTCGGTGGGACACATGGTGGTGCGCCCGGCCTGGGACGGCAGCATACGTTGGCCGTATTCCGAGAAGAACAGGGCGTTAATCAGCTCGGTCTTGCCGCGGGAGTACTCTCCGACAAACGCAATGGTCAGTTCGTCCTCAATAAGCAATTCGAGCCCGTGGCGAATGCGGATGCTGATATCGTCGGAAAACAGATTGTTATCCTGCAGCCATAACCGGTAGCGGCCAATCTGGCGGATCAGCTCTTTTTTCCAGTTGTGGTAAGCCTCTACCTGCTGCGACAGAGTTCCCTGTGGGTTCATTGGAATTTCCTTCTGCGCGACTTCCGGGTATCCCGGGCAAAGCGGGTGCTCACGGGTGACGGATTAATTACCGGCAATACTATCCTGTTGTGGTAATGTTTGCGGCTGGGCTGCGGGAGTGAAATTGGGTGAGTTGGAAAGTCACCCAAAAAAAAGCTGCAAAATCAGCATTCTGAGTCTGCAGCCAAGTAATAATCGTTTTCGTCGCAAAGTGTTACAAAATGTATATTTGAGACGCGGTTTACAGTCCGAGCCCGATGGACCCCAGCCCTGCAGCCACCTTCATATGTCCAATGACCACCGAAATGACATTCAGAATCAGGAAGACAATGATCGGTGACAGGTCCAGGCCGCCCATGGAGGGTATGACGTTACGCACCGGGCGCATCACCGGCTCGGTGATCTGGGCAACCAGCTGAATCGCCGGATGGCTACTGCCGGGCGCTATCCAGCTGACAACCACGACGGCAATGACGGACCAGAAGTAGATCTTCACGATCAGATCCAGCACGTTCAGTACCGCCCAGACCAACAGGGTGAGCGGGTTCATGGCGGGAATACCGCTGTTCAGGGCGACCAGAATCAGGAAGAGGGTGATGGCCTGGATAATGACCGCCAGAACCAGTGCGGCACCGTCAATTCCGCCCCACCCCGGGATAAAGCGCCGCAGTGGCCGTAGCAGGGGGGTGGTGGCCTTAACCACAAACTGGGTGATCGGGTTGTAGAAATCCGCCCTGGCCAGTTGAAGCAGGAACCGCAGCAGAACGATGGTCAGATAAAAGGTGGATGCGATCAGCAGGATGGTAATCAGGATGTCTGCCAGCATGAAGCCGTGTCTCCGTTATCGGTTACTGTTTGCCAGCCAGTTCTTTGGCCATTTCTTCCGAGCGCTTGAACGCCGCGTTGTAGGCCTTGCGGACCAGATCCCGCATACCGCCCTCTTCAAAGGTTTTGATGGCCTGCTCCGTGGTGCCTCCGGGCGACATCACATTACGCTTGAGCTGGCCGGGATCGTGTTCACTGCGGGCGGCCATCTCGGCAGCCCCTGCCATGGTCTGGATGGCCAGTTCACGGGCGGTGCCGGCGGCGATGCCGGCTTCCGTCGCCACTTCCTCGAGTACTTCGAGCATCAGGAAGAAATAGGCCGGCCCGCTGCCGGAAAGGGCGGTAACGCCATGCAGAAGGTGTTCGTCGTCGACCCAGAGCGCGGAACCGATGCTCTCGAATACCGACGCCACCATCTTCTTCTGGTTGTCTTTTACGTCCTTGTTGGCAAAGAGGCCGGCAGCCCCTTTGCCGACCAGAGACGGCGTGTTGGGCATCACCCTGACCAGGGGCAGGCCGCCACCGAGCCAGCCATCCAGCGTGTCAACAGTCAGGCCGGCGGCAATGGAGACCATCAGTGGTCGGGTGTTCTGCACTACCGGAGCAATATCGCGACAGACATCGGCCATCACCTGGGGTTTAACCGCGAGAACCACCATGTCAGCCTGTTGGGCGCAGTAGCGATTGTCGGTGGTGATGCTCACCCCGAAACGCTTGCGGATGGATTGCAGGTGTGTGTCATCCGGTGCGCTGACCCAGATGTCGCCGGCTTTGCAGCCGTTGTCCAGCATACCGCCAATGATGGCGCTGGCCATGTTGCCGGCGCCAATAAAAGAAATGGTTGGTGATGTGCTCAAGGTTCACTCCCCGGTTGATCGGTTAAACGTCTGGACCTGATGATAACAGGAACCGGCCGCTTCAGCTCTTTGCTGGCCGTTTGCCGAACAGTGCAGTGCCCACTCTCACCCAGGTGGCCCCTTCGGCAATGGCAATGTCCAGGTCGCCGGACATGCCCATGGACAGTGTGTCCAGGGGGCCTGCGTCTGGATAATCCGTTTTCAGTTGCTTCAGGGTGTTGGCCAGTTTCCGGAAGCTGGTCCTCAGCTCTGCCTCGGGCTGGTCCGGGTCCGGAATGGCCATCAGGCCTCTCAATTTCAGGTTCGGTAACTCGCCGATGGCGGCCACCAGTTCCGGAAGCTCCGTAATTCTGCTACCTGATTTGCTGTCTTCCTCATTAATATTGACCTGAAGGCAGATATTCAATGGTGGCATACCCGGGTCTCGTTGCTCACTGAGTCGACGGGCAATCTTGAGGCGATCGACACTGTGGACCCAGGAAAAGGCAGACGCAATTTGTCGGGTCTTGTTGGATTGTACCGGGCCGATGAAATGCCACTCGATGCCGTCGAGATCCGCCAGCGCTTCGATCTTCGCCAGGGCTTCCTGAAGGTAACTCTCACCGAACGCGCGCTGCCCCGCGGCGTAGGCCTCATGCAGATCGTCAGGCGGTCGCGCCTTGCTCACGGCGAGCAGCTGCACGGCTCCCGGCTCGCGGCCCGCCTGCAATGTTGCTTTTTGTATGCGTCGGGTTACGCTCCCGATGTTGTCTGCTATGCTGCTCATAGTGTGAAAATGCCACGTCCGGTCTGTCACTTGTACGATGACACGTTACCCGCAGGTCACTGAAATGCCAAGTGAACCACGCCGGGGCCTCGCCGGGCGCATACGACCGGGATAAAAGAAAAAGCCTTCCGAGGATTTCTATGGATATTACTGAACTGCTTGCCTTTTCGGCCAAACAGGGCGCGTCTGATTTGCACCTGTCTGCCGGCCTGCCACCGATGATTCGTGTTGATGGGGACGTTCGCCGCATCAACCTGCCGCCCATGGAGCACAAAGAAGTCCACGGGCTGATCTATGACATCATGAATGACAAGCAGCGCAAGGACTACGAAGAATTCCTGGAAACCGACTTTTCCTTTGAAGTGCCCGGTGTGGCCCGTTTCCGTGTCAACGCCTTCAACCAGAACCGCGGTGCCGGTGCGGTGTTCCGGACCATACCCTCCAAGGTTCTGACCATGGAGGATCTGGGCATGGGCCAGGTCTTCAAGGATGTGTCTTCGGTGCCCCGCGGGCTGGTGCTGGTGACCGGCCCGACCGGTTCCGGTAAGTCGACCACGCTGGCCGCAATGATCGACTACATCAACGACACCCGTTATGAGCACGTCCTCACTATTGAGGACCCTATCGAATTCGTGCATGACTCCAAGAAATGCCTGGTGAACCAGCGGGAAGTGCACCGGGATACCCTGGGCTTCAACGAAGCGCTGCGCTCGGCACTGCGGGAGGACCCGGACATTATCCTGGTAGGTGAGCTGCGGGATCTGGAAACCATTCGCCTGGCCCTCACCGCCGCGGAAACCGGCCACCTGGTGTTCGGCACCCTGCATACCACCTCTGCCGCCAAGACTATCGACCGGGTGGTGGATGTGTTCCCGGCCGAGGAAAAGTCCATGGTGCGGTCGATGTTGTCGGAATCCCTGCAGGCGGTTATTTCTCAGACCCTGATGAAGAAAATGGGCGGCGGCCGGATTGCGGCACACGAGATCATGATTGGAACCTCAGCGATCCGTAACCTGATCCGTGAGGACAAGATCGCCCAGATGTACTCGTCGATCCAGACCGGTGGTTCCCTGGGCATGCAGACACTGGACCAGTGCCTGGAGCGGTTGCTTCAGAAAGGGCTGATGTCCCGCGAAGCAGCGCGGGCCAAGGCGAAGATGCCTGATAACTTCTAACTTTCTTGTTCCCTGTGCCCAGAGTCGGGTGTAGGGAGTAGCGGGGTAATCCAGCCGGACTCCCCGAATTAGAGTTTGACCCGAATAGAGTTTGAAGGGTGGGGCGGGTACTGCTTTCCGGGACTGACTGCAGCATGGATGCTGCAGTCAAGCTTACATGGATGTATTTACAGCGCGTCCCGGGAAGCAGTACCCACACCACCCAGGCACCAAAAAATGAAGACTGGGTAAAAAAATGGAATTCGAAAAACTGTTACGGCTGATGGTGGAAAAGGGCGGTTCGGACCTGTTTATTACAGCGGGTGTGCCGCCAAGCATGAAGGTGAACGGGAAAGTGCTGCCGGTTACCAAGAACGCGCTGACGCCGGAGCAGACGAGGGAGTTTGTCTACGGCTCGATGAACGAAAAACAGCGCGCCGAGTTTGAGGAAACCCACGAATGTAACTTTGCGATCAGCGCCCGGGGCATTGGCCGCTTCCGGGTCTCCGCCTTCTTCCAGCGCAACCTCTGCGGCATGGTGTTGCGCCGGATTGAGGTGAAGATTCCGCAGATTGACGACCTTGCCCTGCCGGGGGTGATCAAGGATCTGGCCATGACCAAGCGGGGCCTGATCATGTTTGTGGGTGCCACCGGTACCGGCAAGTCCACCTCGCTGGCGGCCATGCTGGGGCACCGTAACCGTAACAGCCGTGGCCACATCATTTCCATAGAGGATCCGATCGAATTCGTCCACCAGCACCAGGGCTGTATCGTGACCCAGCGGGAAGTAGGGATTGATACCGAAAGCTTTGAAGTGGCTCTGAAGAACACCCTGCGTCAGGCACCGGACGTTATCCTGATCGGTGAGGTGCGTACCCGCCAGACCATGGAATACTCGGTGCAGTTTGCCGAAACCGGCCACCTGTGTCTGGCGACATTGCATGCCAATAACGCCAACCAGGCACTGGACCGGATCATTCAGTTTTTTCCGCCGGAACAGCATAACCAGATCTGGATGGACCTGTCCCTGAACCTCAGGGCCATTGTGGCGCAACAGCTCATTCCCACACCCGATGGTAAAGGGCGTAAGGCGGTTATCGAGGTGCTGATCAATACTCCGCTGGTGGCGGACCTGATCCGTAAGGGCGAGGTGCATCGCCTGAAGGAGTTGATGGCCAAGTCCAACGAATCCGGTATGCAAACCTTCGATCAGGCGCTTTACCAGCTGTACTCCGACGGATCGATTACTTACGAAGACGCTCTGGCTCATGCCGACTCCGCCAATGATCTGCGCCTGATGATTAAACTGGGTGCCGATGCCCAGGGGGCGGATAAATTGTCGTCTTCGGTGGACAGGCTCTCGATTCAGGACGACTAACCTGCGCCGCACCATCAGGCTTTCGTTGCAGATGTTTCGCAAAGCATTCTGGGAACCCTGCACCGCGTACTGATCAGCCAACCACCTGGTCGCGCAGGGTGCGCTTCGGACCGTCGTCCATGCCCTGTTTTGGGGTGTCTCAGTGGGCTTGGTCCCAGTTGTCGCCGGCTCCGGCTTCCACCAGCAGTGGTACATCCAGCTCTGCGGCTGCCGACATGCGTTTCACCAGTCCTTTACGGATTTTCTCCAGGGCCGATTCCTTTACTTCCAGAATCAGTTCATCGTGAACCTGCATGGTCATCCGGGCTTCGTCGGCATGCTCGGTGAGCAGCCAGTTCTCCACATCCACCATGGCCCGCTTGATAATGTCCGCTGCGGTGCCCTGCATGGGCGCGTTGATGGCGGTCCGTTCGGCAGCCTGTTGCAGTTGTTTGTTTCGGGCGTTGATTTCGGGCAGGTACAGGCGGCGACCAAACAGGGTTTCTACAAAACCATTGTCGTGGGCCTGTTTGCGGATGTTGTCCATGTATGCCAGTACCCCCGGGTAACGCTCGAAATAGCGGTCGATGTATTGCTGGGCCAGCTTGCGCTCCACATCCAGTTGCCGGGAGAGACCAAAGGCGGACATGCCGTAGATCAAGCCAAAGTTGATGGCCTTGGCGCTCCGGCGCTGGTCCGGCGATACCTCGTCCAGGTTTACGCCGAACACTTCGGCGGCGGTTGCCTTGTGAATATCTTCCCCGTGTTCAAAGGCAGTGAGCAGTCCCTTGTCGCCGGACAGGTGAGCCATGATCCGCAGTTCGATCTGGGAGTAATCCGCCGCGACCAGTTTGTACCCTTGCTGAGCGATAAACGCCTGACGTATCCGTCGCCCCTGCTCGCTGCGGATAGGGATATTCTGCAGGTTTGGCTCGGAGGAGGATAACCGCCCCGTCGCTGTGACGGCTTGATGGTACGAGGTGTGCACACGGCCCGTCCGGTGGTGAATCAGCTCGGGCAGAGTATCGGTGTAGGTGGACTTGAGCTTGCTCAGGCTCCGGTGTTCGAGGATCAGTCGCGGCAGTTCATACTCATGAGCGAGTTCCTGCAACACCGGCTCGGCGGTTGACGGTGCGCCCTTGGGGGTTTTCTTGACGACCGGCAAGCCCATTTTGTCGTAGAAAATGGTCTGGAGTTGCTTGGTGGAGCCCAGGTTAAAGGTCTCACCTGCGACGTCGTGAGCTTCCTTTTCCAGTTCGGCCAGACGTTCGGCCAGCTCCTGGCTGTGCCGGCGCAGTGTGCTCGCGCTGATCAGGGTTCCGCGCTGTTCCATACGCGAAAGCACAGGCACCAGGGGCAGATCGATTTCCTCGTAAACGGACGCCAGTTTGCCGGTTTGTTTCAGCTTTGGCCTCAGAACCCGGTGCAGTCGCAGTGTGATGTCCGCATCCTCGGCGGCGTAGGGTGCGGCTTTTTCCAGCTCGATCTGGTTGAAGGTGAGCTGCTTTGCGCCCTTGCCGGCGATGGATTCGAAACTGATGGTCTTTTCGCCAAGGTAGAGCATGGCCAGGCTGTCCATATCGTGGCGGGGGGCCACGGAATTCAGGACATAGGACTCCAGCATGGTGTCCTCGGCAATCCCCTGAAGAGTGATACCGTGATTGGCCAGCACATTTTTGTCGTATTTCAGGTTCTGTCCGATTTTGGCCTGGCCGGGATCTTCAAGCAGTGGCTTGAGCTGTTCCAGTACCGCCTCACGGTCCAGTTGGTCCGGAGCCCCCATGTAGTCATGAGCCAGGGGCACATAGGCCGCTTCACCCGGAGTGATGGCAAAGGAGACGCCAACTATCTCGGCGTCCATATAACGAAGGCTTGTGGTTTCGGTATCAAAGGCGAAAAGGTCGGCGGATTTCAGGCGCTGCAACCAGCGGTCAAGATCGCCCTGGTCGGTGATGACGCTGTAGTTTTTACCGGTCTTGGGCGCCAGGTTTTCGCTGGCGGATTTGCTGGCTGGTGTTTGCGGGTTTTTATTGCTCTCCAGTTCAGCAATCCAGCTCCGAAATTCGTACTCCCGGAACAGTTCCAGCAACTGCTGGTCATCCTGCTCACGCAGTTTCAGATCTTCCAGGCCAAAGTCCAGCTCCACATCGGTGCGGATGGTGGCCAGTTCGCGGCTCAGGGGGAGGGCTTCAGTGGCTTCCCGGAGGTATTCACCAATCTTGCCTCTGATCTCATCCGCATGCTCAACCAGATTGTCCAGATCTTGGTAGGTCTGCAGCCACTTCACCGCGGTCTTCGGTCCGCACTTGTCAACTCCCGGGATGTTGTCCACCTTGTCGCCCACCAGGGCCAGGTAGTCGACGATCTGCTCGGGGGTAACACCGAACTTTTCCACCACGCCTTCCCGGTCCATCCGGGTTTCGGTCATGGTGTTGATCAGCGTTACGTGGTCGCTGACCAACTGTGCCATGTCCTTGTCGCCGGTCGAAACCACCACGTCAATGCCCTTGCTGGTGGCTTCGTTGGCCAGGGTGCCGATCACGTCGTCCGCCTCGACGCCGGTTACGGTCAGCAGGGGCAGCCCCATGGCCTTCACGATTTCGCGGATGGGTTCGATCTGGCAGGCCAGGTCCTCAGGCATCGGCGGCCGATTGGCCTTGTACTCTTGGTACAGGTCATGCCGGAAGGTTTTGCCCTTGGCATCGAAGACCACCACCATCTTTGAGCCGGGGAAATCCTGCTCCAGGCGCCGGATCATGCTGATCACACCCTTGATCGCACCGGTGGGGTGGTCCTTGCTGGTAGTCAGCGGTGGAAGTGCATGATAAGCACGGAAAAGATAGGACGATCCGTCCACAAGAACCACTGGTGGTGTGTTTTTGCTGGTCATGTCAAAACAAGTCCGGATTCTGTATTGAAGCGTGGGTTGGCTTATGCAACTCTGTACTGAAATCGATGAACGAAAGGGTATCACGAAAATGAAACGAATCGCCTGCCCGGCATTGCTGCTCGCCTGTTTGCCGTTGGCTGCTCTGGCCCAGGAAGAGGGGGCGCTGAACGAGACGCCGGTGGAAACGCCGAAAGAGCCCGTTGTGGTTTCCGATTACCAG